>JBKQMT010000001.1:0-15766 GCA_052146595.1 Acidimicrobiales bacterium
GCCGGCGCCGGATTCAGAATGCAACGAATCCCATTCTTCCGTGCAAACTGAATCGTGTAATACACCGTCTCCAGCGGAATCTCGAATTGCAGCACAATGCAGTCGGCGGTCTTGTCCACCTCGAGACCCGAGGCGGCGCCCGTAGTGGCCAGGATCATCACCGGCCACACCCGGTCGAGGTCGTTGCTCCAGCAGATGATCGCCATTCGCTTGGGCTCGTCCGCGCCGGAAGCCGCCGCCGAAGCAACGGTGCCGGTCTCAGTGTCGTCCATGTCACTTCCCTCCTGACTAGGCGGCGGCCACCCGATGGGGGCCGGGCGCATTGTGACGGTGCTGCGGTCCAGGGCTGATGAGCGAGCTCAGACCTGCATATCCTATCTTCCCACTAGATTAGATGGCTAATCTGAAGTTAGGGTACCCGATCGGAGTCGTCCTCCTCCCGAGGAGTGCGTGCCGCCGGGACCGGGTCGCGGGCTCGCCCCATCACTCGCAGGTGATCCCCTCCGCATCGAGGAACTGGCGGTAGGCCTCGACGCCCTCCGGCCCGGTGACGAGGTCGGCGAGGTCGGCTTCCCAGTCGTACGGGCGCAACCGGGCGACCCAGCCGGCACCGTAGGGATCGGAGTTGACCAGGCTGGGCGAGGCGACGAGAGCGTCGTTGACCGCCACGATCTCGCCGCTAATCGGCGCCGAGACCGGGCCGACCCACTTGCCGCTCTCCACGGTGGCGATGTTCCGACCCTTCTCGACTGATTTGCCCGCTGCCTTCGGAGTCACCGCGACGACGGTCTTCGCCATGTGCTGGGCGACGTCGGTCATCCCGACTGTCACCAGATCCCCGTCACGGCGCGCCCAAACGTGCTTGCCCACCAGGTAGTACAGGTCCTCGGGCAGGTTGCATTTGTTGACGATGGTCATGGCTTCGTCTCCCGTCCGGTGCCGGCGTTGTTGTGATCGTGGCCAGCCATCACACCGTCTCTCCGACAACGCCGGGCTCGGCAAGCCTTGCGATGGCCTCTTGTACCAGCAACGTAATGTCGCGGACGGCGAGCCGACCGTCGGCCCGGACCGTCTTGACCGCGTCGGAGAACATCGTCGCGTCCTTCGGGCAGGCGACCACGAACTGTCCCACGCCCAGGCGCAGCGCCTCGCCGATGCGGTTCTCGCTCGGCCGCTCCTCGAGGAGGCTGTCGTCCATCCAGATCCGGCCGCCGCCTGCGCCACAGCAGAAGGTGTCTGTGCCGTGGCGGGGCATCTCGACCAGCTCGCAGCCGAGCGCCCGCAGGATCCGCCGGGGCGCTTCGACCACGCCGTTGTAACGGGCCAGATAGCACGGATCGTGGTAGGTGACCCGGTAACCGAGCGGCCCGACGCCGATGCCGCCGCCCTCCAACAACTCGGCGAGCAGCTCGGTGTAGTGCCAGACCGGGTAGCTCGCCCCCAGCGCGGGGTACTCGTTGCGCAGGGCGTTGAGGGTATGCGGGTCGGTCGTGAAGATCTCGTCGAATTGGGCCTCGCCCAGGGCGGCGATGTTGTGCTCGGCGAGCACCTCGAACAGCCCCTCCTCGCCGACGCGGCGCACGTCGTTGCCGGCGTTGCGCTCCGCCTCGTACAACAGGCCGAAATCGACGCCCGCGTCGTGCAGGATCCTGGCGAGGATGCGGGAATTCTCCTGCAGCCGCTCGTCGAAACTGGCGAAGTCGCCGACGAACCACAGGTACTTGACCGGCTGCTTGCGGGCGTCTGGGATCCCGAAGTCCAGCTCTCGGGTCCAACGGCCCCGCATCCGGGCCGACTTCCCGAGCGAGTTGCCCTGCGTCGCCAGGTTCTGCAGGGCCTGCTGCAAGGTGGCGTCCATGGCTCCCTCGTCGACCAGGCTGCGCCGTAATTGGACGATCGTGGGCACGTGCTCGACGCCCACCGGGCAGACGTCGACGCAATGCATGCACGTCGTGCAGGACCACAACGCGCCGGCATCGATCACGTCCCCGGCGATCCTGACTCCGTCGGGCTTGGCGAGCGGGCCTGTGCGCTCAGGCCTCCGCTCGCGGTCGAGCAGCGTGATCCCCCCTGTCGAGGTGTCCACCCACTGGCGCAGGTCCAAGATCACGTCGCGCGGCGAGAGCGGCGCCCCGCCGGCGCGGGCCGGGCACACCTCGTGGCAGCGGCCGCATCTCGTGCAGGCGTCGAGGTCGAGCAGCTCTTTCCAGGTGAAGTCGGAGATCTCCTGATAGCCCGGGTGATCCGCCACCGGCGCGGGCAGCGCCAGTGTCGCCGACCGGTCCGTGGCGATCAGGTTCACCCCGTCGACGAGCATGTGCATGGCCTTGGAGTAGGGGATGTAGGCGATGAAGCTCAGCGCGAGGGCGGCGTGCACCCACCACAAGACGGTGTGGGCGCGCACGGCCTGTGCCGCCGTCACGCCGAGGCCGGAGAAGGCCTCGGCGAAGACCCTGGCGAACGGGCTGAAGACGGTGAACCACGGCATGTGCTGGCCGAGGATCCGCAGGCCGGTCAGCAGATACGCGGTGACGAGGACGGCCAGGAGCAGTCCCAGGAAGAGCCAGTCGCCCTCCACCATGGCCTTGCGGGAGTAGCCGCCGGCGGGCGTGCCGGCCCGGCTGTAGCCGAGACGCCACGGTCTGCGCATGCCTCGACGAACCGCCATGTAGACGAGGGCGAGGAGAAACGCGAATCCCAACGTGTCCACCGCGAAGGTGTAGACGACGAAGAAAGTGCCGTGAAAGAAGCTGTCCTCGTGCCCGGCGATCAGCCGGGAGAGGTTGCGGACGACGTCGGTGTCGACCGTGAGGATGACCGTCGCCAGGAAGGCGACCAGGAACCCCCAGAAGATGAAGAAGTGCGCCACACCGGTGGCGCGGTTGCCCCTCGCCACCGGTGCCCCCTTGCCGATGGAGCGCAGCCGGGCGCCGAGAGCAGCCCGGATCGTCGGCCCGCGTCCCGCCGCCCGGCCGATGCGGTACTTCCGCACCCGGCGCCAGACCCCCCAGGCGAACACGGCCGTCGACACGGCGGCCACGGCGTAGAAGATCGCCTTTCCGAGCGGGCCAATGCCCTCGAAGACGGGCCGCGTCACCGCCGTGCCCACCAGGCCGAGCTGGCCCGTCATCGTCAGCCGCGGACCTTGCCCACGAGCTCCGGAACCAGATCGAAGAGATCCACGGTCGTGCCGTAGTGGGCGACGCCGAAGATCGGCGCTCCAGGATCGGTGTTGCAGGCCACGATCAGCTCGGCGTTGCGCATGCCCTCCAGGTGCTCGGGAGCTCCAGAGATGCCGAGGGCGAGATACACCCGGGGCTTGACTTTCAAGCCCGATTGGCCCACCTGGCGGGTCTTCGGCAGCCATCCTGCGTCCACGACGGGCCGCGACGCCGAGAGCGGGACGCCGAGAGCGTCGGCGAGCTCGGCCACGATCTCCAAGTTGTCCTGCGACTCGATCCCGCGACCGACCGAGACCAGCATCTCCGCCGAGCTGATGTCGAGGTCTCCCCCGTCCGCCTCGACCACTCGTCGCAGCGACATCCGCAGGGCGTCGAGCCCGGCCGGCGGCGTGACATGGATGGCCTGCGCACTGCTGGCGGCGTTCTCGCCGGTGACCGCGCCGAAGGCGCCTCCGAGCACGGTGGCGATGGCGCGCTCGCCGGGCAGCTCGAGCTCCGCGAGCACCTTGCCGCCGAGGATCTGCGCAGTGGCGACGACGACGCCGTCGTCGATCTCGAGCGCGCTCACATAGGCGGCCAGCGGCGCATCCCAGCGCACCGAGAGCCCGGCCGCCAGGTCCAGGCCGACAGTCCCGTTCGAGATCAGCAACAGCCGCGGGGATCGCTGCGCCAGCACCTCCAACAGCGCCCGCTCGTAGGCCTCCGGCAGGTACTCGGCAAGAGCCGGGTGATCGACGGAGACCACGACGTCGGCGCCGCCGAGCTGGGCGGCCAGTTGGGCGGGTCCGAGCAGGGCCACCTCCGTCTCCCCGCCCAGCGCGGACGCCAGCTCGTGCGCCTTGCCGATCAGCTCGTAGGTCCCCTCGGAGACCTGCATGTTCGTGTGCTCGGCGAGCACCATCACATTGCCGCTCACTTGTCGTTCACCCTTTCACCAGGCCACGTGCGCGAAGCAGGCCCACGATCTGATCCGCCACCTCGCCGGCACTGCCCTCTAGCATCTCGGCCTGGTCGCTCGTCTCCGGGCGGTGCATCCGGCGCACGACCGCCCCGCTTCGGATCGCCGACGGCGACACCGCCAGCTCGGTAAGCCCTCCCGCCTGCATGGCCTGTCTGATCCGAGCGATAGGGGCGTAGCGAGGGGGCTGACGGGCGGACTGGACGCCGACCACGGCCGGCATTCGCACCTGCAGCTCGTGCGACCGCCCGCCGGCGAACTCCTGGCGGACGATGACCGAGCCGTCCTCTGCCTCGACGCTGACTGCCACCGAGATGTGCGGCAGATCGAGGAGCGCAGCGAGCGTGGGCGGCAGTTGCCCGTCCAGGTCGTCGGCGGCCTGCACACCGGAGATCACGAGATCGGCAGGCTGGGTCTCGAGGTAACCGGCCACGAGCGCGGCCCGGTCCGCCATCCTGATCGCGGCTGGTCCGGGCGACACGGCGCCGCTCGCGTCGGCGAGCTTCACGGCCCCGTCGGCGCCCTTGGCGAGCGCCGTGTAGAGGATCTGGTCGATCTCGGGGTCACCGGCGAGGCCGACGGCCACGACCTCGGCGCCGCTGGCGTCCTTTAGCAGCAGCGCCTCTTCCAGGGCCTGGGCGTCCCACTCGCCGAGCACGAACGTCAGGTACTCCCGCTCGATGCCGGTCTCGTCCGCGGTGAGATCGATCTCCTCGACGAGATCGGGCACCGCCTTAACTGGCACGACGATTCGCACCTCAGCCCACCTCTCTTATCACCCGACGACATCTTCCAGGCCCAGCTGGCGGCGGATCTCCTCGAGATCGCTCGCCGCCGGCAGAAACGGGTAGTCCCGGAACGGCTCCGCGGGCCGGTAGGAACCGTACGGCCTCGTGCATCCAGGTTCACCCTTCTCGCCCGGGCAGCCGTTGGTCATGAAGGCCCTGCCGTCCGCGACGGCTTTTTCGATGGCGGAGCAGGCTGCGCCCAAGCGGGCGATCCCGCCGCTGCTGTCGAAGCCGAACTGCTCCAGTCCGTAGCCTTCAACCTCGATCAGGTGCCTGGCCAGCTGTACCCGGCGCCAGCGCCTGAGAGACGGCTGCGCCTCGGCGGCCATGCGCGAGTCAGGCTCCGGGTTGAAGCAGAACAGGTAGGAGAAGATCTGCCGGTCCCGCAGCGCGACGAACAGAGCCAGCAGGTCCTGGTCCGACTCACCGAGCCCGACCAGAGTGTGCACGTTGACCTTCCACGGCCCGAAGATCTCGCGGGCGTCGCTCACGACCTCCCAGTACTTCTCCCACTTCAGGCCGCCTGCAGGCACCTGCGTGCGAATGCTCCGGAAAAGCTTCTCGGTGACGGCGTCGAGCCCGATCCCGATCATGTCGACACCGATCGACCTGAGGTTCTCCAGGCGCTCGCGCTTAAGCGTCGGCGGCGCGACGAGGACCGATATCGGAGTCCGGACGCGCTCGGCGATCCTCCGCGCGATGTCGCAGGTATCTCTGTACGCGCGGCCGTGAGTCACCATCGAGATGCAGAGGCGTGTCAGCCCCGGCTCGAAGAGCGCCATCCGCTCCAAGAGATCGTCGGTTCGCACGAGCGGCCACTCCACCCTTATGAAGGACTTGTCCTCGTAACTGCCCGGGCGGGTGCGGGCGAGCCCGCAGTAGCCGCAGTCGGACCGGCACCCTTGCTCGTAGTTGAGCAACAGGTTGATGCCACCGAAGCCGAAGTCCCGGCTGAACCGGCCCGAGCGCATCCGTAGCGCGATCGCGCTCGCCATGGAGATGCGCACGTGCTCCGGGCTCTCCTTGATCGGGACGCCGGCTGCAGGCAGCGGAAGAAGCTGGGTGACCACCATGGCGTCTCTTTCAGCTTGGCTCGGGGGCAGAGCGCCGATCCGCGGCGTCGACCGGCTCGGGCGAGAAACAGGAGTCCGTGGCCCGGACCGCCCTGGCCGCGTCTTTCTCGCCCGCCTGGCGGCCTGCCTCCATCACGGCGGCGGCGAGTCGCTCGGGTGCGACGCCGAGCGCGTCGGCCGCCTGCGAGCGGGCGACGACGGCGAGGACGGCGTCTTGCTCCAGGCGCCGCCAGCGAAGGCCGGACTCCATGGCCGCCAGGGCGGGCGGCAGCTCGTTGAAGTCCCCGGTGACCATCACGCTCTTGACCAGGTCACCATGGGTGGCGAGGTAGATCCTGGCCAGCCCTGCCGGCGTCTTCAGCAGCGACGACCCGCTGGCGTCGGCCGAGACGCTCCGTTCCCTCAGCCAGGCCTGCGACCGGTACCTGCTGGCGGCGAGGGCAACGGCGTGAGCCTGCTCGTGGCGGTCAGGCGTCGCAGGCTCCAGGGACACCCCGAAGGTGGCGGCGAAGCTGTCGGCGATGACCGGTCGAAGAGTCGCGGCGTCGTGCCGGGCGCCGGTCTCGGCAGAGACGGTCGTGATCCGCTCGCTCACCGCGGCCGTGGCCCGATCGGCCATTTTCGCTGCGGGTATCTGCAGCACTTGAAGCATGAACGCGACGTCGAGGTCGGCGAGGACACTCGCGTGGAAGAGCATCGCCCCGGCCGAGTCGACATAGAGCCCGAGGCCGGCGATCTTCCGGCTGCCGACCTCCAGGTCGTTCTTGCCACCGAAGCTCGCAGCGATGCCGAGTCGAGCGCAGCCGGCGACGAGCGCGGCCGAAAGCTCCTCTATGGTCTCCCTAGGACGCTGGTCGTTCCGTGCCCGGTCGACGTAGGCAATTCCCAACTGGCCAGATCCCATGACGATCGCGCCTCCGCCCGTCAGCCTGCGGCTGACCTCGGTGCCGGTGCGAGCGCAGGCGGCGAGGTCGACCTCGGCCTCGAGGTTCTGGTAACGGCCGATCAGGGCGCAGTGATCACGGTAGCTGTAGAGCCGCAGAGTCGGCGCGCAGTCCGGTTCCTCCCGTGCGTACCGGCTCATGAGCGCTTCGTCGAGGGCGAGTCCCTCGGCCGCCCCGGCACCGTCGTCGGCCAGCAGCCGCCACCCCTCGCTCACCTGGTCACCTGCACGGCGGCGAAGCCGCTGTCCTCTGCCCCGTTCCAGGTGAGCGAGCAGCAGTACTCGAACAGCCGCGGCGTAAGGCCGCGCGACCTCGCGTACTCGATGGCGCCGTCCGCCGGATAGGCGATGCCGTTCAGCCCGAGGTCGATCGCCGCCCGGTCGAGCTCCCCTTTGCGGGCACCGAACGGGCGGGCGCAGCCGAGATTGATCGTCGTCGACGGGGCGGCCAAGCGGGCGGTGGCGAAGAACTCCGCCACCTGATCGGCGGGGGGCGGCGGCACGTGCGCCATCGGCGTGCCGGCGAGCGGCACGAGCACCACCAGGATCAGTGTCGAGACCGGGTATCGGGTGACCATGTCCAGCGCCCGGTGCTCTCCCAGGAAACGGCCGTAGTGCAGACCGAGCACGATGTGGGGGATGATCCGCAGCCCGGCCTCGGACAGCAGCCGCAGGGAACGGTCCACGTCGGCCACGGTCGCCTCGAGGTGGTAGACGTCGCGCAGCGTCTCGTCGGACCCGATGACATCGAGCATCACGCCGTCCACGCCCGACGCCGCCAGGCCGGCCGCGAGCTCGGGCGACACCAGGCCCGAGTGCACGACGACCTTCATCCCGAGCTCGCTGCGGATCCGCGTGATGTGGCGCAGATGCGCCAGCAACGGCACCCCGCCGGCGCGGGTGGAGCCGCCTGATACGAGCAGCCCCTCGCTCCCCTCCCTGTGGAGGCGGGCTGCGAGCGTGAACAGGTCCTGACCTGCGCGGACCGACACCATGCCGGCGAGCGCCTTCGCCTGGCAGTGGTCGCAGGACAGAGCGCACGCCGAGCCGGTGACCGATACGGGCAGGAACCGGCGGGGACTGGCCGGGACCCACTCCGAGGTCTGCCAGCGCTTCAGTCCTGGTGCGTAGAAGTCCATCACGTCAGGGAAGTTCGCCCGCCGCAGAGCGGCCGGGCGCGACAGCGCCCGCCCTTGCGGACTCGAGAGGACCGGGGCGGTGGTCATTGCGCGAGCAGCCCCTGCAACCGGTAGTGGGCGATCCTGGCGGTGAACCAGGCGGTGATCTCGGCCGGCTCGGCGAGAAGCCGCGACAGCTCGCCGGCAGTCTCGCTGATGCTCGCCTCGATCAGCCAGCCTGCCCCGTACGGGTCCCGCTCTGCCAGCCCTGGGTCGCCTGCGACCTCCTCGTTCACGGCCAGCATGGCGCCGGAGACCGGGCTGATGAGCGGGCCGACGAACTTGGCGGCCTCCAGCTGGCCGAAGGGCCGGCCTGCTGTGAGCTCGGTCCCCGTCGGCAAGAACGACAGCTGAGCCAGGGTTCCGCTGGTCTCGATGCCGAGCGGGTCCATCCCGATCCTCACCCGGCCCGGTCCGGTCTCCAGTACCCACATGTGCGTCTCGGCCTGGTAGCGCCGGTCGAGAGCGAGCGGGAAGCCGGACACGACGACGAGCGCAGTTTCTTCCATCAGAGCCTCCCGGGATCGGCTGTGGCGAAGGCCGCAGCCAGCCGGCGACCTGGATCACCAAAGCCGGCCAGCACTCGCGCGACCGAATGCAACGGGACGCCCGTGAGGGCCCTTTCCGCTTGCTCTGTCGACCCGTTCAGCCCGCGGTCGCGCAGCCGCACCTTCTCGACCGTCCCTCGGACCACGCCGGCGGCGACCTGCGCACCCTCGTATGTCGCGCCGAGCGTCCACACCCCGGCTCGCACCTTGACCTGGCGAGCACTCGGTCCCCCGGCTCTTGCCGTCGTGGTCCGGGCCGGGCCGGCCAACCAGGCATCGCTCGTGAATCTCTGGTCGAGGCCGGCGAGCGCCGCCCGCTCGGTCCCGGTCAGCCCGCCGCCTTGCGCGTCGAGCCCGAGCGCGGCGGCGTAGGCACTGATCATGGCAGCCTGGAAGACAGCCGGGTCGAGCGGGGTGGCGGCGACGAAGCGGCACATCAGCGCCAGCGTCTGGTCCCTCTGGACCGGATCTGCCAGGGCAAGCACGCGGGCCGCGCGCTCGTGGTCGAAGCGCTCGATGAGGTTGCCGCAGACCACCACGGCGTCCTCGATCTGGCCGGCCCCGTGCCCGCAGATCTTGCGGTCGTCGAGGCAGATCTCCAGGTCGTCATCGAGTACGGCCGGCACCCCGACTGCGCGGAACGCCGTCACGACCGGCTCGAGCAGAGCGCGCAGGGCCTGGTGACGGAACGCCGGCACGGCCCGCGCCGGCAGGCAGATCTGGAAGAAGAGCTGGTCCGAGTCCAGGTACACGGGACCGCCACCCACCATCCGCCGCAACAGGGGCAGGCCGTTGTCCCGGCAGTAGTCGCGGTCCACTTCGTCGATCCCCCGGTGGTAGCCGAGGCAGACGTAGGGCGCGGCCGGGCGGCAGAAAGAGAGAGTCGCCCGTCCACCGGCGGAGACCCCGTAGGCGATCGCATGCCACAGCGTCTGGGAGCGCAACGGCGAGCTGAGACCGGAGTCGACGACTCGCAGCAGCTCAACCACCTTGCGCCTCGTCCCGCATCGCCTCGTCCATCAGCTCGATGACGTCGCACACACGCAGGTCCTCGTGACCGGTCGCCTTGGCGGCGTCGGTGAACCTGGACACCTCATAAGGACAGCAGACCGCCAGCACGTCGGCCCCGGTCTGGGCGGCCTCACGAACCCGGCGCTCGGAAAGGCGTTCGGTCGTGTGGTCTCTCGTGAAACCGTCCAGCCACATGCCGCCGCCACCGCCACCGCAGCAGTAGGCGTTCTCCCGGCAGCGGCCCATCTCGACAACTTCGACGCCGGGAATTGCCTCGAGCAGCGTCCGGGGGGCGTCGTACTCGCCGTGCTGCCTTCCCAAATAGCACGGGTCGTGAAACGTCACCCGCAGGTTCAGCTCCCTGGCCCAGCCGATCTGACCGACGAGGGGCGCGAGAAGCTGTGTGTAGTGCAGCGCCTCGAAGGTGTGCCCGCGCGGCGGGTACTCCCTGACCAGGGCGTTGAAGGCGTGCGGGTCAGGCGTCACGATGCGGGCGAACTCGTATTTCGCCAGGACCGTGGTGACGTCTTCGACCAGCGCTTCGAAGAGGCCCTTCTCGCCGGCGAGACGCTGGGAGTCACCGAGCGTCTTCTCCTCCGGGCCGAGGATCGCCCAGTCGATGGCGAGCGTCGAGGCCACCCTGGCGAAGGCGCGGGCCGCGTCCTGGCCGCGAGGGTGAAAGCTCCAGTAGTCCTCCACGTAGAAGAGCACATCGACCGGTGCCGGGTCCTTGGCCAGCACCCGCACCGGGACCCCGGCGCTGTCTGCCCACTGCGCCCGGCGCCGCTGGCTCTGACCGAGGGCGTTGCCGTGCCGGAAGGTCTTCTCGAAGACGTCCTGCAGCTCCCCCGGCACTTCAGCGCCGCTCAGCGCGGCCTCCCGCACGGCCGGCATGACGGCCGTGATGTCGACCTGTTTCGGGCAGACCCGCACGCAGTTGGCGCACGTGGTGCACAGCCACAGATCGGCATCGGTCAGCAGCTGAGTCCCGGTCTGGACCTTGCGGTGGATCTTGCGCGGGCCATAGTCGCCCACCATGTCGACCGGGCAGACTGGCACGCACTTGCCGCAGCCGTAACACCATTCCAGCGACTCACCACCGGGGAGGGCCGAGATGGCGGCGAATCCCTCCGGGCCGTAGTCGGTGAGGACCCGCGGCTCGAACATCCGGTTCCACATCGCCGGCAGCTCCACCTCGCGCCCCGAGATGGTAGAGGCGACCGTCGCCAGCTCCTTTTCCACTGCGACCGGCGGGATCTTCCGGCCACCTACAGGCACGGTCCTAGCCCTCCAGGTGATAGACGCCGAGCAGGCGGCGAATGAGATCGGGCAGCGGCGGGACCACCCGGTTGAACTCACGGGTCATCCGCATCCTCAGGACTGTGTACATGTAGACCCCGTAGACCGCGGCCAGCAGGACGTCGGCGCCGAACAGACCGGGACCCGCCGCGGTAAAGCCGGCCGCCTTCCCGGTCTCGTCGACAAAGGCCGTCGCCCGCCCGACGCCGAGGTAGACCGCGCCCCTGGTAGCTCCCGCGCCCAGATCCACGTCATCGGTCGTGACCAGAGTCAAGGCACCCGTCCCGGCCTCGGGATCGAATATCCACCTGGTCCACAGCCAGTACCGCTCGGGCGAGGTGAAATGCAGCAGCTCCGTGGGGAGATCGAAGCCGGAGCCTGCCAGTGCGACCTGGGCTGCGCGCCCGCTGAGGGCGGCGTCGAAGCGGTCGATCCGCTCCGCCACGGGCTCGTCGCCGGCGAGAAGCCCGGCGATGGCCGCCGCCAGTGGCTGCGGGCCGAGCGAGTCCAAGATCCGGTCGGCGCGCCGGCGGGTAGCGAACACCCAACGCAGTAACTGCCGCAGGGCGCCACGGCCCAACAGGGAGGGCTCGCCGGACAAGAGCTCTCGCAAGGCCGCCGACTTGTGGTCGAGATCAGCGGCGATGGCCTTTAGCTCCGCCTCGCTTACCTGTCCCATGATCTCGCGTTGGAACTCCAGCGCGCTCTCCGTGTCGACTACGGGCCCGGCCATCAGCAAGTGGCCGCTTCAGTTCGCAGCCGCGACGGCACGCGACCGCAAATAGCCGACCGCCCTCATCGCCGCACCGGCCGCCGAGGAGACCGTGTCCTCGAGATCTGCCGGTCCGAGCGCGGCCCCACAGGCGAAGATCCCCTCCCGGTCGGTGCTGACCGGGTCGAGGGGCGCGCCCGCGGCCTCGATGAACCCGTACTTGTTCTGCTTCACCCCGAGCAGCCTCGCCAGCTGGCGGGTGCCCGGCGACGGCTCCATGCCGACCGACAGCACGACCAGGTCCATGGGCACCTCCATCGGCCGGCCCATCGTGGTGTCCTCGCCGCGCACCAGCAGGCGGCCACCTTTCGGAAGCACCTCGGTGATCAGCCCCTTTACATACTGGACATGGTGCTGTTCCTGGGCTGGCCAGTAGATCTCGTTCTCCCAGTAGCCGTACATCCTCATGTCGATGTAGAAGATCAGCACCTTCGAATCCGGCAACAGCCCCCGGAGCTCCATGGCCTCCTTGGAGGCCACGCCGCAGCACACCTTCGAGCAGTACTCGTTGCCGATCTGGCGGTCACGGCTGCCCACACACTGCACGAAGCAGATCCGCTCCGGTGGCTGGCCGTTGGACGGGCGCAGCACCCGGTGCTCGGACAGCATCGCCTCGAGCTCAGGCTGGGTGATGACGTCGGGGAACTCGTAATACCCGTACATCTGGGTCGACCGGCCAGGGTCGAAATGTCCGAACCCGGTGGCGATGATGATCGCGCCGCACTCGACCGTCTGGTGCCCGCCGGCCGCTGGCGCCTCGGCCTCTTGCCCACCGGTCGCTGGCGCCTCGGCGTCTTGCCCACCGGTCGCTGGCGTCTCGTGTGCCTGGGCGCCACGGAGTGTAAGGGTGAACGCCCCCGGCTCCCCGGACACTCCGACAAGCTCGGTACCGAGGCGGACCTCTATGAGGGGCTCGGCGGTGACCTGCTCGACCATCTGGCGGATCTGTGGCTGCGCAGGCTCACCGCGCGGAGTCAGGCCGGAATAGTTCTCCACGACCGGCGTACCGCCCAGGAACTCGCGCTGCTCGATCAGCACCGCCCTGCGGCCGAGGCCTGCAATCCCTTGCGCCGCACGCAGCCCACCGGGTCCCCCGCCGATGACCACAATCGTTTCCGAGGACATTCGTAACCTCAATCTTCGTATTCGTGACCGGCAGGCGAGACCCGGGGGACGCCCTTGTCGTGCTTGCCATCGGCGTCATCCCAGTCGAGATAGCGCTTCTCGCCGCTCTCGAGCCGGCGCAGATCGCTCTCGAACTCGGCCCACGCCTGCTCCCAGTCGATGCCCATCTTCTCGAGCAGCGGCCGGTAATCGGCGGAATGCCAATGCAACTGGCATACCCGGAAGGGGTGAGCCCCCATCGCCAGGGCGGCGAACTGCGCCTCGCTCAGCACCGCGAGCCCGACGTTGCGTCCGTGCGCCCTGGCCGCGAACTGGCTCTTGTCCAGGGTCGTGACGCACCCGGTGTCGTGAGTCAGCACGACGTCGGGGTTGGCCTCCTCCTTCATCACCTCGATCTTGCGCAGCGTGGCGAACGAGCGCGTGAAGTCCCGCTGCACCAAGATGTGCCGGAAACCGAAGCCACAGCAGTCGAACCAGGTCGAGTAGTTGCGCACCTCGGCACCGAGCGCCTCGGCCAAGCCGGTCACCACGGCCGTGCGCTGGCCGCCGTAGATGTCCGGGTCGTAGATGGCGTCGCCGGAGACGATCTTGTAGTAGTGGCACGCGGGATGGACGGTCACGACGACTTTCGAGAAGTCGCGGACCTGTTTCGCCGCGATCTCGTCGCGCAAGGCGTGGAACCACTCCGAGTAGTGCACGATCTCCTCTGGCAGCACGAGCGGCTTGCCCAATTTGGCCATGATGCCGCGGACCTGGGCCCGGAGCTCCGGGTGGCGTATCAGCTCCTCCCTCACCTCTTTGTAGTGACCGTAGGAGGTGCCGCAGTGGATGAGGGGGAAGAAGCCGCTCTCGTAGGCGACCGCGAAGTTGCGGACGGCGACGGCGGCCTGGGCAGCCGGGTTGGACGTCGCGCTCGCGTAATAGTTCCAAGCCGTGCAGGAGGTCTGGTCGTGCGGGTCGTGGTAGTCGTAGCCGAGCTTGCGCATCAACCAGAAGATGGAGGTGGAGTAGCCGGGGATGTGGCCGCACTGGCCGCAGGACTTGTGGTGCCACAGGTGCGACTTCTGGATGCGCTTCTCGCGTCCGTACTTCGTCGACACCGTGACCGCTTCCCGGTCGATCTTCTGCACGATCAGCTCGCCCTGGCGTTCCAGCTCGAGCAGCTCGGCGCGGGGATCGTCAAGTGAACGGCGGTCGGCGGCCGGTTCCTCGGCCGCCCTGGCGCGCCTGAGCGCCACGGTGGGAATGGTCACAGCTCGATTCCCTCTTCTTCGAGGCGTTCCTCCATCAGCTCCTGCAGGATCGTGTGGAGGCCGGGGTCGACCGCCGCGATCATGTCGAGGGCGCCGGTCTCCATCCAGATGAGGTAGAGCTCGACGAGGGTGCTCTCGGCTACGGACCACCCGGTCGACGTCGTGTGCATCGTCTCGGGAGGCAGCGCTCGGCGCCACAAATCGAGATTGTCCGCCACGTCGGCGGTCTCCGGCCCCCAGTCCGGGAACGAGTCCCGTCCCAGCATGTCCGGCGAGACCTGCGTGCCGGTGGACATGATCTTGTAGATGATCCGGGAGTAACCGACGAGGGCTTCTCTTGCCGAGGCCAGGCCGTTCTTGACGGCCACCTCCCGCATGATCGTGACGATCCCGCCCGGGTTGTTGCCGCGCGGGCAGCGCAGGCAGGAGAAGCACTGCGAGCACTCCCAGATGTCCTCCTGCATCTGCTGGTAGATGAGGTCGACGTCCTCGCGCGCGGCCGCCTGCGCGATGCGGCGCGGGCTGAAGTCGTAGAACCTGGCGGACGGGCAGGCCGCGACGCAGATGCCGCACTCGTAGCAGCCGTAGAGGTAATCGCCGAACCGGAGGTCGCCTTTTACTTGCTCGAACAGGCGCACCTTGGCCTCGTGGGGCACGTCGGCGTAGCCGGCCACGTCCCAAACCTTGTAGTGGGCGTCGGTCTCGGGGCGCGAGGCGGCTGTCGTGGTCATTTCCGAGACCTAGAAGCTGATCACCGCGTCGGCGGTGGCCGCGAGGTCGTTGAAGACCGCGCCGCCGATGACCTCGACCCCGTCGATCAGGTCGTCCAGACTCAGGTCGTTGAGGTCGAGCGACGGCTGGCAGACGAGCAAGCGGACGCCGAGGCCGGTGGCCTGCTCGATGAAGTGGCGCAGGGGCTGGCCCTGATCTCCCTTGGGACCGATCTTGTCGATGACGTCCTTGCGCAGCAGGGTAGGGCCGTACATCGTGAAGTAGATCATGACCTCGAACTCCATCGCCGCCGCGGAAGCCGCCAGGAAGAACGGCGTCGCGCTGCGCCCTGGATCGTCTATCCCGTGCGTGTGCACGTAGAGGATCTTGGTTTGGGAGTCGTCGGCCCACATCATCGGTCTTGGCTACTTCGCCCGGCGAATGAGGACATGGAAGACATCGGCCTGCTTGCTGACGCCGAGTAGCTCGTTACCGGTTCGGTTCGTCCAGGCCCGCATGTCCGGCTCGACTCCGAGGTCCGTCGCGAGTAGCTCGAGGACCTGTCCGGGCGCAAGGTCCTTGATCACCTGCGCGGTCTTCACGACCGGCAACGGGCACGCCATTCCTGTGCAGTCGAGAACCTTGTCCGCTGCGGAAGGCACGGGCTCCGACACTACATCCTCCTTTGGGATTCGGACTCTGCGATTCAGATCGAGAAGTCTTCTCCGGACCACACTCCGGCTTTGGACGGGCGAACGTCGTGGCGATCTCTATGCCCTTCGACCACACTCTCCAGCTCGTCGACACGCGACAGGAGCGACTGGAGGCTCGTCCCGAGCAGGTCGGGCATGAAGGCTGACTCCAGATCGGGGAGGTCCGTGGACCGATGCGGTCGGCTGCGCGCGATGACCTGACCGGGCACACC
>JBKQMT010000002.1:0-23269 GCA_052146595.1 Acidimicrobiales bacterium
GGCAGGGTTCGCATTATGACCGCCTGGCCGCCCTGGTGGAGGACATCCGCCGCGCCGGCACGACGCCAAGTCGCACCGAGCACGTCCCTCGTCCGCGCCGGTGACGGCACTCGAGCGGCGTTGGGGATGGCCGGCGGCGCGCCTTCGGTCTGCCTTATCGTCGTTGCCATATCGCCTCCCAACCCGTCCGGAGAACCGGGGGAGGCTCACGCCACCGTGGGGCGACGTTCGAGACAAGCGTTCGGCCGTCATTGCTCTTGCTGGAATCTTGGAAGAGAGGCGCCAGCTCCTCAGGGCCGAGCTGATCACGAAGGACGAGAAGGCGCTCTTCCAGATCGCCAGCGATGCGCCATCAGAACCCTGCGCAACAAATTCTCGCCCCGTCGGCTCGAGCGCTCGGGAGTGTTCATCCCAGATTTGGGCAAAGTTCATCCCTCGCAGATGAATCTTGGGCCGAAGGGTTCCTAGAATCACCTTCGACGGTGCCTGGGCTCGTGGCGAGGCTCGAAGGCCCAGGCATTGTCGTGTGGCTGAAGCCCAGGCGGGCTCTTGCGTGTCCGGCGAGCGATGCTCTCGCGAGCGTGAAGAAGTGATTGGTCTATCCGAAGTCGCGGAATACTAAGAGCGGGTGGGTGCACGGCCCGTTGCTCACCTCGCAGGCAAGTTGAGGCCGTGCACCCACTCAGTTCATCGGACTGTCGCGCCGACAGGTTGAGCCCGCCGATGAGCACGGTGGGCCAATCCCGGCTGAGATACCCAGGCACGACATACCTGGACGCCATCGACGAGCGGCTTCTGGAGTACCTCGACGATGACGACGAGCTGAAGCTGGACGCCGTCCAGCGCATGGGTGTCTGCACGAGCACTCTGCTAACCGGATCGATCACGCCAGGCCACATCGTGGAGGACTGGCCGACCGGTTCCAACCGGTCCCCGCCTCCGTGGCCAGCTACGGGAGCGAGGAGCTGCAGGAGCCCGAGGTTGCGGCTGTGTTCCTCCGAGCTTTCGAGGAGCAAGACGACGTAACTCTCACTCAGCTTCGGCCCTCACAGAGAAGACGGAGAAGCTCGGCTGGCACGCTCAGCTCGATTCTCCTCGTAACCGGAGATTGGCGCGGTCGTCAACGCGTGCGGCCGCTCAGTAGAACAGCATGGCCGTGAACTGGGCTCGGACCCGGCTCGCGAACCGGCGCTTGAGCTCGTTGTTGTGTTCGAACTCGCCCGGGAGGCGCTCGCTCAGGAAGACCGGCGCCTCTAGACCTCGAGAGCTCAGGCGCTCGATGGTGGCCGCCATCGTCGCGTTGAGCAGAGCCGTCGAAGCGATCGAAGACCCCGGCCCGACTTTCGCCGACACGCCGGGCACCTCCACGAGCGCGTCGCCTGCAGGGCAACGGTTGTCGAGCACGACGTCGGCGATCTCGAACAATCGGGACCCGCTCGAGTGTCTTGGCGCAAGGCTCCTGGAGAATTCGAGAGAAGTGATGGCGACGACATGAAGACCCCGTTCATGAGCGAGCATCGCCATCTCGACCGGGAGCGGGTTGACGCCGGAATTCGAGGAGACGACCATGACCTCGCCGGGGCGCAGCTCGTAGCCCTCGATGATCGCAGCCGCGTATCCCTCCACGATCTCCGCCCGGCCCCCGGTGCGGTCGACGATCGGGCTCACGCAGGCCAGTCCCCCGGTGCGATTGAAGGCCTCCTCGGCGATTATGTGGGAGTGGCCGGGACCAAAGACGTGAATCAGGCCGTCGTTGGCGACGGCGGCTGCGAGAAGCTCCGCCGCCGCGGCGATGTTCGCAGCTTGAGTGGCGATCAGCTCGCCTATGAGCTGGCTGACGCGCTCGAGGTACTCGAGAGAGGCTCCTCGGCCCGCTGGGGGAGAGTCCGTCGTCATCTCAGGCCTCGACCGGGTCGAGCTGAATATGGAACCTGTGCGCGTAGCGCGAGGGCAGGACGATCTTGCCCAGGACCGCTTTCTCGGATGCTCCCGTCACTCTCGGAATAGTGGCAGGGTTCCCGTGAACGGTCTCGTCGGCCAGCACGGCCCAGGCCGTTGCCTCCCGGGCGTCGCCCGGTACGCCGAACTCGTCATGGAGCCTGATCGAGCACGCCGGGAGTCTTTCCCGCATGCGTCGGCGTATCTCGAGGTTGTGAGCGCCTCCGCCCGTGAGCACGACCTCGTCGGGGAGGTAGGGGAAGTAGCGCTCGTAGTGATCGGCGATGCACTCGACGGTGTATTGAGTGGCCGTGGAGATCATCGAGTCCTCACTGAGCAAAAGGGTCGCGGCCAGGTGAACCAGGCGGTCGACGAAGTCCTCTCCGAAGTCCTCGGGTCCTCGTGAGGTCTTCGGCGGGTCCCGCTTGAGATAGGGATGAGCGAGGAGTTCCTCGAGCAGCTCCGCGCTGACCTCCCCGCGAGCAGCACGCCGGCCGTCCTCGTCGAACAGCTGGCGGCCGTCGGTCAGCCTCGCAACGAGCCGATCGATGACCATGTTGGCGGGCCCGCAGTCGAAAGAGACGACGTCCTCCGCCCTGCAGTCTCGTGGGAGGAAGGTCACATTGGCGATGCCGCCGAGATTCTGAATGGCGCGGGAACGCCCGTCGAGACGGGCGAAGAGGACGAAGTCCAGGAACGAGCTGAGAGGGGCGCCTTCGCCGCCGAGCGCGATGTCGCTCGGGCGGAGGTCGCCGACGACAAGACACCCGGTCTGCTCGGCGACGACGGCAAGCTCGCCGACTTCCATGTGGCCGTTGGCCGGTTCACCTTCGCTACCGGCGATGGCGTGGATGAGGTTGGCGGCTTGCACGCCGATAACCGACACGTCGTCCGCCTTGACGGAACCGAGCTCCATGACCGCCTTTGCCGCCAGGGCGAGATCGGCGCCGAAGTCGGTATGGGCGGCCATCAGCTCGTCGGCTCGAAACCTGTTGGGAACGAGAAGGCCGAACAGCCTTGTGCGCATGTCGCGACTGATCGGATAGTTGAGGTGGGCTGGCACGGTCAAGGTCCGATCGGTCCCCTCCCCCCGGGTCCTCACGAGTGCGGCGCTGATCCCGTCGAGGGAGTTGCCGGCCATGAGACCGACGAGAAGCCGATCGTGACCGGTTGCATGCCGAGTAGAGGTCTCGGGCGTCATGGCTGACTCCTCACCCCCAAAGGGTTGTCGTGTCCAGATGGACGATCCCGTGCGAAAAACCGGCCCAAGGTACCGAGCCACCGAGTTGCCGGCCCCGGTTGACACGTCGTGACTGCGAGCAGCTTGCCTTCTCTCCCGGTTCGCTTGGGGGACACTCGGCCCTCAAGTCAGCGATCGGCCGTCGAGGATCACGTCCTCGAGCACGAGGTCGTCCCCGAGCACGACAAGGCAGGCGGGCGCCCCCACGCGGATCTGTCCGAGGTCCTCGCGCCCCAAGAGCGCGGCCGGGCGCTCGCTGGCCGCCGAGAGGACTTCGCCGAGCTCCACGCCGAGGGCGGCAAGATGGCGAACGCCGTCGAGAAGCTTGGCAGCCGAACCTGCGATCGTCCCGTCTGCGCGCCGGACCACTCCGCCCTCGGCCACGACGGGCACCTCCCCGAGGAGGAACTCACCGTCGCCGAGGCCCGAGGCCGCCGTGGCGTCGCTCACCAGGTTCCAGCGCCCGCGCCCGGCGGTGAGCACGAGACGGAGCATGTCGTCGGCCACATGGACCCCGTCGGCGATGACCTGGAGCGTCACCCGTGGGTCCGCGAGCGCGGCTCCCGCCAGACCGGGCTCACGAGCCACCAGCGGACGCATGGCGTTGAAGATGTGGGTGACGGCCCGCCCGCCCTCCTCGAAGCCGCGCCGCGCCTCGGCGGCATCGGCATCGCTGTGGCCGAAAGAGACGACGACACCGCGCCGGCGGCACTCCGCGATGAGCTCCGGCGCCCCTTCTAGCTCGGGGGCGATGGTCACCATCGTGACCGGGCCGGCGTCGAGCAGTGAGCTGAGCAGATCGACGTCCGGCGTAGCGAGCCGCTCGATCGGGTGCGTCCCGGCGCGCAGCGGGGAAAGGAACGGCCCTTCGAGATGGATGCCGAGGATGCGCGCCCCGGCGCTCTGGCGCCTCGCGAGCTCCCCGATCCTCGCTGCGGCGAGCTGGGTGCCGGCGATCTCGTTGCTTATGAGCGTCGGCTGGTAGGCGAGGACTCCGTCGCGGGCGAGAGCCATGCCGGCCACGGCGAGCTCGTCCAGCGAGGCGCGGAAGGCGTCGATTCCCCCGTAGCCGTTGACCTGCAGGTCGACCAGCCCGGGAACGGCGATCCGGTCACTGGCAGGACTCAGGCCGACGGCCATGACACAACCGTCCCCGACGGCGACGTCACCGGGCGAGAGGCGGCCCTGCTGGAGGAAGGCGCCCACGCCGAGCCGGCGCTGTCTGCCCGAGCGGCTGGGCGCGCCAGCTGGCGTTTCCCGCCCGAACAGATGGGCCGAATCGAGTGCGGCCCGCAGCCGACCGCCGTTTGCCTCGAGGAACTCGACCGCCTCTTCGGGGCCCATGGTCGAGGCGGCGACGAGGCAAGCTGGCTTGGTTCGCCATCCGCTCGCCTCGAGCGCCTCTTTGGCCCGCTCGAGCGAGGTATTCGCGACCGCGGCCACGATCCTCGTGGCGCGGTCGCGGAGCTTGTCGTTCGTCGGCCGGACGTCGACCATGAGGTTCCCGTAGGTCTTTCCGAGCTGGATCATGACGCCCGTCGAGATGATGTTCAGCGTGATCTTCTGCGCCGTCCCGGCGTTCAACCTCGTGGAACCCGCGATCACCTCGCCTCCGACAAGAAGCTCGACAGCGAGCTGCGACGCCTGCGCGATGGCGCTGTCCCGGTTGCAGACGATCCCCACGGTCAAGGCTCCGACGGTGCCTGCATGTCGGATCGCCCCGGCGACAAACGGGGTCTGGCCGCTCGCGGAGACGCCGATGACGGCGTCTCGGGACGAGCATCCGAGTGCCCGGAGCTCGACCGCGCCCGCCTCGGCGTCGTCTTCGGCGCCCTCCAAGGGTCGGACGATGGCGTCTTTGCCGCCCGCGAGGACGGCGAGGACCAAGCCGCTCGGGACGTCGAAGGTCGGTCCCGTCTCCGCGGCGTCGAGCACACCGAGCCGACCGGCGGTCCCCGCCCCGACGTATATCAGCCTCCCACCCTCTGCCAGGCGCCGGGCGACCGCGGTCACGACCTCGGCGATCTGGGGAGCGGCCGCCATGACGGCCCGTGAGGCTCGCGTCGACTCGGTGGCCATGAGGGCGACGAGATCGGGCACGTCCAAGATGTCGAGCTCGGCGAACTCGGCTCGCACGGCCTCGGTGTCGAGCGCGCCCAGACCCGCTGACTCGGTGGCCTTGGTCACTTGAACGCCTCGCGCACTCGCCGATGGACCGCGGCACGCATCTCGGCCTGCTCTTCCACGCGTCGACGAGGGTGAATTGCGTTCGTGAGCAGGACGACGCCGAGACCGAGAGACCGGGCGACGAGCAGCGAGGTTCCCGTGAAACCCGTGTGCCAGAGGGTGTCTTCGGGCCAGTCGCCCCAGCCCTCCGGTGCGAGCCGCCACCCGAGACCGCGGACATCGGGGAGGTGCCCCGCTTGCCTCGTGGCCATCGCCTCGAGCATTCCAGCTGTGAGCACCCGGCCGTCGGGAACGAGCAGGTGCCGGGTGAAAGAGACGAGGTCGTCGAGTGGCGCGAAGAGCCCCGCGTGCCCCGCCACTCCCCCCAGGGCGTAGGCGTTCCCGTCGTGCACCTCGCCCCAGACGAGTCCCGGCGTGAGCCGCTGATCCCCGTCGAGCTCGGTCGCGGCCGTCTCTACGTCCGGGCCCGGCCGGAAGCAGGTCCGCCTCATCCCAAGCGGTGAGGCCACCTCTCGCTCGAACAGGTCGTCGAGTGGCGCGGCCCCACAGCTCTCGAGCACCCAGCCGAGGATCATGAAGTTGAGGTCCGAGTAGAGAACCTCTCCGGTCGGCGGCGAGATGGCGGCCTCTTCGAGCACCGCCGCCTCGATGGCCCGCCGACCCTGCAGGCGCTCGAAGAAGGGACGGTGGGCGACGAGGCCCGAGGTGTGGGTGAGCAGATTCCACAAGGACGTGTCCGAGCGCGGGAACCCCGTCAGCCAGCGTGCGACGGGATCCTCGAGCGAAAGCATCTGCCGCTCGGCGAACACGAGCGCGAGCGCGAGGCTGCAGACGACCTTTGTCAGCGAGGCGAGATCGTAAGAGGTCGACGCCGTGATGGGCGCGACGGTCCCTACAGCGCAGGCTTTCCCGCCGTAGGCGCTAAAAAGGGCGCCCTCGCCGTCGACGACGGCGATGGACAGACCGGAGGGGAAGGAGCCAGAGACGAGATCGGTGAGCAGTGCCTCGAGCGCGGCGAGGTCGTAGCGCCCTCGTTCGGCGGTGACCCGGACCGGTGCGGGCGCGTTGGCCGCGGTCATGCGGTGGTCTTCGCCTCCCGGCGGAGACGTATCTCCTCGGCGCCGTACTCGGGCTCGACGCGCCTGGCCCCGTCCGGGCAGAAGCCGAAACTCGCGTAGAACCGCCGGGCGGGCGCGTTCTCCTCGAAGACCCACAAGGTGACGGGATCGAGGCCACGCCGTCCGAGATCCTCGAGTGCACGCGAGAGCAGCCGGTGCCCGATGCCTCGCCCCGAGCTAGGCGCGGAGACATAGAGAGAGAAGATGTGACCGAAGCTCGAGTCGTCGGGGTCGGGGCCGAAACGGCAGAAGCCGAGCAGGTCACGCTCGTCGGTCTCGGCCACCACCGTGGTCGAGTCACTCGGGCCGACGAGTGTCTCGAGCCAGGCCGCGATCTCCTCCTCGTCGAGGCGGTTCAAGGTCTCCTCCGGGACGACCCCTGCGTAGGCGCCCCTCCACGCCGAGACGAAGACCGCCGCCAGCCGCGGCGCGTCGTCCGGCCAGCCGACTCGGAGCTCGACGTCGAGCCCGCTTTCTGTTGGCGGCCCGAGGCCGTCCAGCGGCACCTCTGCCTGGCTCAAGGCCCCGCCCTTCTCTGTGGGGACATACTTAGATCGACCACTTAACATAACCGCAACGTGCTATTTTCGCCCCACTAACGACTTGGAGGTGGGAAGTGGAGCACAGAAATCTACTCCGCGGTGTCATTGTTCTCGGAGCGAGCGTCGCACTGGTGGGAGCGCTTTGCTCGTCAGTCGGGGCGGCGCCGCGTGCACAGGCTCGCCACGCGGCGTCGTCGAGCACATTCGTCGTCGCGAGCACATCGGGCGTGCAAAAGCTCGACCCTGACATCGTCACGAACTTCGTCGACTTTCAAGCGCTCGGGCTCGTCTACGACCAGCTCGTCCGCTACAGCGCCAGCCTGCAGTTCCTGCCGGACCTGGCCACGAGCTGGCAGTTCAGCAACGGGAACCGGGCGATCACGTTCCAGCTCCGCCAGGGCGTGAAGTTCGACGACGGCTCGACGTTCACCTCGGCCAACGTCGTCGCCTCGCTGAACCGGGTGCTGGCCCCGAAGACGGCCGATGCCTCCGCTTCCTACCTGGCCGCCGTGAAGTCCATCGTCGCCAAGGGCCCCTATGCGGTTGAGCTCGTCCTCAGCCACGCGGACTCCTCGATTCTGTCAGGGCTGACCTCGGTGAACCTTTCCATGCTCTCGACCAAGGCCATCGCCGCGGGCACCGTTGCCTCCAAGCCCGACGGCACGGGTCCGTTCGAGTTCTCGAGCTGGAGCCCGAGCAACTACCTGGTCCTTACGGCGAACCCGAACTACTGGGGCGGCAAGGTGAAGCTGGCGTCGGTGCGGGTCGAGGCGATCCCCACCGAGCAGTCGATCTCGGCGGCGATCCAGGCCAACACCGTCCAGCTCGGCCTGCTCACCAACCCTGAGATCGCCAAGACCCTCAGCAGCTACACGGTGGAGAAGGTCCTCGACCTGACGTACAGGGCCCTCATGCTGCAGGACAAGACGGGGCCGCTCGCGAACGTGAACAACCGGCGGGCGCTCGAGTGCGCCATCAACCGCTACCAGATCGTCGACGACGCTGTCTTCGGGCAGGGCCAGGTCGTGGGGCCGGTGCCGATCGGGCCTTTCGCTTCCAAGCCCATCTCGGCGATCTGTCCCACCACGAACGTGGCTGCCGCCAAGAAGTACCTCAAGGCTGCGGGTGACCCGGGTGGCTTCACCTTCACCGCCATCACCTCGGACGATCTCGACCCCACGAGCGCTGCCCAGGCCACCGCGGCCCAGTCGGAGCTCGCCAGCGCCGGGATCACAATGAAGATCTCGAACCTGGCGGGAAACGAGTACATCCAGGACTGGCTGAAGGGCGACTTCCAGGCGGCCTTCGCCTGGAACAGTGCCTGGCCGGACCCCTACACCATGTACGGCCGCTACTTCGGTCCCGGCGCCGACCTCGGGGTGCCCGCCGGCTACAGCTCGAAATCACTGCAGACGCTTCTTGTCGACGGTGACGAGGCCTCTTCGCCCGCCTTGCGCGCGAAGTACTACAGCGCCCTGTCCGCCAACCTCACCTCGAACGCCGTCTGGGTCTGGTTGTTCACGAGCTACGACTACGCGGTGCTCGGCCATCAAGTCAACGGGTTCAGTTTCCTGCCGTCGCTGACCGATTCGCTGCACACCTTGTCGGGGACGAGCGTTTCCTGAGCACGGCAGTCTTCTCTGACGATGGACCCGCCGGTGCGTTAGCACCGGCGGGTCCTCGCGTCACCTCTGGCCATGGCGCCCGGGACTTGCTCCTCGGTGTCGCCCGACGTCTGGCCTCGATGCTGCTCACGCTCTTCGGCGTGTCGGTCATCGTCTTTCTGGTCCTGCGCCTCTTGCCGGGAAACGCCATCACCAGCTCCTTCGGTGTGAGCGCGGGCCTGTTGAGCCACGCCCAGATCGTCGCTCTCGACCACTACTACGGCATCGGCGATCCGGTCGTTCAGCAGTACTTCTCGTGGCTCCATGCGATACTCACCGGCAACCTCGGCGTCTCGCTCCAGTCCCGCACCTCGGTCGCCTCGCTCGTAGGAGCCGCCATGCCGGTGACCTTCGAGCTCGCCGTCGTGACGATGCTGCTCGGGCTCCTGATCGGCGTTCTCTTCGGCGTCTTCGGGGCCGTCCGACCCGGGCGTGCTGTCGACGTCTCAGGTCAGAGCCTTTCTGTGATCGGCCTCGGCGTCCCGAGCTTCATCATCGGCACGGGGATCGTGACGTTGTCGGCGACGGTGTTCCACTACTTCCCCTCCTCTGAGCCCTTCGCCACGCTCACGAGCAGTCCTTGGCTGAATTTCCAACAAGTCATCTTCCCCGCCCTCACGTTGTGCCTCGGGATCGGGGCGGCGATAATGCGCACCGCCCGTGCCTCCGTGCTGGAGGTGACAGGGCAGAACTACGTGCGCACCGCCCGGGGCAAGGGGCTTTCCCGCCACAGCGTGACCTGGAAGCACATATTCCTCAACGCCTTCATACCGGTGCTGACGATGTCGGGCATCCAGCTCGGCTACCTGTTAGGGGGGACGGTGATCGTGGAGCAGATCTTCGTTCTCCCCGGGCTCGGGCGGCTGTTGGTGGAGTCGATCAACGGCCGTGACTTCCCCGTCGTCCAGAGCGTCACGATGATCTTCGCCACCGGCTTCGTCGTCGTGAACATGGTCGTCGACGTCCTCTATGCCGTGATCGACCCACGGATCCGGAACCGATCGACATGACCGTCGTCGCAGCTCCTCCGGTCGCGCCCGGCGATCTCGATGCGGGAGAGCCCACAGCCGCCCATCAGGGCCTGCTGCGGGCGCTGTGGCGCAGCCCGAACGGTCGTGCCGGACTCGTGCTCGTGGGCGTCGTCGTGGCCGCTGCCGTGGCGGCTGCCTTCGGTGGCACTCCTTACAATCCCCTGTCCCAGAACCCTGCCGCCTTGCTGGCAGCCCCGTCGTGGAGCCATCCCTTCGGGACCGACCAGTTCGGTCGCGACATCATGTCGCTCTCCCTCGACGGGATCGGTGTCTCCCTCGAGATCGCCTGCCTGGCCGTTCTCATCGCGGGTGTGATCGGGACGATCGCCGGTGTCATCGCCGGCTTCCTCGGCCGGTGGACCTCGGCTGTGATAATGCGGATAACGGACATGCTGTTCGCGATCCCGGCCATCCTCCTCGCCCTCATCGTCGTGGCCGCCCTCGGTGCCGGCTGGCTGAACAGCGCCATCGCCATCGGCGTCGGATACATCCCGATCTTCGTGCGGGTGGTGCGGGGACCGGTGCTGACGTTGCGGGAGTCGGGCTACGTGATGGCGGGAAGAGTGCTCGGGTTCTCCCGTCGCAGGCTCCTGTTCCGGCACATCCTCCCGAATGTGGCAGGGATCCTTGCCGTGCAGGTGAGCCTCGCCCTCGCCTGGTCGATCCTCGCCGAGGCGAGCCTCAGTTTCCTCGGGCTCGGTCCCCCTCCTCCGACGGCCTCGCTCGGGGAGATGATCAACCAGTCCGCCAGCTCCGGTCTGGCAGGGATCGACTGGTGGACACTCGCCTTCCCCTCCGTGGCGATCGTCATCGCCGTCATCGGCTTCAATCTCCTCGGAGACGGGCTCCGCGACGCCATCGACCCCCGGACGAGGAAGCAGTGAGAGCTGTGAGCACTCCGAGCCGTGCCCGCGACACCTGGAGCCGTCGATGCGAGTGATCGGGATGATCTCGGGGACCTCCTTCGACGCCGTCGAGGCGGTGCTGGCCGATTTCGCACCGGAGGGCGACACCCTCTCTTGCGATCTCGTCGCCCACCGTTCGGTCCCTTATCCCGACGCTCTTCGCGAGCGCGTCGCCGCCGTCTTGCCGCCCGCCCCCACCCACATAGGCGAGGTCTGCGAGCTGGACGTGGCCATCGGGCAGTTCTTCGGCAAAGTCGCCCGCGACCTCGCCCAGGAGATCGGCGGCGAACCCGTGCTGCTCGTGTGCTCGCACGGCCAGACCGTCTTCCACTGGGTCTCGGTCGACCGGGCGCTCGGCACGCTCCAGCTCGGCCAGCCCGCCTGGATCGCCGAGAGCACGGGAGCGAGCGTCGTGAGTGACGTGCGCAGCCGCGACATCGCCGCCGGCGGCCATGGGGCCCCGCTCGCAAGCGTGCTCGACGTCCTCCTGCTCGCTCCGCCGCCCGGTACCGTGCGCGGCGCCTTGAACCTCGGAGGCATCTCCAATGTGACCGTGCTTACCGAGGGACGCGAGCCGGTCGCCTTCGACATCGGCCCGGCGAACGCTCTCGTCGACGCCGTCGTCAGCTCGGCGAGCGGCGGTCGCGAACGCTTCGACGAGGACGGTCGCCGTGGGGCACGGGGCAGGGTCGACCAGGCACTGCTCTCGGCCCTGCTGGAGGAGCCCTACTACTCCTTGCCGGCACCGAAATCCACGGGCAAGGAGCTCTTCAACCTTGACTACGTCCTCGCAGCTCTCGCCGGGCGTGAGCTCGGCCTCGATGATCTCGTCGCCACGCTCACGGCACTCAGCGTCGAGACCGTGGCCGATGCCCTCACCCGATGCGGCGTCACCGAGGTCGTGGCCGCCGGCGGTGGCACCCGCAATCCGACTCTCATGTCGAACCTGCGGGGACGCCTCGGGGGCGTGGCCTTCCGTCCCTTGGACGACTTCGGCGTGCCGGAGGCGTCAAAGGAGGCGCTCGCCTTCGCGCTCATCGGCTATTTGACCGGCTCCGGGCTGCCCGCTTCTGTCCCCTCGTGCACCGGCGCCCGGCGCAGCAGCATCCTCGGGTCGATAACGCCAGGTGAGCGCCCGCTTCCTGCTCCCAAAGGCGCGACGGCGCCCTCCCGCCTCGTGGTGCACAAGGCCCGCTCTTTCCGGGAGGGCACTTGAGCTCGACCGCACAAGGGCCGGTGCTCTCCTTGCGCGACGTGCGCGTCGGCTCACGACGGCGCCGCGAGGTTCGCGAGATCGTGCGCGGCGTCGACCTCGACGTCTTTGCGGGGGAAAAGGTCGGAGTCGTCGGCGAGAGCGGGTCGGGCAAGACGCTCACGATGCTGTCGGTGCTCCGGCTCCTCCCGAGACCTCTCGAGGTCCTCGGAGGGCAGATCCGCTTCGAGGACCGGAACGTCACCGACCTCGACGAGCGGGCAATGGAGTCGATCCGCGGCGCCAGGGTGGCGATGGTCTACCAGGACCCGATGACTTCGCTCAACCCCCTCCTGCGAGTTCGCACCCAGCTCGTCGAGACGCTGCGGGGGCACGGCGCCAGCAAGGACGCGGCGCGGGAGCGCACTCGTGAGGTGCTCAGCCAGGTGGGCTTCGTCGATCCCAAGCGCGTCGAGTCGGCCTTTCCCCACGAGCTCTCCGGGGGGATGGTGCAGCGAGTGATGATCGCCATGGCGATCGCCACCTCTCCGCGCCTGCTCGTGGCCGACGAGCCGACAACCGCCCTCGACGTCACGATCCAGCAGCAGATCCTCGACCTGGTCGACGCGCTTCAGGCACGGACTTCCATGTCGGTCGTCTGGGTCTCCCACGACCTGGGCGTGATTGCCCGCCTCGTCGACCGGGTCTGTGTCATGTACGCCGGTCGCGTCGTCGAGAACGCACCGACACTGGGGCTGTTCGCCCGCCCCACGCACCCTTATTCGCACGCGCTCTTGGGTTCCCTACCTGGGCCGGAGGTCGAGCACCGGGCGCCGCTCACCCAGATCGGCGGTTCCCCGCCGGACCCGACCCGGTTGCCGCCGGGCTGCCCGTTCCGGGTGCGCTGCCCGTTCGCCTTCGACCGTTGCGCAGAGGAGGAGCCCCCGCTCGTGGACCGCGGAGAGGGCAGCTTTGCGGCCTGCTGGAAGGAGCCGAGCGCATGGTCCTAGCGCTTCGCACCGCCGATGTCGTGAAGGTCTACCCAGGGCGGCGAGGATCCGCCGTGGCGGCACTGCGTGGCGTGTCGGTGGAGCTCGAGTCGGGCCGGACACTCGGGATCGTCGGCGAGAGCGGCTGCGGCAAGTCGACGCTCGCCCGCCTCCTCGTCGGACTGGAAAGCCCTACCTCGGGGACCATCGAGCTGTTCGGCGAGGCCGTTGGACCGGGCTCTCATCGCGAGATCGCCCGCAAGATTCAGCTCGTGTTCCAAGACCCCTACTCCTCGCTCGATCCGCGCCTGACCGTCTCGACCGCCATCGGCGAGGTGCTGGCCGTGCACGGCCTTGCCGCCCGGGGCCGCCAACGCGAGTCGCGCGTGAACGAGCTGCTCGGGATGGTGGCCCTTGGCCGCCGTTTCGCCGACTGCTATCCCCATGAGCTCTCCGGGGGACAGGCCCAGCGCGTGGCCATCGCCAGGGCGTTGGCCGTCGAGCCAAGGGCGCTCGTGCTCGACGAGCCCACCTCGGCTCTCGACGTCTCGGTGCGGGCAGAGGTGATCAACCTGCTGGTCAGGCTGCAGGACGAGCTCTCCCTCTCCTATGTCTTCATCAGCCACGACCTTGCCACCGTGCGGCACCTGGCGGACACGATCGACGTGATGTACCTCGGCCTCGTCGTCGAGTCGGGTCCCTACGGCGAGGTGCTCGGAGCGGCCCTCCATCCCTACACGCGAGCTCTCGCCGAGGCCGTGCCGGTCCCCGATCCCGCCCGCGAAGCCAAGCGCCGCCTGCGGGCAGACGCTGAGGCAGTCCCGGCTCCCGGGACAGCCATCGCCACCTCTGGCTGCTCGTATCGCCCTCGTTGCCCGCTTGCCGAGGAGGTATGCCGGACCACGCGGCCCGAGCTCGTCGAGCTGGGGACGGGCCACCGCGCCGCCTGCCACAAGGCCAGGAGAGACGCGAGCGTGCCGGTCGCCTGGGGGACTTCTGACTCACATGCCGCCCTGTCCTGAGTCGCGCTCCGACGGCGCGATCACGCGTCGGGCTCCCTAAGGCAAGGCAAACCCAGAAGGCTCTCTCGCCCACCAGAAGGTGAGGAGAGGAACATACGTTCGATACCGTTGCTCTGTGGAGGACCTGTCCCCCGAGGAAGCCGAGATCCTGCGCCGGTCGATCGCCATGCTCCCCCCGCAGGCTCCGAGCGGGCTCAGCCGTGAGCGGGCCCTCGCTATCCTCGGCCAGCTCGTGCGGGCGCTGCGCGAGCTACGGCGGCGGTAAGCGGCCTACTGCGGCGGCGTAAGCGGCCTACTACGGCGGCGGTAAGCGGCCTAGTGCGCCCGCTGCGATGCCCCCGCCGTCGATCCGGCCTTTGTCGTCCCCGATCGCTGCCCTGGATCTGAGGTCTTCGAAGAGGCGTGCATGCCGGCATTCCGCCGGCCTTTCGCCCGCGGCGACCAGATTCCACGACCGCGTCCTGCATCAGCTGCGCCCTGCATCAGCGCGCCGGCAGCTATCGCCGAACCCCCCAGCTGCATGGCGGCTTCGAGCCGCTGCGACATCGGATAGCCGTGGCGCGCCTCGTGGTAAACGGCGTCGAGGAGACAGGCCAGCGCCCAGCTCAACGCATCGGGTTCGCCCCTCGACACGGCCTGGCTGATTTGGGCGGTGTCGGGGCGCCCGAAGTCCTCCGGCCCGTTCGCCAGCGGCACGGGTCTCATATGCCCGCCGCCTTTCGGTGCTCCTGAGCCGCCTTGTCCGACATCATTTCGTAACTATAGTACATCATTTCGTAATGTGCCATCGTCGGGCGACGAGAGGCCAGCGAAAAGCCACTAGCCGCCAACGGAACGAGCCCGCCGAGGGGAAAGCCTCACGGCGCCACCCGAAAGGCCGGTGGAACCACAGACCTCTGCCCCGCCGGTGAGGCGCCTGGAGACGGATCCGAATGCGCTGAGGACTAGCCTTCCGGTTCGAACAAGTGCCGGAAGGGGTTTCTGGCTGGCGCGAGGAGCGTGAGGATCTGTGGCAGTCGAACACTGGATGGACGAGCCAGAGGAACAGGACTTTCCCGCCGCTGAGTCCTATCTTTCCTTGCTGGTCGGCCCGGTCGCGGCTGCCAAGCTGGCCAAGGCTCTGCGCAAGGAGAAGACCCTGAGGCACTATGCGGCCAAGGACATCCTGCGGACATCGGGCTTGCCACTGCTGGGCCCGGACGACTCGGAAGTCGCTGGCGACATCGAAAAGGTCAAGTCGGGCAAGAAGCTGTCCCCCGTGCTCTTGGTGCACGGGTACCCGCTGTGGATCGCCGACGGCTACCACCGGGTCTGCGCGAGCTATCACCTCGACGAGAAGACCCAGGTGCCTTGCCGGATAATCCCCCGCACGCCCTAGGTGAGCGGTCCGCCAGGGCACACGGACCTGCGAGCGGGCGAGTCCTGCGACTTGGCCACGAATGACTCGCCGACCCGCCAAGAGCGGCACGGTGCCCGTGGTCTCAAGTGGGCGATGGCGTGGGCTCGAGGTGGCGACGGAAACTGCGCACCGTGCTCTCGACCACCCGGTCATGTCCCCAGCGAAGGAGGGGGTGCGCTAACCGGCTCGCGATGCGCATCGCCCGCTGCGTCATCTCGACAGACCAGGTCGCTTCCACCGTGCAGCCGTGTGACCCACGCCGCCGGATGCGCAGTGAAGCGCTGCCCTCCAAGTCGCCGCGAACGACAGCGTCGATCGCAGCCGGTCGGCGACACGCCGTGAGCTCCACCTCGACACGCATCCGGTAAGGGAGCGGTGGCACGACGACACCGTGCATGACCGCGCCCGAGCGGAGCTTCCCGCCGTCCAGGCTGAACTCCCGGAGCCACGGCCACCAACTCTCGAACTGCTCCCCGTCTTCGACGGACGACCAAAGCTCGCCTGGGGTCACGTCGAAATCGAACCCACCTCGGTAGTCGATCACCGGTGGGGCTGGCACTCTTTCACGTTAGGGCTCGGCGACCCGGTGCCCTCTCGTCGGCAGGATCAGTCACACGAGCTCGACGATCGTGAAGGCCGCCCGGACTCCTTCTTCGACGGGCAGAGCTAGTCGAGAGGAAAGATAATTCCCCAGTCCCCCGGTTCGGCACAGTTTGAGCACCCTGAGTCACTGTCCACGATGAACACGTCGTCCAGCGGGAAGCTCATCCCACATGCCCCGCAGTACCACGGCCCTGTCGCGTCACATCCCGGGTATCGGCGGCGTGCCTGTTTTAGAAACTCGCTCCGCGTCTCAACGCTCGCGTCGCCGAACCGGACAGGCTCGCTCACCATCGCGAACGCTACACCCGCACCTTGGCAAGAACCGCCCTCACCCGTCAGCGGGACAACGCCGACCCACAGGCGGCATGATCAACGCAGGCAACCTGTTCGACTAGGCGGATCAACCCCAAGGAGTGGCCATGGACGTGAAGGATGGGTCCAGCGAATCGGGGAACACTTGACGGCAGGAAGAGCTTTCCGACCGCCACGCGAGTCAGGTGAGACGTTGGTTGCGCCCGGTGCCGTTGGGCCGCTCGGTGTCCTCGCCAAGGCGGCCATGACCATCCTCGGCGGGCACGAGAGCGCCCAGTCGGCCGAGATCGTCTCCTCCTTGCCTTGAAAAAAGAGTCGAGGCTCCGCCACCTCGGCGGCTGGGGCACTCCTGAACTCGGAAGGGCGCGGGGAGGCGGCGAGGGTCTGGTCTGGATCGGCCTCGCCCTGCTCGTTGCCGGGGCGTTCTTCATGGAGAACCTCGACGGGACGATCATCGCCACGGCCGCGCCGCGCATGGCGCGTTCCTTCGGAGTCCCATCCGTCGAGCTCAATGTCGTGATCACCGCCTACCTGCTCGCCCTCGGGGTCTTCATCCCTGTGAGCGGGTGGATAGCGGACCGCTTCGGCGCCCGGTTGGTGTTCTCGAGTGCAATCGCTCTGTTCACCGTCTCTTCAGGCCTCTGTGCGCTCAGCATGAACCTTGGTGAGCTCACGCTGGCACGAGTCCTGCAAGGCCTGGGCGGAGCGATGATGGTGCCGGTCGGGCGGCTGGTGGTGCTGCGTGCCGCAAGCAAGGCCGACATCATCCGGGTGATCGCCTATCTCACCTGGCCGGCGCTCGTGGCGCCGGTCGTGGCGCCGGCGCTCGGCGGCGCGCTCGTGACCTACGCGTCATGGCGCTGGATCTTCGTCCTTAATCTCCCGTTAGGCCTCGTCGCGCTCCTTGTCGCCATGCGCATCGTGCCCAATCTGCGCCAGACCCGGCCGGCCGGCTTTGACTGGCGGGGATTCGCGCTGACCGGAACCGGGCTGGGCACCTTCGTGTTCGGGCTCGAGCTCGTCACCGACGGTAGCGTCGCTTGGGCCGCCGTCGGAGCTTGCGTCGGCGCAGGGGCGGTGTTGATCTGGTGGGCCGTCGGCCACCTCCGGAGAACCAAGCACCCTTTGCTCGACCTGCGCGACCTTCGCGTCCCGACCTTCCGGGCGTCGAGCCTCGGCGGCTCCTTGTTCCGGATGGCGATCAGTGCCGCCCCCTTCCTGCTTGCACTGATGTTCCAGAACGGCTTCGGCTGGAGCCCTCTCAGGTCGGGCATGCTCGTCATCGCAGTCTTCGTAGGCAACATCACGATCAAGCCTTTTACAACCCCGATCCTGCACCGGTTCGGCTTCCGGACGGTGCTCATGACCTCGGCGGCCGCAGCCGGCCTCACCCTCGCCCTCTGCGCGAGTTTCAGCGCCAGGACCCCGCTCGTGCTGATCGTGCTCGTGCTGGTCGTCAGCGGGATTTTCCGCTCGATCGGCTTCACGGCCTACAACACGATCGTCTTCGCCGACGTGGCCCCCGAGGGAATGGGCAATGCCAACACCCTCTCGAGCACGATCCAGCAGCTGACCATGGGCCTCGGCGTGGCAGTGGGAGCCCTCGCCCTTCGAGCCGGCGCGCCACTCGACCGGCTCGTCGGTGCCGCCAGCACAGGCGGAGGACCCTTCAGCGCGGCATTCCTTCTCCTCGCTGCGGTGGCCTTCCTCGCAGCCGCCGAGGCGGCCCTGCTCGCCCCTGAGGCTGGGTCGGCGATCGTCGTCGCAGGGCCCGATGGCGGGGTGGCCTGACAACTCGTCGGATCGCAGACTCCTTGGTGCTCAATTCGGGCCTCCTGCTCGCCGATACAACCTGGGGGGCAAGTTGCACCTGTTGCCAATGGAGAACGTGTGGAAGGCGGGAACGACAATGAGCGATGTCGACGAACTTGGCAAGCTCGACGCAGCGCACCAGGGCGGGACCGGTAGAGATACCGAGTTTGCTGCCGAGCAAGCGAAGCTGCTTGACGAGATTCTTGCCTCCGCTGACCTCGGCTCTCCTGCCACACCCGCCGTTCGATCCATCGATCAGACAGGTGATGCCGAGCTATCTCACGACGAAGGACGGGCGGCGCTGGCCTCAGCTCCCTCCCAGCCCCAAGAACACGTGCCGCAGGAAGAGGTGCTGCCAGTGTCGCCACCCTCCTACGAGGCGTCGACATCAGCGGCTGCCGCCTTTACGATCACGCCGCTCAACGAAGACGACGAGGCCGTCGAGCCCGATGCTGGGCACCAACCCGAGACCACCGGCCGTGATGCCGGACCTGCGGGCGAGGAAGCGACCCGGCTCGACGAGATTCCTGCGGCCGCGGACCTCGGCTCTCCTGGCACGCCCGAGGCTGGAACAGCCGATGACACGAGCGATGCCGAGGCGCCTCATGGCCAGGGGCAGGCCGAGATGGGGTCGACTCCCGAGCTGCCTCGGGACCAGGCGGTGACCGTGTGGCCAAGCGCGTACAGCGCACCGGCATACGGCGCACCGGCATACAGCGCGCCGGCATACGGCGGCCCGGCGTACGGCACGCCGGCAGACAGCGGCCCGACATACGGCGCACCGACATCGGCAGTCGCCGCGTTCACCGATGCGACGACGCCGGGCAAGAACGACGAAGCCGGCGAGCTCGACACAGCACGCCAAGCCGCGACCGGCAGTGATGCCGAGTCTGCAGCCGAGGACGCGACCCAGATCGAGGAGACTCCTTCCCTCGCCGATCTCACCTCGCCCGGTACGGCCGAGGATCGATCATTTGACGAGACGAGCGACGCCGAGGCACCCCACGACGAGGGGCGGGCCGAGATCAAGCCGGCTCCCGAGGAGCCTCAACAACAGGTGGCGACGACGTGGCCGAGCGCCTACGGCGCACTGACATCGGCCATCGCCGCCCTCACCGACACGACGACGCCGAGCAAGGACGACGAAGCCGGCGAGCCCGAGGCCGAGGCACCGCTGCAAGCCGAGACTGGCGGTGATGCCGAGTCCTCAGCCGACGAAGAGACCGAGCTCGAGAAGACTCCTGCCGCCGCTGAGCTCGCCTCGCCTGAGACGCCCGAGGCTCGACCAGTTGACGAGACGAGCGACGCCGAGGGACCCGACGACGAGGGGCAGTTCGAGACGGGGCCGGCTCCCGAGGAGCCTCAAGAAGAGCCGGTGACAGCGTGGCCGGGCGCATACAGCGCGCCGACGTACAGCGCGCCGACGTACAGCACGCCGACGTACAGCGCACCGACCTACAGCACGCCGACGGCGACGGTCGCTTCGTTCACCGATGGGGCGATGCCCAGCAAAGACGGCGAAGCCGGCGAGCCCGAGGCACCGCTTAAGGCCGAGACCGGCAGTGAAACAGAGTCTGCGGCCGAGGAAGCGACCCAGGTCGAGGAGACTCCTGTTGGCGCCGACCTCGCCTCGCCCGGCACGCCCGAGGATCGATCAGTTGACGAGACGAGCAGCGCCGAGGAACCCGACGACGAGGGGCATTCCGAGCCCGCACCGCCTCCTGGGCCGGCTCAAGAAGAGGCGGTGACAATGTCACCAGCCGCCTACAGCGAACCGGCGGGTGCACCCGCCGCGTTTACGAACACGACGATGCCGGTGGGTGAGACGAGAGAGTCGCGACGTCGATCTCGCGTTTCGCCGGCGATCCTCGCCGTCCTCGCAGCGGTGTTCCTCCTTGCCGCCCTCGGCACCGGTTTCTTGGCCGTGAAACAGGCGTCCACGGCACGTCAATGGCGCCAGCGCGACAGAAACGAGGTCGCGCTCAACCGCGGGCTCTCGGCCCGTGACAGCGTGCTCGCAAAGGACCTGGCGTCTACTCAGGCCGCGATCACGTCCCTCAATTCCCGGACGTCGAAACTGAACGGGCAAGTGAAGAGCTTGCAGGCCCAGCTGTCCGCCGTCGCGAGTGCGAACAGAAAGGCGCTCAACCACAACGGACTGCTCGGCCAGCTCACCAACCAGGCGAGCACGGTCTCGAACGAGCTCTCCACGTGTGTCGGGGACATGAGCTCATTGCAGACAGAGATCAACAACGACCTCTCGAAGCCGAGCTACAAGGACCCTCACCTTCAGTCCAACACGCACAGCGCGGACCAGGTGTGCACCACGGCGAGACAGGAGAGCCAGCAACTCCAGTCGACCTTGAGCGGGGCTTGAACTGTCGCAGCTGAGCTTCCGGCACGGATACCGCCCACGACGGCCCGGTTGAGAACGGGCCCATCTCCGTCAGTGCTCTTAGCGCCTGCCAAAGCAAGGAGCAGATCCGTGCACCTCGCTGGGGCCGCGGCTTGGTCCGGCGCTATGTTTCTGTGGCGACGCCGCCACGCCAGGAGGAGTCATGACGACTGACGGCCCCCTTTCTACAGCTGAGGACCGCATCCCTGCAGCTGAGGACCGCATCCCTTCGGCAGCTGGTGACGGCTACGGCACTCGCTCGGTCGCTCAGGAAGACGACCCGGTCGCCACGCAGAGCGCCGCGGCGACTGGCGAGAGCGCGCAGGCGATGGCTGGGAGCGACACGCTACCGGTCGCCGGAGGTGACATCTTCTGGCTCGCGGGGGCCGACACAGGGAAGACAGCGACGCACGCACGCTCGAGGCCCAGATCCGTGGCCAGCAAGGTCCGCACGGTTGTCGCCTACGTGCTCCTCCTGGCCGTCCTCGGCGCGGCAGGAGTCGCGGCTGTCGCCCTCGTCCGGGGGACCTGGATGGTGACACCGATCCTCTCGGGGAGCATGCGTCCCGGGCTGGCCGTCGGAGGCGTCGTCATCAGCGAGCGGGTGCCCGTGGACAGCCTCGTCGTGCGCGACGTGATCATATTCAGCAACCCGTTCAAGCCCTCCGAGCAGGTCGTGCACCGCATCGTCCGCATTGCCAAAGGTCCCTCCGGGAAACTCCTGATCAACACCCAGGGCGATGCGAACACCGTCCGTGACCCGTGGACGCTCACGATTCGCGGGAACTACGTCTACCGAGCACGCTGGTCGGTCCCCCTCGTCGGCTATCTCGGCGTCGCCTATCAGAACCACCGTGGCTACTTCCTGCTCGGGGCCGGCATCGTGCTGATACTGATCGCCGTCAGCACCGCCCTCGGCGCACGCCAGCGCCGGCGACGCCGACACTCCCGGCGGGTGGCTCGAGCAGCCGCGGTGACGGTCAAGACGTGACGAAACCGAATCCCACTCGCGGGATTTGGCATGACGTCGCAAATTCGTCCGTTTACCACCTTGACACGGGCGACTAGTGCATGGCACGGTTCGCTCAGCAGAGGAAGCGTTGATTCCCAGCCCGTAAATGGTCGCTTGGGCTGGTGGGAGCCAATAGCGAACCCGTCCCCCCTCGGCAGTCAGGGTTGTTCAGGACCTGCGAGCAAGGTGAACGGGAATGGCGAGGTTTCTCCGGTCTCAGCACAGGGCGGCGCCCGAGCTTTCGTCGCGGACCTCCGATGCCGCGCTCCGGGGACCTTCGCTTCCCGCCGCGGACGACCCCGAAGCGGTCCCTTCCGGAGCCGGTAGCGATTCTCGCCGCGCACTGAGGGGTCCCGCGCGAAAAGCGGTCGCTCTCGTTCTCACAGTTGCCGTAATGGTCGTGTGGGGGCACGACCTCGGAACGGCCGCGGCCGATCTCACGGCCCCGAAGCCCGAGACGCTCCAGCAGTTGCTGGGCAACATGGCACGACCGAATACAGGCCAGCAGGCACATGCCGTGGCCGAACCGTATTACATCCTCGTGACTCCCTCGAGTCGTGGAGGTCAGATCTCGATGACCTGGCCGGACTGGCACAAACGCCTGCCGGCGAGCAGCCCGGGCATCAAGACGCCCGACGCCACGAGCGTGGAAGGCTAAGAGGTGGGCACCGTGGGATCCGCCGTTCGCCATGTCGATCCTTCGTCCCGGCGGGGCATCTGGCGGCCGGTCGGAGGACGGCTGGAAGCCGGGCTGAAACGTACCCGCACGTGGGCTGAGGCAGTCCGGGCACGCTGGCACGACAACGCCCACATCATCGACTACACCCAGGCCATGGAGCTGGCCGCGCAACTGGCGTGGAACGACGCCCGACCGCTGGGCGCCTCTCTCGAGAACGACTGCTTCTACGACGGGATCCAAGCTGCCCTGGCGGAGTTCGTGACGGAACGGCAGCTGCCTGAGTCCCTTGACGGGTCGTCCCCGTTCGAAGTCGGTCGGAAGCAGGCCTGGGCCATCCTGTCGGCAATGACGCTGGGCGTAGGGATAGGCCTTGATCCCCCGCCAGTCGTGCTGCCGGAAATCGGGCGGGATCGCCAGTTCGCACCGGGATGGATCGGGCCCTTCGGCACGACAGCAGTCCGGGAAGGCATGTTCGACGCCTGCGACACCATCAGGTTCCGCTGGCGCGAGGCCAGCCAGAGCCAGTGGGTCGCATCGGAGCTCTCCACCGGTTCACAACCGATCCCGTGGTCCGACGTGAACTGGGTTCGGCTCATGTCGCTGCCGAGCCTCCTGCCCGACGTTGCGGAGCAGTATTCCCAGCTGCCCGGTTCCACCGAGCTCAAGGTGGTCTATGGGACTCTGACAGGTGCAGACGGGCCGGGCACAGAAGTCTTCGGCCTCGTGAGCACAGGGGCGTATTCCGGCGAGCAGTGGCTCGAGATGTTCGGGGACGCCGGCGTCAAGATCAAGTCCTGAAGGCGTCCCCGCGCCCGCCAGCGGTCGTCCCGCGACCGAGCGGTCGTCCCGCACCCGCCGGCGGTCGCCCCGACCCGACCCCCGTACACGCCTGGGCGTACACGCGCTCGAGGGGCGCCGGAGCGCCCCTCGAGGCGGCTGTGGAAAGGTCCCACAGCCCTAGTCGTTTGCTGAAAAAGGCTCGGCTTCCGGGCTGCATCGAGCGGGACCAACTCTCGACCGGAGACACCGAGGGTGTCTGGATGGGTATCACCAGGTGGTCCAGCGTGCCGCCTAGCGGCCAGCCACCTCCAGGGTCCCGCAAGGTTGACTACTCATGAATTGGACCACCTCCTTTCTCTGGTGGCCCCAATGTATCGAGACTTTCGACCCGATGTGCGCCATGGGCTCAGCCAAAGGGCCACCAGCCCCGTTTGCGGCCCGATTGCCGG
>JBKQMT010000003.1:0-16562 GCA_052146595.1 Acidimicrobiales bacterium
CGTCCGCCCAACGGGTGGCGTTCTTGCGAAAGAACGGCTCCCGCGTGCCGGCGACGAGGTAGGTGCGCGGAAGTGGGCTCGGCATCACGGCTGGCGGTACGTAACCGCCGCCTGGCGAGGCGCAGAAAACCACACCGTAGAGGTCCGGATGCCGAAGCCCCATTGCGAGCGAGAGCTCTCCACTCGCGGAGACGCCGCACACCGCCGTGCGCTCGGCAGGCTGCGTCACGCCGAAGCGCGAGCTCGTCCACCGGCGGACATCGTCCACGAAGAACTTCTCATGTGCCGCGAACCGTTGCGGGTCGGCCCAGTCAAAGTCGGTGTTGTCCACGTACTCCTGAAGCCGGAGCGTCTCATCGGCCAGACGGTGTGCACCGACGATCATCGTCGGTGGCCCGGCGGCCGCCTCGAGGTCCCCGCCCCATTTCGAGATCAGCTGACCGTCACCGGCAAAGACGACTGCTTCGGGTGGATCGGGGGGCACGTACACGGTGACGTCACGACCACCGTCGTAGTCGAAGGTCTCGATGACGAGCTCTCCCTCCATGGACGACGTCATCACCAGCCGCCTTGCCAGCAATGGCCTGATGAGCGTGGCCGAGGTCGTGAGCAGCAAGATCGCATTGATGTGGCCGATCAGTGGCCCGACTCACAGGCGTCGCGGATGTCGCAGAGAGTGACGAGGCCGCGCCGCAGTGACATCACCCCGTCGACACCCAGGTGTTCAGTGAGCTCTGCGTCGACGTCACCGATCGCAGACACGATCGCGGCGCTCGCGCGTCTACCGAGGTCGGTTGCCACCCATGCTTCGGCGTCCAGCCGCATCAGGCCCAGGCTGCTGAGCTCATCGAGCAGCTGCTGTTGGCGCTCGCCCCGTGCGACCTGCTGGATTACAGCGTCCGGCTGTAGGTTGCGGTTCGCGAGCGCGGCTACCACCAGCACGCCGCCGCGTGGCAGCGGCGGACAGCCCGCCTCGGCCAGGGCGTGCGTTATCGCATGGGCATAGGCACCCTGCGAGGCTCGTAGAAGTGAGGGAATCGGTATCTCGTCGGCCGTTCCAGGCATATCGCGAGCCTAGGCGGGCCGCCCCACCAGGTGCTGCAGGCGCGCTGTGGCCCGCACGCCGAAGATTCCATCTGAGCAGAGCTGTGGGGAGCCCTTGGTGCCGTCCGAGGCGAGCAGATCGATATTTCTCCCCGAACGCATCCGGCTCGAGACGAGCCAGGTTCGAAACGAGGTGACGCGCCTTGCTCACACCCAGTGACCATCCTGGCCCGTTGTTCGCCCCCAAGCGCCGATGCTTGGATGTCCTGGTGTGTCCTGAGCGTGTCCTGGCGCGACAGGAGCCCTCCAAAAGAGGGCTCCTGCCAGCACTTTTGTCGCTAAAATCTTGTCTGTGGAGGTGGCGGGAGTCGAACCCGCGTCCCTCGGTATCTTGATGGGACTTCTCCGAGCGCATCCGGCGGTGGTGTCTCGAGTCCCGCCTCGCCACCGGCGCCGGTGCGGAACCCCAGCCAACTTAGATTTCCCTGACTGCTCGCCGGCGGCGCAGCTCAGGTAAGTCCTGCAAGATGACGCCTGGGACCGGTCCGCAGGACTGGGACCGGGCAGACGTTGCTGCTAGTTAGGCAGCAAGCGCGAGCTGAGGCTCGGCGTTTGTGTTGTTTTCCGGCTCTTTAACGTGGCTCCGGAGACCACGGCTCGCTTCTCCCAACTCGACGACCGAAGTCGAAGCCTGTCACCCCCTTGGTGATTTGGTTGTCGTAGAGAGGATACTGCCTGGCTGGGGCCTCAGCGCCGACGCTCGTGCTCGCGGATCACCCTCTCGGCCTCCCGGGTGGCGTCCCGCTCGGCGATGGCGTGCCGCTTGTCGTAGAGGCGGCGGCCCCTTGCGAGCGCGATCTCGACCTTGGCGAGTCCGTCCTTGAAGTAGATGCTGAGCGGCACGAGTGTGAGCGCCTTCTGGGCGACACGACCCGACAGCTCGTCGATCTGGCGGCGGTGCAGCAGGAGCTTGCGGGGCCTCACCGGATCGAAGCGGCCGAAGCCGGACGCGTACTCATAGGGTGCCAGATGGGCACCGACCAGCCACAGCTCACCGTCTTCGATGCGGGCGTAGGCGTCTTGCAGTGAGGCCTGGCCCAGTCGCAGGGACTTGACCTCGGCGCCTTTCAGGACGATCCCGCACTCATAGACCTCGAGGATGTCGTAGTCGTGGCGCGCGCGCCGGTTGCGTGCCACGTAGCGGATCACGGGCTCGTTGGGGTCACCCAAGGCCCTAGGCCTGCCGGCTGTGCGCTGGGCCGCCGTGAGCTTCCTCGTGACCATCTGCGAAACGCTACCGTGCGGGCCTGATGAGCGACCTCAGTGCGACCTCCCCGCCTCGCGAGCCTTTGAGCCTGCGCCTCGCGTCCTGCCACCTCGACGAGATGGTCGCCCACTGCCTCGGCGCCTACCCTGAGGAAGGCTGCGGGCTCCTCGTAGGGGACGCGCTCACGAGCACCGTCGCCGCCGTGCACGCCACCCGCAACGTCGCCGCCTCGGCGCAGCTCTACACAGTGGACCCGGGCGAGCACCTGCGTATCGACCGGGCAGCTGAGGCCGAGGGCCGAGCCGTGATCGGAGTGTTCCACTCCCATACCCACACCGATGCCTACCCGTCACCGACCGACATCGCCCAGGCGCCCGATCCCACCTGGCACTACGTGCTCGTTTCGCTGCGCCACGAAGTCGCTTCGGTCCGCTCCTACCGGATCGTGGACGGAGCGATTGCCGAGGAAGCCGTCGAGGTCATTAGTATCTGACCGAAACAGTCAACATTTCCGGAGGAGCCCGTGCCTGAAGTCAACTTGCCCACCCTGCTCCGCCAGCACGTCGGCGGGCAGAGATCGGTCAGTGTCGAGGGAGCGACGATCGGCGAGGTCCTCGAGGCTCTGCAGAGTGAGTACTCGAGCATGGCGGGCCAGCTGGTGACCCCAGACGGCCAGCTCCACAGGTTCGTCAACGTCTACCTGAACGACGACGACGTGCGTTACCTGGAGAACCTCGACACCAAGGTGTTGGACCGGGACACCGTCTCGATCCTGCCCGCCGTGGCGGGCGGTGGTACGTAGGTCCCCTCCGGGGCTGACCGAGCCGTGCCCGTCCTGCGAAGCGTCCTCGACCTGATCGGCAACACGCCGCTCGTCGACGTCTCAGCGCTGAGCCCGAAGCCAACCGTGCGCATCCTCGCCAAGCTCGAGGGCCAGAACCCCGGGGGCTCGGTCAAAGACAGGATCGCGCTCTCGATGATCGAGGACGCCGAGGAAAAGGGCCTTCTCGTTCCCGGTGCGACGCTGATCGAGCCCTCGTCGGGCAACACCGGGATCGGCATGGCGCTCGTGTGCCGCATAAAGGGCTACAAGCTGAACGTCGTCCTGCCCGGCAACGTCTCGATCGAACGGCGCCAGTTGCTCGAGCTCTGGGGTGCCGAGGTGATCGACTCGCCGGCCAACGAAGGGTCGAACGGGGCTGTCCGCCTGGCTCAGCAGCTCTCTTCAGAGCATCCTGAGTGGACTTTTCTCTACCAGTACGGCAATCCCGCCAATCCGAGGGCGCACTATGTCGGCACCGGGCCCGAGATCTGGCGTGACTGCCCCGAGATCACGCATCTTGTCGCCGGCCTAGGCACGAGCGGGACGCTGCTCGGGGCGGGGCGCTTCCTGAAAGAAGCCAGCCCGCAGGTGCGATTGTGGGCGGTCGAACCCCCGACGGGGGAGACGGTCGAGGGTCTCCGCAACCTCGACGACGGCTATATCCCTCCGATCTTCCTCGAGCAAGGAGGGGCGGATCTTCTCGACCGCCGGACCATCGTCGGGCCGGGAGACTCGATCGAGTGGACGCGGCGACTCGCGGATCTGGGTGTGTTCGCCGGGATCTCCTCTGGTGCTGCCCTCGCCGGTGCCGTCAAGTGCGCGAACACCATCGAGCAGGGGACCATCGTCTTCATCTCATCTGACGGCGGGTGGAAGTACCTCTCGACAGGGGCTTGGACCGACGAACTTGACGCCGTCGTCGAACGGGCGAGACGGATCATCTACTTCTGACGTCCTTGCGGCCTCGGGACGGGTACCCTGCCGGAATGACCGACTCGCAGGCCGATGCCCTTGATCTTGCACGCCATGACGGTCGTGCCTTGGATGAGCTGCGCCCGTGCCTGTTCGTCCGGGACTTCACCGAGTTCGCGGCCGGCTCGGTGCTCGCCGTCTCCGGTCGCACGAAGGTCTTGTGCACGGCTTCTGTCGACGAGGAGGTCCCGAGGTGGATGCGCGGGACCGGACGGGGCTGGGTGAGCGCGGAGTACTCCCTGCTCCCAGGCTCGTCGCCCGAACGGGTAACCCGGGAGGCGACAAGAGGTCGCCAGTCCGGGCGCACCCATGAGATCCAGCGCCTGATCGGGCGCGCCTTGCGCAGCATCATCGACCTCGAGGTGCTCGGCGAGCGCCAGATCCTGATCGACTGTGACGTGCTGCAGGCGGACGGAGGGACGCGAACGGCCTCGATATCGGGTGCGTACGTGGCCCTGCACGACGCCTGCACGCGTCTTTGTTTCTCAGGGGGGCTCCGGCAGCACCCCGTGCGTGAGGCATGCGCAGCTGTCTCGGTGGGCATCGTCGAAGGCCTCTGCATGCTCGACCTCGACTACGTCGAAGACTCCGCCGCCGAAGTCGACCTGAACGTCGTGATGACTTCCTCGGGACGCTTCGTCGAGGTGCAGGGGACCGCCGAAGGTCCGCCGTTCGCCCGCTCCGAGCTCGATGAGATGCTCGGCCTGGCCGGCCTCGGCATCGGCGAGATCCTCCAGATTCAAGACGAGGTGTTGGCCACACCGCCCCAGGACCGTAAGCAGGCGGGCACGGTCTGAGCCGGCAGGGCTAACAGGAGCACGCAAGGATGCGGTTGGTACTTGCCACAGCTAACCCCGACAAGGCCGTAGAGCTGGACGCCATCTTGGGAGACGAGCTCGGAGGGCTGGTGGAGCTCGTCGCCCGTCCCCGGGGCGTCGCCGTGGTCGAAGAGACGGGGGAGACCCTCGAGGACAACGCCCGCCTCAAGGCCGTCGCACTGGTCGAGGCGACCGGTGAGGCCGCTGTGGCCGATGACACCGGTCTCGAGGTCGCGGCGCTCGCAGGGGCGCCTGGCGCCCGCTCGGCCCGTTTTGCCGGCGAGACTGCCACCTATGCCGACAACGTCGCCAAGCTGCTCGCTGTCCTGGAGGGCGAGAGCGACCGGCGGGCGCGCTTTCGCACCGTCGTCCTCGGCCGTTTTCCCGACGGCAGCGAGATAATCGGCGAGGGTGCAGTCGAGGGAACGATCGCCCCGAGCCCCCGGGGGGAAAGTGGTTTCGGCTACGACCCCGTGTTCGTACCAGATGGCGGGGGCGGGCGGACGTTCGCGGAGATGAGCCCGGACGAAAAACACCGGCTTTCGCACCGAGGTCTCGCGCTGCGGTCCTTCGCAACGCGCCTGAGACAGAGCCAGGCAGGCACTGTCCACGAGTAGGCCTGGACCAGGACGGGGATCCTCTCCGGCTTGGCGGCGAGCGGTACGCTTGGCGAATGGCAGTCCTCGCCGGCAAGGGCGACAACCTCGAGGCCGTGGTCGACCAGGTGCTCTCGACGCGGGACCGGGTGGTCGTCGAGCGGGAGGGCGTGCCGGCCGCAGTCATCATGTCGGCGCGGGATCTCGAGGGCCTCGAGTACTCGGTCGACCTCCTCTCAGAGCCCAAGACGGTGCGCCGCATTCTCGAGGCTGAGGCCGCGCTGCAGAGCGGGAACCTCTTCATGGGCGAGGAGTTGGCGGCGCTCGATCCCGACGCGCATTTCGTCGTGCGGTCGGTGACAGGGGGCGTGACGCTTTCGATGAGCCCGCGCGCGGGAGACGACCGTTGGGGCCTCGTCGCGAGCGTGCCGACGCAAAAGGCCATCGACCAGCTCCAGTTCCATGTCGCAGATGCCGTGCGAAGCTTCATCTTTGGCGAGCTGCTTGTCGACCCGGTCTCTGCGGGCGTGGAGCTTCGTGGGTTCCTTGCCCGGCGCTTGGCGGCAAGGGTGGAGACGGCCCTTCTCATCTACCGCCTTGACAGCGTCAAACACCTGGTCCGCCTGGTGGAGGTCTTCAACATCGGCGGTCTGGTGGGCCGTCAGGTCAATCACCACTGGTAGCTCGCACGCTTGGCGGCGGAACTGACCAACTCGGCTGGGAGCGAGCTCAGTGCGGCTCGAAGATGTCGCCTAAGGTCCCGAGCGGCGGTGCCCCGAGCTCGAGCAAGGCCTCGTGAAAGCGCCGGAGGCCGAAGCGCGGGCCCCAGCGGGCGACGGCTTCGTCCCGGAGGGTCTGGATCTCGAGCTTGCCCCACGTATAGCGGCCGTAGGTCGGGTCGAAGGTGGCTCGGCGTGCCTCGGACCTGGCACCAGGTTCCTCGAGGAACGCATCCTCACGAAAGCGGGCCATGGCGTCCTGGACCGTCATGGTGCCCCGGTGGATCCCGAGCGACGATGCCAGACGGGTCACTCGGATGAGGGCGGCGATCCAGACTCCGATCGCGAAACGGGGATCGTCGTGCCGGAATCCCTCCTCAACCAACAGTTCCTCGGCGTAATGAGCCCAGCCTTCGATGAACGCGTAGGAGCCGAGCGAGCGGCGCACGTCCCCGCGGGCAGTGAGCCGGATCATCCGTCCGTGAGCGAAGTGACCGGGTGTCACCTCGTGGGCGGTGATCGCCGGCAGTGTCGTGGCGCTGAACTGTGACCGCCAACGGTCCTTGGTCTCCTCGTCCCAGGACGGATCGGGCGGGTTGACGTGGAACCAGGCGGGCGCTTCGGCCTCATAGGCGCCGGTCCACGACATCATCGCGAAGATGAAACGCCTCGATGCGGGCGCGGGTCCGACAAGGCACGAGCCTCCGAGATGGGGTAGGAGTCCTCGCTCGGCTGTAAAGGTGCCCAACTCCTCGATGAGGAGGCGGGCGGCGGCATAGATGCCCTCGTCGTCACGATGGTCAGCGAGCAACTCCCTCATCACCTCGGCTGGCGGGACACCTGGCCGCAGGCGATCACAGTCTTGAACGAGGTGCTCGGTGAGGCGGGCCTTTTCCGCGTCCGCCACCTCCTCGAGCCGACCGAGATCCACGCTCATCGCCTCCGGGTCGCCCAGCAACCGTGCCAGCTTCTGCGGGCCGAGACCGGCCTCGGGCGAACCGTCGGCCTTCGCCTGCTCCAATTGGCCGACCAGGCGGTCGAGGGCGGCCCGGGCGCGCTCGAGCGTGGCCGGGCCGACGTCGACCTCCTCCAGGCCGGTGCCGAGACCGCGTACGGCCGGCAGGAGAGCGTCGGCCACTGGGGCCGGCACCGAGTCGAGAGACTCGATGGCACCGTCGATGGCATCCGGCCACTTCTCCAGGTGGGCGGCCTTGGCCGCTGCCCGCTCCCCGGCGGGCGCGTATTCGCGGTCGTAGCTGGCGAGGTCGAGATTCTCCAGGTGAACGAGTGGGTTCCACCTGTGGATCTCGACCGCCTCGAACGCAGTGCGCAGCCCCGCCTCGACGGCCGACAGCTGCGCTTCGTCGTGCGGGTTCGGCTCGGGGCCGCCACGCCCGACCGGGGCGAGCAACGCCGCGACGCCGGCCGGGGAGAGGTCCTGAACCTGGCCGTCGAACTCGTGCAAACCCGCGAACTCTCTCACTGCTGGCATCTGGAGGTTCCAGATCGCGCGGAGACGGTCGGAGACCATGGATCGAGACCGTACCCGCTCCTGGTCCCCCGTGGGCCGGTAGCGTGGCGAGCCTGATACACCCTTCCGCCATCATGTCGCCGTGGTCCTTGATCGGCTGCCCGCCTCGCGAGGTGGACGGCTGGTTCGCGTTGCCCACGACCCAGGGCCCGAAGGAGGAGCGATGCCGACCGAGAGCATGTCCATCAGCTGCGACGACTGTGTGCTCAATGGGACCGAGGCCTGCGGGGACTGCGTCGTCACCTTTCTGTTGGGCCCCGCGGCGGGCGAGGCGGTCGTCGTCGATGTCGCCGAAGCTCGTGCCGTGCGGATGCTCCAGCGCGCCGGCCTGGTGCCCGAGCTGCGTTTCCGCCGGCGCGTGGGGTGAGCTGGTCAAGCGCGTCGATCACAGTTGCCGACGAGCCTGAGCGGATCAGCCGATGGGGTACGTGCTCGTCACCAACGACTTCCCGCCCAAGGTGGGAGGCATCCAGTCGTACCTGTACGAGCTGTTCCGCCGGCTGCCTGCCGAGGAGCTCACCGTCCTGACGACTTATCACCGTGGTGCCGCCGCCTTCGACCGGCGGCAGCGATTCCGGATAGAGCGGTGGTGGTCACCGGTTCTCGTGCCCACACCGAGGTTGGTCCGGGCCGTGCGGCAGTTGTCGCAAGCCTCGGGCGCCAAGCTCGTGTTGCTCGACCCGGTACTACCCATGGGTCTGCTCGGCAAGCTGCTGCAGGTGCCATACGGCGTGGTGCTGCACGGTGCCGAGGTGACTGTTCCCGGCCGGTTGCCGGTCTCCCGGCAAGTCCTGCGGTCCGTGCTCTCCGGAGCGTCGCTCGCCATCGCCGCCGGCGGCTACCCGGGCGCCGAGGCGACTCGTGCCGCCGGAGCTCACATGCCCCCGACGGTGGTGGTGCCCCCTGGTGTCGACCACGTGCGCTTCCACCCCCTCGCACCCGACGAGAAGGTGGCGGTGAGGCAGCGACTGGGAATTCCCACCGAGGGCAGGCTCGTCGTGAGCGTGAGCCGCCTCGTTCCGCGAAAGGGCATGGACGTGCTGATCGAGGCGGTCGGGGCGGTGGGCGCCGACCGCCCGGACGTGACCCTGGCGATCGGTGGTGCAGGGCGTGATCGCAGGCGCCTGGAGCTGGCGGCGAGGCGTTGCGGCGCACGAGTGCGTTTCCTCGGCCGTGTATCAGACGATGACCTGCCCCTGCTCGACGGCGCGGCGGACGTCTGGGCGATGTGCTGCCGTACCCGTTGGTTCGGGCTCGAGCAGGAGGGATTCGGGATCGTCTTTCTAGAGGCTGCCGCCGCGGGGGTGGCTCAGCTCGCCGGGCGAAGCGGCGGCTCGGACGAAGCGGTCGTCGACGGCCAGACCGGGCTCGTGGTCGATCGGCCGCATGATGCTGCGGCCGTCGCGGACGCCCTGGCGAAGTTGCTGGACGATCCCGACCTTCGACAGAGCCTGGGCAAAGAGGCGCGCCGGAGGGCGGTGGCTGAGTTCGACTACGACCAGCTGGCCCGCAGGTTGCAAGAGGCCCTGGTCCAGATGAGCACTTGACGATGCCGGCCCTTGTCAAGCCAGCCGTCGCGGGAGCTCGTGTTGAGACGGTCGGTGGGTACCGGGCCGCCGGAAGCGCTCTGGCAATGCTGGCTGAGCGTCGGAGGAGATGCGAGGCTGGAGGGCACTTGGGCAGAGAGGAGGATGTGTGGCCGATCAGACCATTGAGCGGATGGTCGTCGACGGCGCCCCAGAACGGTGCTTCGAGGTCGTAGCCGACATCGAGCGGTATCCGGAATGGGTCGCCGATCTGAAGGAGGTCCACGTCCAAGAGCGCGATGAGCAGGGACGACCCTCCCTGGTCTCGTTTCGCGCCGGTGCTTTCGGGCGAAGCACGAGCTACACGCTCTTCTACGACTACTCACAGGCGCCGAACGAGCTTCGCTGGATCCAGCGAGACGGTGATCTGACGAGCCGGCTAGACGGCATATACCGCTTCGAGCCCGCGCCCGAGGGAGGGACCGAGGTCACCTACCAGCTCGCAGTCGAGCTCCGGGTGCCGTTGCCGGGCTTCATCAAGCGAAGGGCCGAGGGCAACATCATCCATGCTGCCATCCGGGACTTGAAGGCACGGGTCGAGTCGACATCGTGAGCCCGCCGAGGCTCTATCTCAGCAAGGGCTGAGGCCTTGAAGATCGGCATCACGCTCCCGACGTTCGAGCCAACTGCGTCCGGGGCGCTCGCCGCCGCACGCGAGGCGGAGGGAGCCGGGATCGACGGCGTCTTCGCCTTCGATCACCTCTGGCCAGGCAGTGAGAAGGCAAGGCCAGCTCTGTCGATGTACCCGGTGCTCGGTGCGGTGGCCGCGGCGACCCGGCGCATCCGCATCGGGTCTCTGGTGGCGCGCCTCGGGCTTCTTCCCGACAGGCTCGTGGTCGAGTCGCTCGTTTCTCTCCATGAGCTGTCGGGCAGGCGTCTTGTGGCAGCGCTCGGCATCGGTGACGCGAAGAGCCTTACCGAGAACGAGGCCTACGGGATCGAGTGGCCTGCGCTCGCGGATCGCCGGGCGTCGTTGGCGAGAGTCTTGGACGAGCTTGCCGGCGAGGAGATCGAAGCCTGGGTCGGGGCGAGCGCGCCGGCGACGCTCGAGCTCGCCCGTGGCGCCGGGGCGACAGTCAACCTCTGGGACGTGGAGCTGGACCGGCTGCGAGCCGAGGTCGCCAACGGGCGCACGACTTGGGCAGGCCCCTTGCCGGCGGACCCGCGTCCCGCGGCCGGCCGACTGGCGGACCTGCGGGAAGCAGGCGCTAGCTGGGTGATCTGGGGGTGGCCGCGCTCGCTCGATCTCGTAACGCAGGCCTTGCGCGCGGCTGGGATACAAGGTGACGGGGACTAGCGGCTATCGTCGGGCGATGGAGCTTCGCAGGATCCAAGGCCTTCCTCCCTACGTCTTCGCGCAGATCGACCAGCTGAAACTGCAGGCACGGCGCGCCGGCATCGACGTCATCGACCTCGGCTTCGGCAACCCTGACATCCCCTCCCCGGACGTGGCGGTGGAGAAGCTGGCCGAGGCGGTGCACAACCCCCGTAACCACCGCTACTCGGCGAGCCGCGGGATCCCCAAGCTCAGGCAGGCGATCTCGGACCTGTACCTACGGCGCTTCGGGGTACAGCTGGACCCCGACCGCGAGGTTGTGACGACGATCGGAGCCAAGGAGGGGCTCTCGCACCTCATGTGGGTCGTCGTGGCTCCCGGCGACACGGCGCTCGTTCCCTCGCCCTCCTACCCGATCCACCTGTACGCCCCGCTGTTTGCCGGCGCGGACGTCCGGATGGTGCGCCTGGAAGGGCTCGGCCACGATGAGGCGGACGCAGGCGAGGCCTTCTTCTCCAATCTGGTCGAGGCCTGGGAATCGGCCTGGCCCAAGCCCCGGGTCGCGATCCTCTCGTTCCCGCACAACCCGACCACGGCGTGCATCGATCTCGCCACCATGACGAGGCTGGTCGAATTCGCTCGCGAGCACGGCGTGCTCCTCGTTCACGACTTCGCGTACTCTGACACCGCCTTCGACGGCTTCCGGCCCCCTTCGATCCTCGAGGTCCCAGGTGCCTCGGAAGTCGCCGTCGAGCTCTACACATTGACCAAGTCGTTCTCGATGGCGGGCTGGCGAGTGGCCTTCCTTGTCGGGAACGCCGAGTTCGTGCAGGGCCTCACCAAGCTGAAGAGCTACCTCGACTACGGCACGTTCCAGCCGATCCAGATCGCGGCCATCGTCGCCATGAACGAGGCACCGGACTACCCGAAGGTCGTGAACGAGATCTACCAGGGCCGTCGCGACGCCCTCTGCGACGGTCTGGCGCGTATTGGCTGGGAGGTGGCCAAGCCCAAGGGCACGATGTTCGTGTGGGCAAGTATCCCCGCGCTTTATCGGGAGATGGGCTCGATCGAGTTCTCCAAGTTCCTCGTCACCGAGGCGGAAGTGGCGGTGTCGCCGGGAGTGGGCTTCGGACCGGGGGGAGAGGGTTACGTCCGCTTCGCCCTCATCGAGAACGAGCAGCGGATAGCCCAGGCGGTTCGGAATCTACGGGGAGTCTTGAAGCTGTAGTCACCGCGCCGATTATCGGGCAGCTTTGCCGAACAGGCGACCGGCTACCCGCGAGCCGCCGGTGTCCAGTCTGAAGTACAACACCCTTGTGCCTCTATACGGTCTGCGTCGTGTCGGTCTGGCCGGCTTCCTGGTCGTCGCAGTCCTATCGGCGGCATCCCCAGGGGTGGCCGCGGCCCCGGATTCGCCCCAGGCGGTCCACGCCCGGACGGCGGTGGTGGCCGTTGCGAACGCCGAAGGTTTCGTCCCGGGCCACCTGGCGCGTGCCGGAACGTCACCGAGCGTCTTTGTGCTCGGGACGAGTCCCTGCGGCAACCGGCTCTGCCCGTCGCTCTGGCGCGGGTACGAGGGCGAGGGCGGGCTGTCGAGTCACTTCGTCAAGGTGACGGTGCCGCCTCTTGCCATATCAAAGCTGTATGGAGAGGACCAGCTTGTCTTCGCGAACGCGCGAGACGGTTATGCATCCCATTCCTACGGGCAATCGAGCGACGCGCCTGTATTCGCCACGGTCGATGGCGCGCGAAGCTGGCATCGAGTCTCCTTCGGGCCAGGAGTAGGCGCGTTCGATATCGCCGCAGCGCGAGGGGAGTTGTACGCGGTCCTGGTGCGCTGCACCTGGGGAACAGCCGGTAGTGCACCGTCGCGCTGCCACGACTATCGCCTCGCTCGGTCGCGAGCGGGTTCGACCTCATGGTCCAGTGTGCCCATCCCCGGAGCGACGACGCTCCTCAACGACGCCGTGTCCCTTGGCGTTACCGGCACCCAGGTGTGGCTTAGTTACCAAGTGAAGCGCGAGGGCGCTGTTCCACAGTTGCTCGTTTCCGAGAGCGGTCTGGCGCCGTTCGTCCGCGTCGCACAGTCGGCGCTGTCAGGCGTGCTGCCGTGCGGACTGTACCCGATGACAAGAGCCGTCCTATGGGCACTGTGTCCTACCGGGATGCAGGAATCGGTGCTCCGGAGCACCAATGCAGGACGCAGCTTCGACACCGTGTGGACCACCTTTCCCACGATCGGCAGCCTTTTCATCCCCGTCAGCGCTGAGGTTGCCTACCGGTACGAAGGCGTGGAGCATGCCCCGCAAGTCCTGGAACGGACCAGCGACGGTGGGCCGGACTTCAAGGCTGTGGCCCCATTCCCCTTTGTTGGCGGGGCAGGCGAACTGTTCCTCTTTCTTGACCCGAATGACGGGTACGCCATCGGCTCGGTAAGTCGTGACAAGTCGCAACCGACGGTGACGATGCTGTTCACCCACGATGGCGGAGCGAGCTGGCACAAGGTGACCGTCTGACACTTACCGACCGCGAGGCCACCCCAGGGACCACGGTGCGTCCACTTCGTTTCCTCGGGCGGGCGAGGTGGGCCACAGGGGGGACGAAGGCGTAGAAGCGGAGGGGACTTTACGCACCCCGACGGCCCAGTAGCTCCGCGGCCACCCCCATTGCTACTTGCTTGTGAACATGAAGAGAAACCCCTTCCGAGGCTTTGGGCCGTAGACCGCAAGCCTCGGAAGGGGCCGCTCCCGGTGGGGGATCGTCATTCCACCGGGAGCTCAGGACTGGAGATCTCAATGAACAGGTCTGACGGGGGATCTCAGTGAGCGCGGTCGACCTTGCCCATGGCCGCGTGCGAAACAGCGGCCGCCGGTGCCGCCTCAGCGCCTGCCGGTGCTGGCCCGGCCGTGGCCGGCGCAGGCCCAGCGCCTGGCGCTGCCGGCCTCGAGGCGGTCGTCTGGCGCACGATCTCCAGGAGCTCGTCGCCGCTCAGGGTCTCTTTGTCCTCGAGCTTCGCGACGACGGCGTCAAGCACGTCCCTGTTCGCCACCAGCAGGTTGTGGGCGCGCTGTTTGGCCTCTTGCAAGAGGCGGCTCACCTCCTCGTCGATGGCCTTCTGGGTGCCCTCCGAGTAGGGGCGTGACTCGACACCGGCCGAGCCCAGGTAGTTCGGGCCCTGCTCGCCGTAGCCGATCGGGCCCAGGCGGGGCGACAGCCCCCAGTCGCGCACCATGTGCACGGCGAGCCCTGTCGCCCCCGACAGGTCGCTCGAGGCCCCCGTCGAGGCCTCCCCCAAGACGAGCTCCTCGGAGGCGAAGCCCCCGAGGCGGATGGCCAGAGAGTCCTCCAGGTAGCTCTCCTGGTAGAGGTGGCGCTCGTCCAAGGGGAGCTGCTCTGTGACCCCGAGGGCCTGGCCGGCGGGCAGGATCGTGACCTTGGCGACCGGGTCGGCGTGCTTTGAGTAGACAGCGACGAGGGCGTGCCCGGTCTCGTGCACGGCCACGTTGTGCTTCTCGTCTGGCAAGAGCACGTTCGAGCCGTCGCGCCGTCCCAGAATGATGCGGTCTCGGGCCTCGTCGATGTCTTGCGAGACGATGACGTCACGGTCGTGGCGCACGGCCACGATCGCCGCCTCGTTCAACAGATTGGCGAGGTCGGCCCCGGAAAAGCCCGGGGTGCCCCGGGAGAGGGCGTCGAGGTCGACATCGGGCCCGAGGTGCTTTTCCCTCGCGTGCACGCGCAAGATGGCGGCCCGCTCGGCCTGGTTGGGGAGGGGGATCTCGACCTGGCGGTCAAAGCGCCCCGGGCGCAACAGGGCCGGGTCGAGCACCTCGGGGCGGTTGGTGGCCGCCAGGACGACGACGCCGGTCGAAGCGTCGAAGCCGTCCATCTCCGCCAGGAGCTGGTTCAAGGTCTGCTCGCGCTCGTCGTTGGAGACGGCCCCGCTGCCCCGCTTTTGGCCGATGGCGTCGATCTCGTCGATGAAGATGATCGAGGGGGCCCGCTTGTGGGCGTCGGCGAACAGGTCCCGGACCCGGGAGGCCCCCACCCCCACGAACATCTCGACGAAGCTCGAGCCCGTGAGGGCGAAAAAGGGCACCTCGGCCTCTCCGGCCACGGCCCGGGCCATGAGGGTCTTGCCCGAGCCGGGAGGGCCCACCATGAGCACGCCCCGGGGCCCGATCGCCCCGGCGGCGGCGTAGCGGGCGGGGTCCTTCAAGAAGTCGACGACCTCTTCCACCTCGCGCTTCGCGCCCTCGTAGCCGGCGACGTCGGAAAAGCGCGTCGTGGGCCGCTGCTCGTCGTAGACCTTGGCCTTGGAGCTGGAGGCGCCCATGATCCCGCTCGAGAGCTGCTTGGAGTAGTTGCGGCCCATCCAGATGAAGATCCCGAGGAACAAAAGCGCCGGGAGGAGGGACAAGAGGTCTTCCCACAGGTTAGAGACCGGCCCGACGCCTGCGACCGAGACCTTGTGCGCCCTGAGCAGCGGGGCCAGGTCCGGGTCGTTCAGCACCGTCGGGATCTGGCTCGTGTAGTTGTCGCCGTTGGTCAAGGTCCCCGTGACGGCGCCGTTGGTGTTGATCGAGGCCGTCTTGACCTTGTTCGCCTCGACGCGGGCGAGAAAGCTGCTGTAGTTCAGATTGACCGTCGTCTTTGCCGTCACATCGGGCGACCACAGCAGCAACAGCGTGAGGAGCACGCCGAAAAAGAGCAGCCACCAGCGCCACAGCGGCGCCGGAGAGGGAGTCTTCGAGGGCGGGACCGGGTCGCGGGGCGGCCCCGAGTTGGCTGAGTTGGTGAAATGGCGATTCTGCATGATCCCTTCCCATGAACGTGGCGTACCGACATTGTCTAGGGGTGAGGCGCCGACTGCATCACGCGAACGCGTTATTGGCGACAAGACACCGAGAAGGGCATGTCGTGGGCGCTGTTGCGTCGGCGGTCAGCATTACGCGGGTGCGGGATGCTGACAGCGTCACCAGGCGCGACCATGCGGCAAGAGTTCTCGCATAGGGCGGGCTGCGATAAGAAGCCTGGTTTCTTCGGGGCGAGGACGAGTCACAGGAGGTGCCGGATGTACAGACAGATAAGCCGTGAGGACAACACCGATGGGTTTGGCGACGCCGGAGACACGCGAACGCTCTTCAGCCAGACGATGGGCTACGTAGCTGTCACGATGGGTCTGTTCGCGCTCGGAAGCTACCTCGGTCGCACTCTGTCGTATGGCTGGGGATGGGTGTTCTACTTTGCGGCTCTCGCCTGCCTCATCGCAATGAGGTTCGCGGTTCGAGGATCGAGTTCATCAAGCGTTGGCCTGCTGTTCGGGTTCGGGACGCTCATGGGACTAGCAACTGCGCCGACCGTTGTCTTCTACGCGAGCACCAATCCGGCAGCTGTCTGGGAGGCCGCTGGAGCTACGGCGCTGTTCATGGTTGGGCTGGGCACGGCGGGGTACGCAACCAAACGAGACCTCTCGGCGCTCGCACGTGTTGCGTCCTGGGCACTCTTGGGTCTCATCATCTTTGGCGTCATCGCCATCTTCGCGCAGATACCGAACGGCTCTCTCATTTACTCCGTCCTCGGGTTGGTCATCTTTGCGGGTCTCACCATGTTCGACTTTCAGCGCCTCCGCATGACCACCGACCAGACCTCCGCATCGCTAATGGCGGCGTCGATCTTCCTTGACGCCCTCAACGTCTTCCTCTTCTTCTTGGGCCTGTTCGACAGGAGGAGGTGAGCTCGGGAACGAGGGGTTACGCAAACTCCTCGAGGCCGGAAAGGAGCACTGACCGGTGTCGATCTCACAGCTGCCAACCTCTTCCCACCTGCCCACCATCCACACCTCCCCCTTCGCCCCGCCCCCCTGGGCGGAGGGGGAGGACAACTTCGACCGCGCTTTTTCACCTCGAGAAAGGAGACTCGATGTC
>JBKQMT010000004.1:0-22169 GCA_052146595.1 Acidimicrobiales bacterium
TTCGGCGGTGCCGAGGCTCGGGCTGTCGCCGCGCCTCGTCAAACGCGCCGAGTGAGGAAAGGATCTGATGCTCGCAAGCCTGCGGAACATGTTCAAGGTCCCGGACCTCCGCAACAAGGTCCTGTTCACCTTGCTCATCATCGCCGTCTACCTGATGGGCGCGAACATCGTCGTGCCCGGGGTCAATTTCAACGAGATCCAGACCCTCACCACCGCCGACAAGTCCGGCGGGGTGATCGGCTTCCTCAACCTGTTCTCCGGTGGAGCGTTGGCCCGAGCGGCCATATTCGGCCTCGGGATCATGCCTTACATCACCTCCTCGATCATCATCCAGCTCCTCCAGACGGTGATCCCGAAATTCGAGCAGTGGCGCGAGCAGGGCGCGGTCGGTCAGCGCAAGCTGACCCAGGCGACCCGCTACCTCACCGTCGCCCTGGCCGTCATGCAGAGCTCGGGCCTCGTGTTCTTGTTCCACTCGGGCGAGCTGTTCGGAAGCGGCAGCGGCATCGACCTCATCCCGGATTTCACTGCCCCCCGGGTGCTGTTCATCATCCTCATATTCACCGCCGGAACGGCGGTGGTGATGTGGCTCGCCGAGCTCATAACCCAACGCGGCATCGGCAACGGCATGTCGATCCTGATCTTCTCCAACGTCGTCGCGGCGATGCCTATCTACGGCGAGCAGATCAAGGCCGACAAGGGCTGGTTCGGGCTCGCCGTGACGATCTTGTTGGTCTTGGTCATCCTCGTCGCCATCGTGTTCGTCGAGCAGGGGCAGCGCCGGATCCCGGTCACCTTCGCGAAACGGGTCCAGGGGCGCCGCATGTACGGCGGCCAGAGCACCTACATCCCCCTCAAGGTCAACCAGGCCGGTGTGATCCCGATCATCTTCGCGAGCTCCCTTTTGTACATCCCGGTCCTGCTGTCGAACGTGCTGCCCTGGAGCGTGCTGCGCAACTGGGTGCAGCACAACTTGCTGAACCCGACCGACGGTTGGTACATCGCCTTCTACGGCCTGTTCATCGTCCTTTTCACGTTCTTCTACGTGCACGTGACCTTCGACCCCTACCAGCAGGCCGACACGATCCGCAAGCAAGGTGGCTACATCCCCGGCTCCAGGCCCGGGCCTGCGACCGAGCACTATCTCGGCCACATCCTGAACAGGATCACGCTCCCGGGCAGCCTCTTCCTGGCGGCCGTGGCGCTCACGCCGTCGATCTTCCTCTCGGCCTGGCACATCACCACCATCCCCTTCGCGGGCACGACCCTGCTCATCAGCGTCGGAGTGGCGCTCGAGACCATGAAGCAGATAGACAGCCAGTTGATGATGCGTAACTACGAGGGTTTCCTCCAGTAAGTGGTACCCGGAGCGAGGCTCATCGTCCTCGGCAAGCAGGGTTCTGGGAAAGGCACCCAGTGCACGCGGCTTTCACACCGCTACGTGATCCCTCACATCTCCACAGGGGACATGTTGCGGGTCGAGGTGAAGTCCCGCACGCCGCTCGGCCTCGAGGCGCGCCGTTACCTCGACGCCGGTGACCTCATCCCCGACGAGATCGTGCTGGCCATGGTCGCGGCCCGCCTCGATCGGGACGACACCCGCACACGCGGGTTCGTGCTCGACGGCTTCCCCCGTACCGTCGCCCAGGCGGACGGCTTCGACGAGCTGCTCAAGCCGGCCGTGATCGACCTCGTGTTGAACCTCGTCATCCCGACCGAGATGGTGCTCGCCCGACTCGTGAGCCGGCGCGTGTGCGAGGACTGCGGCGCTATCTACTCGACCTCTGTCCCGCCCAAGCTGAACTGGACCTGCGACGTCTGCGGCGGCGAGGTCGTCCAGCGCGAGGACGACACCGAGGAGGCGATCAAGAACCGGCTCGACCTCTACGAGACCCAGACCGCCCCGCTCGTAGCGCGCTATACCGCGCTCGGCAAGCTGGTCGACGTGTCGGGCGTCGGGCCCCCTGACGAGGTCAACCTGTGCCTGACCTCGGTGATCGACGCCTACCAGCACACAGGCGGGTTCTTCCCGCCTGTGCCGCCCGAGGAGAGGCCGTGAGGCGTTCGCCCGAGGAGATCACAAAGATGCGCCGTGCCGGCAAGGTGGTTGCCGAGATGATCTCCGAGACCCGCCTCGCCATCAAGCCAGGGGTGACGACGAGGGAGCTCGACCTCGTCGCCCGAGAGGTGCTTAAGTGCCGCGGGGCGAGGTCCAACTTCCTCGGCTACCACGGCTTCCCCGCTGTCATCTGCACATCGCCCAACAACATGATCGTGCACGGCATCCCAGGCGATTACGTGCTCGAAGAGGGCGACGTGATCTCGGTCGACTGCGGTGCCATCGTCGAGGGCTACCACGGAGACGCCGCCTACACCGCCCCCGTGGGCGAGATCTCCGCCGCCGCCGAGCGCCTGCTGGAGGTGACCGAGGCGAGCCTGTGGGCGGGGATAGACCAGCTCCGGGACGGTAACCGCCTGCACGAGGTGGGGCGGGCCGTGCAGAAGGTGGCAGAGGCGGCGGGCTACTCGGTCGTCCGCAAGTACGTCGGGCACGCCATCGGCACCGCCATGCACGAGGAGCCGCAGGTGCCGAACTACTGGCCCGGCACCCCAGGTCCGCGGATCAAGGTCGGGAACGTCTTCGCGATCGAGCCGATGGTGAACATCGGGAACTTCGACACTGTCGAGCTCGACGACGGCTGGAGCGTCGTCACCGCCGACGGGAGCCTCTCGGCCCACTTCGAGCACACCATCGCCGTCACCGAAGGCGGCCCGGAGGTGCTCACGCTGCCCTGAGCGGCTATCATGTCCCTGCCTCGGCTCTGGTGGCCGGAGGCTATGCTCTCTTGTGCCGCGAACGGCGGTCAGTACGCGGCGTCCGTGCGAACTCCCGTCGCAAGCTCTGGCGAGCGGCGGTCGTCGCGTCGGCATGAAATAGGTCGAAACATCGTAGGAGGTTCACCTGCCCAAGCCCAAAGAAGATGCGATCGTGCTGGAAGGAACGGTTGTCGAGCCGCTCCCGAACGCCATGTTCCGTGTCGAGCTCGAGAACGGGCACAAGGTGCTCGCGCACTCCTCGGGAAAGATGCGGATGCACCGGATTCGCATCTTGCCCGGGGATCGTGTCCAGGTCGAGATCACGCCCTATGACCTGGCAAGAGGGCGGATCACCTATCGCTACAAGTGACGGGGCCGCCAGTTCGGCCGGTTCCGGTGTCAGGCGGGAAGGAAGCAGCCCGGTGGCAAGCGCCGCCAGGGCAGGAGCGGGCCGGCGGAGCCGGCCTTGTCGAGTGGAGCAATAGATCGTGAAGGTTCGACCGAGCGTCAAGACGATGTGCGAGAAGTGCAAGATCATCCGCCGGCACGGCCGCGTCATGGTGATCTGCACCAACCCGCGGCACAAGCAGCGGCAGGGTTAGCCCGTGGCCAGAATTGCAGGCGTCGACATCCCGCGCGAGAAACGCCTCGAGGTGGCGCTGACCTACATCTACGGCGTCGGCCCCACGAGGGCACGGCAGACCTGCGCCGAGACCGGGATCAGCCCGGACACCCGCGTGCGTGACCTCACCGACGAGGAGGTCGCCCGCCTCAGGGCCTGGGTCGACGGGAACTTCAAGGTCGAAGGCGACCTGCGCCGCGATGTCCAGCAGGACATCAAGCGGAAGATGGAGATCGGCTGCTACCAGGGGATCCGCCACCGCAAGGGGCTTCCGGTGCACGGTCAGCGCACGCACACCAATGCCCGCACACGCAAGGGACCGAAGAAGACCGTCGCCGGAAAGAAGAAGGTGCGCAAGTAACGATGGCCAAGACGACCAAGCCGGGCGGTCGGCGGCCGCGGCGCAAAGAGCGCAAGAACGTCGCCTACGGCGTCGCCCACATCAAGAGCTCGTTCAACAACACGATCGTGTCCATCAGCGACCAGGAGGGCAACGTCATCGCCTGGGCGTCGGCGGGCAACGTCGGGTTCAAGGGCTCGCGCAAGTCCACCCCCTTCGCAGCCCAGATGGCGGCAGAGCAGTGCGCCCGCCGGGCGATGGAGCACGGTGTGCGCCGCGTCGACGTGCTGGTTCGCGGACCCGGGTCGGGGCGCGAGACGGCCATCCGGTCGCTCTCGAGCGCCGGCATCGAGGTCACGGGCATCAAGGACGTCACGCCGATCCCGCACAACGGGTGCCGCCCGAAGAAGCGGCGCCGGGTCTAAGCGAGGAGACGACAATGGCTCGATACACAGGACCTGTCTGCCGCCTCTGCCGGCGCGAGAAGGTCAAGCTTTTCTTGAAGGGCCCGAAATGCGAGACGGTCCGCTGTCCGATAGAGCGCCGCCCGAGCCCGCCGGGCGAGCACGGGCGCGACCGTTTGCGCCAGCCCTCCGAGTACAACACCCAGCTGCGCGAGAAGCAGAAGGCCCGCCGCATCTACGGCGTGCTCGAGACCCAGTTCCGCAACATGTACGAGGAGGCGAACCGCCAGGCGGGCGTCACGGGCGACAACCTGCTCCGGATGCTGGAGTCGCGCCTGGACAACGTCGTGTTCCGCGCCGGATGGGGAGCCAGCCGCAGCCAGGCTCGCCAGCTGGTGCGTCACGGTCACGTACGCGTCGGCGGCCGCCGCGTGACCATCCCGAGCTACCGGGTGCGCCAGAACGACCGCATCGAGCTGAGCGACAAGGCCCGCGAGTTCATCATCGTCCGCCACAATCTGGACACGATCGACCGACGGCCTCCCGCATGGCTCGAGGTCGAAGACGGAGGCAGCGCCGTCCGCGTCCTCTCCCTCCCGCTCAGGGAGCAGATCGACACCCAGGTGCGTGAGCAGCTCATCGTCGAGCTGTACTCCAAGTAGCCAGCGCGCCAATCCATACAGGAGCCCGATAACCACATGCTCATCATCCAGCGTCCCATCGTCGAGCCGATCGGCGAGCCGGACCAGTTCCACCAGCGTTTTGCCATCGGCCCGCTCGACCCCGGCTTCGGGCACAGCCTCGGGGCCTCGCTCCGCCGCACCCTCTTGTCCTCGATCCCCGGGGCGGCGGTCACCCAGGTGCGCTTCGACGACGCCCTGCATGAGTTCACGTTTCTCCCCGGGGTGAAAGAGGACGTGAGCGACATCATCTTGAACCTGAAGGATCTCGTGCTGCGCAGCGAGTCGGACGCTCCGGTCACGATGCGCATCGATGTGCGCGGCCCGGCGGACGTGACCGGTGCCGATCTGCGCACGACCTCAGACGTCGAAGTCCTCAACTCCGAGACCCATATCGCGACCGTGAACGCGAAAGGGCGTCTTGCCATCGACGTCACCGTGGAGCGAGGCAAGGGGTACGCTCCGGCCGAGCGCAAGCAGTCGTCCACCATCGGGGTCATCCCCGTCGACGCGATCTTCTCGCCGGTGCGACGCGTCGCCTATGTCGTAGAGCCCACACGGGTCGAGGTCTCCACCGACTTCGACCGGCTCGTGCTGGACATCGAGACCGACGGCTCGATCTCGCCCCGCGAAGCGCTCGCCTCGGCCGGCCAGACGCTGCGCGGCCTGCTCTCGATCGTCGCCCAGCTCGCTGGCGAGGGGCGGGGCCTGGAGCTCGGTGAGGTCGGCGTCACCGTCACCGGCTCACCGGACCTCGATCTTCCCATCGAGGACCTCGACCTTCCCGAGCGCCCGCGCAACTGCCTCAAGCGCGCCCAGATCAACACGGTCGGCGAGCTCATCGAGCGCACGCCCGAGGACCTGCTGGCGATCACGAACTTCGGCCAGAAGTCCCTCGACGAGGTGCTCGAGCGTCTCGACGAGCGGGGACTGTCGTTGCGTGAGGCGGGGGTGTAAATGCCTGCCGCCCCGAAGAAGGGACGCCGCCTCGGCGGTGACGCCGCCCACCAGAAGGCAATGCTGGGCAACCTGGTCGCCTCGCTCATCGCGGCGGACCCGCGTGGGATCATCACGACCGAGGCCAAGGCCAAGGCGATGCGGCCCGTGACCGAGAAGTTGATCACCAAGGCGCGCAAAGGCGGTGTTCACAACCAGCGCCAGGTGGTGGCCTTCATCCGTGACAAGGACATGGCCTACAAGCTGTTCTCCGAGATCGGCCCTCGCTATGCCGACCGACCCGGTGGCTATGTCAGGATCCTCAAGCTCGGGCCACGTCAGGGCGACAATGCCCCGATGGCGCGCGTAGAGCTCGTGTGAGGCTTTTCGAGCCCGGGAGTGAAGCGGCCCCGTGGGGGCCGCTTCGTCGCGTAATGATGCTCGTCGCCTACGACGGGACCTCCTTTCACGGCTTTGCCGCCCAGCCGGGGCAGCGCACCGTCGGGGGCGCCCTGGCGGCGACCTTGAGCTCGATGGTGGGCCACGAGGTGAGCCTCACCTGCGCCGGGCGGACCGACGCCGGGGTGCACGCCTCGGGTCAGGTCGTTCACGCCGATCTGGACGAGGAGACGGTCGCGAAGTGGGCCGAAGGCGAGCTCGAGCCGGGGATGATCCTCGGGCGTCTCGGACCGTCGCTCAGCCACCAGTTGGGAGGGGCCATCGCCGTGATCGAGGCGCGGGTCGCCCCCGACGGCTTCGACGCCCGCCACTCGGCCACGGCGAGGCGCTACCGCTACGACCTGCTCCGCACCGAGTGGCCCGATCCCCTTCTCCGCCACGTGTCGTGGCACGTCCCCGGCGAGCTCGATCTTGCCGCCATGCGCATCGGGGCCGACGCCCTGCTGGGCGAGCACGACTTCTCGGCTTTTTGCCGCCAGCCCCGGGGTGAGACGGTGCCGATCATCCGGCGCGTGCTTTCCACCTCGTGGGCGCCGTCGCCCGCCGACGAGCGGCTGTGGGTCTTCCGGATCGAGGCGAACGCCTTCTGCCACCAGATGGTTCGCTCCGTGGTCGGGACGCTCGTCGCCGTCGGTCAAGGTCGCATGCGCGCCGGCGACCTGATGGCGATCCTGCGAGGTGGCGACCGGTCGCGAAGCGGCCAGCCGGCGCCGGCCAGGGGGCTGTGCCTCGTGGGCGTGCGCTATCCGGAGGGGCTGGTGCCCGGCGGGACCTGGGACCCGGGAGGTGGCGACAGGCCGACCCCGGGCTGAGGGGGCGGGGCCGGCGGGCGCCGGCTTGCCGACAGGCTGTGGGTCTTCTATCGTTGCTACTCGGCTCTTGCCCGCTGAGCTTGAGGTTCGCGCCCTTTGACCGGTTGCGTACGCTTCGGGCGGGCACCAGGGTTGGTTCCGAACAAAGGACGGATGTGCGCACGTATTCCCCCAAGCCGAGCGAGCTCCAGCGCGTCTGGCGCGTCGTCGACGCGGACGGCCTGGTTCTCGGCCGGCTCGCGACCGAGGTCGCCAGCGTGCTGCGCGGCAAGCACCGCCCGATCTTCGCTCCCCATATCGACACCGGCGATCACGTCATCGTCGTCAACGCCGCCAAGGTTGTCATGACCGCCGGCAAGAGCGACCGGGCGTTCTCGCACCGCCACAGCGGCTACCCCGGTGGCCTGCGGTCGACCAGCTACGCCGAGGAGCTCGAGACGAGACCGGAAGAGGTCGTCCGGCGCGCCATCAAAGGCATGCTCCCCAAGGGCGCGCTCGGTCACAAGATGCTCGGCAAGCTGAAGGTCTACGCCGGGCCCGACCATCCCCACGCCGCCCAGACGCCCATCCCCCTCGATCTGCCCGCCGCCCGGCGGGCTTCCTAGCCCCGAAGGACCGCTCTTTATGGCAAAGCCACTCGTCCAGTCGACCGGCCGCCGCAAGCGTGCCGTCGCCCGTGTGCGCCTGCGCACCGGTGAAGGCGCCATCACGATCAACTCGAGACCGTTTGCGGACTACTTCCCCTCCGAGACGCATCGCACACTCGCGACAGAACCGCTGCGCATTGCGGGTGTCGCCGACCGCTACGACGTGGACGCGACGATCGACGGAGGGGGGATCGCAGGTCAGGCAGGGGCCCTGCGCCTGGGCATCGCCCGGGGCCTCATCGAGATCGAGGGCGAGCTCCGCGGCAACCTCAAGAAGGCGGGCATGCTCACCCGCGACGCACGGGAGAAGGAGAGCAAGAAGTACGGCTTGAAGAAGGCCCGTAAGGCCCCGCAGTACTCAAAGCGCTGATCACCGATGGCGCCGCGGTTCGGCACCGACGGAATCCGAGGTGTCGCCGGTGTCGATCTGACACCTGAGCTCGCCCTGGCACTGGGGCGGGCCGCAGCCCGGATCGTGCCGGGCTCGCCTTTCCTCCTCGGGCGCGACACGCGACGGTCTGGGACGATGATCCAAGCCGCCCTCGCGGCCGGTCTTACGGCCGAGGGAGTCGACGTCCTCGACGCCGGGGTGATCCCGACGCCAGGTCTTGCCTGGCTGGCGTCCGAGCGCGGTGTCCCGGCTGCGATGGTCTCCGCCTCGCACAACCGTTTCGAAGACAACGGCATCAAGCTTCTCGGTGCCGGTGGCACCAAGCTCGCCACCGAGATGGAGGTCTCCATCCAAGCCGAGCTCGACCGGCTCTCGGGGCTCGGCGCGACTGGCAAGGTGACCGGCCCTGGTTCCGACGGCCCTGCCGGGAGAGCGGTCGGCCCAGCTCTCACCGGGTCCGAGCTCGGCTCGGTACGGGTGGACCCCGACGCCATCGAGGCCTATGCGGAGCACCTCGTGAGCGTCGTCGAAGACGGCAGTCACTTCGGCTTCGAAGTCGTGATCGACTGCGCAAACGGTGCTGCCAGCATCGTTGCGCCGGCAGTGCTGGAGCGTCTCGGGATACGCCACAAGGTTCTCTTCGCAGAGCCGAACGGCGTCAACATCAACGCCGGATGCGGCTCGACCCACCTTCAGCCTCTACAGGAGGCAGTCGTGGCCTCGGGCGCAGCCCTCGGTGTCGCGCTCGACGGTGATGCCGACCGCGCCCTCGCCGTCGACCACACCGGCGAGCTCGTGGACGGGGACCAGCTGATGGCCATGTTCGCGTTCGACCTCCTGGAGCGGGGCCTGCTCACGGGTGGGTCGATAGTGGTGACGGTGATGAGCAACCTGGGCCTGCGCCAGGCGCTCGCGGCCCGGGAGATCGCCGTCGTGGAGACCCCCGTCGGGGACCGCTACGTGACCGACGCCATCGAGGCGAACGGCCTGCAGCTCGGCGGCGAGCAGTCTGGCCATCTCGTGTTCCGCGGCCACGGCCTGACCGGGGACGGGATCCTCACGGCACTGCTCTTGCTCGAGCTCGTCGCCCGCAAGGATCGCCCCCTCGCAGAGCTGGCGGCCGGGGCGATGACGAGGCTGCCCCAGGTTCTCCGCAACGTGCGTGTCGCCGACCCGGCGCACCTTGACGGGGCGGGCGCGATCTGGGACGAGGTGGCGCTCGTCTCCTCCGAGCTCGGCGACAACGGCCGGGTGCTCTTGCGGGCGTCCGGGACCGAGGCGCTGGTGCGGGTCATGGCCGAGGCTCCGACGCACGAGCTGGCCCTCGAGGTGGTCGACCGCCTCGTGGCCGTCGTCCAACGCGAGCTAGGCACCACTACGGGTGCCGACAGGTCGTAGCCTTCGGGTATGTGCGGAATCATCGGGGTAACTGGCGCGAGCGACCCCCTGCAGGTGCTGCTGGACGCGCTGGCCCTCCTCGAGTACCGAGGCTATGACTCAGCAGGTGTCGTCCTCGTAGGCGACGGCGACACCTTGTGGCGAAGGCGCGACGCCTTGCGGGGCCGTTCCCTGGAGACGTTGCGCGCGGCCGCGCCCGAAGCGCCGAAGGCCATGACTGCCGGCATCGGCCATACTCGCTGGGCGACCCACGGGGCCGCGGTCGAGCACAACGCCCATCCGCACTGCGACTGCACGGACAAGGTGGCGATCGCGCACAACGGCATCATCGAGAACTACCAGGAGCTGTGGGCGAAACTCGGCACCGAGGGTCACACGCGCTCCTCCGAGACCGATTCGGAAGTCGTCGCCCACCTGCTCGAGCGCGAGCTCGCAACCGGAGCCGGCCTCGCCGAGGCGCTGCGGCGAGTCGTGGGCGAGCTGCGCGGGGACTTCGCCCTCGTGGCCGTGTGCACCCAGGAGCCAGAGGTGATCGCGGCGGCGAGGCGCACCTCGCCCCTCATCTTGGGGCGCGTCGACGGGACCGGCCTTGTCGCCTCGGACATCGCCGCCCTGCTCGGGACGACCCGTACCCTCTTCCAGCTCGCCGACGACGAGATCGCCGAGGTGCGGCCCGGTTCGATCACCGTCGCCGGCCTCGACGGCCGGCCCCACGAGCTGAAGCCGCTCGAGGTCGGCTGGGACCTCGTCGCCGCGCAGCGCGACGGCTACGACGACTTCATGTCGAAAGAGATCCACGAGCAGCCACGGGCTCTGCGCGACACTCTCATGGGCCGGCTGCTCGCCGACGGCACGAGCGAGCTCGAGGAGCTCAGTCTCACCGCGGCCGAGCTCGGAGCGATCGAGCGGGTGGTGCTCGTCGGCTGCGGTTCGGCCTACTACGCCTGCCTGAGCGGGCGGATCGCCCTCGAGCACTGGGCCAGGATGCCGGCTGAGGTCGAGATCGCGAGCGAGTTCCGCTACCGGGACGCGGTCTTGGGCGACCACACCCTCGTCATCGCCGTCAGCCAGTCAGGTGAGACCGTGGACAGCTTCCATGCTCTGCGCGAGGCGCAGCGCCGGGGTGCGAGGACCATCGCCCTCACCAACGTCGTCGACTCGTTGCTCGCCCGTGAGGCGGACGGCGCCCTTTACACCAGGGCCGGCCCGGAGATCGGTGTGGCGTCGACCAAGTGCCACGCCGCCCAGATCACGATGCTCCAACTATTCGCGCTCCACCTTGCGGTCCAGCGCGGCACGCTCGAGAAAGACGAGGGGCGAGAGCTGGCGAGCGGCCTGCTCGCCCTGCCGAGCCTCGTGGGCAGGGCGATCGCGCAGATGGACAGCTACCTGTCCGAGGCGAAACGGCTCGCCGAGGTGAAGGACGTCTACTTCCTCGGTCGAGGTGTCGGCTATGCCGTCGCTCTCGAAGGCGCCCTCAAGCTGAAGGAGCTCGCCTATGTCCGGGCCGAGGCCTACCCGGCCGGGGAGATGAAGCACGGCCCGATCGCGCTGATCGACGAGAGCGCGGTGGTCGTCGCCATCGCCAACCGGGGCCACCTGTGGGAGAAGGTGATGGCCAACATCGCCGAGGTCAAGGCCCGCGGGGCGACGGTCGCCGTGGTGTGCACCGAGGGAGACGAGGCCACCGAGGCGGTCGCCGATCACGTGCTCGAGATCCCCGCCGTGCCCGAGCTGTTGTCGCCCGTGGTGGCGATCGTGCCCCTGCAGGCGCTCGCCTACGGGGTGGCGCGTGCACGGGGCAACGACGTCGACCGGCCGCGCAATCTCGCCAAGGTCGTCACGGTCGAGTGAACCCTCCCCTTTGTCCTCGGGCCATGGGCGCCACGAACGGGGCCGGCAGGTGATCGGGATGGGCATCGACGCCGTCGACGTCGAGCGCTTCCGCAGGCTCCTTGCTCGCCGGCCCAAAGTGGCACAGCGCATCTTCACCGACGGGGAACGTTCCTTCGTCTCCGCCCGCCTCGACCCGGTGCCCGGACTCGCCGCCCGCTTTGCGGCCAAGGAGGCCACGATGAAAGCGCTCGGAACCGGGCTCGGCGGGCTCCGCTTCGCCGAGGTCGAGGTCGTCGGAGGCCAGTCGGGCGCGCCCCGCCTCGAGGTCTCCGGGCTTGCGGCCCGTCGCGCTGAAGCGCTCGGCGTCCGCAACTGGCACGTCTCGCTCACGCACACGGACTCGGTCGCGGCAGCGGTCGTCGTGGCCGACTGAGGCGATCGGCATGCAACCGGTCCATACCCGTGACGAGCTGAGGGCGGCGGACGCGGCGGCTATCGCCGATGTCGGGCTCGACACCCTGGTCGCCCGGGCCGGCACGGCGGTGGCCACGGCCGCGCTCAGGCAGCTTGGCACCGGCTACGGCAGGAGAGTCGTCGTCGTCGCCGGCCGTGGCCACAACGGGGACGACGGGCGCGTAGCCTCGGCCGCGCTGCGTCGGCGCGGCGTGCGCGTCACCGAGCTCGACCCCGGCGCCTTGCCGGCGGTGCTGCCTGGTTGCGACCTCGTCATCGACGCCGCCTACGGCACCGGCTTTCGGGGCGAGTACCGGGCCCCCAAGGTGCCGGAGGGCATTCCCGTAGTCGCGGTCGACATCCCCTCCGGCCTCGACTGCGACACGGGTTCTGCCTGTGAGGGCGCTGTTCGGGCCACCTCGACCGTCACGATGGCGGCACTGAAGCCCGGGCTGCTCATCGGCCAAGGCCGCGAGCTCTCCGGGCGCGTCGAGCTGGCCCCGATCGGGATCGCGGTGGCGCCGGGAAGGTTGTGGCTCGTCGAGGACGCTGACATCGCGAGCTGGCTGCCGGTACGGCAGCCCGAGACCAACAAGTGGCGCTCGGCCTGCGCCGTGGTCGCCGGGTCCCCCGGCATGCTCGGGGCGGCCCGGTTCTCCTCGAGCGCCGCACAGCGCGCAGGTGCCGGCATGGTCCGCTGGTGCGTGCCGGGGGCGGCCTCGGACTCCCTGCCGGCATCGGAGGCCGTGGCCCGGGCGGTGCCGGCGGCAGACTTCGCAGAGGTGGTGCTCGAAGAGCTGGCCCGTTGCCAGGCAATGGTCATAGGCCCCGGGCTCGGCTCGAGCCCTGGAGTGGTCGCGTCCGTGCGCACCCTCGTCGCAAGAGCCGAGGTCCCGGTGATCGTCGACGCGGACGGGCTGGGCGCGCTCGGCCCGGTGGACCAGGCACGCGAGGTGCTGGCGGGACGCAAGATCCCCGCCGTGCTCACGCCCCATGACGGCGAGTTCGCGCGGCTCGCCGCCAGCTCCGCCGGCGCCGACAGCCTCCCTGGCCCGGACCGCATCGCCGCGGCACGCTCGCTCGCCTCCCGCCTCGGCGCGATCGTCCTGCTGAAGGGATCGACGACGGTCGTGGCCGCACCCGACGGCGAAGCCTTCCTCGTCACCTCCGGCTCGTCCCGTCTTGCCACCGCCGGGACGGGCGACGTGCTCTCCGGGGTCGTGGGCGCCTTCCTGGCGAGGGGCCTCGATCCCTTGCGGGCCGCGGCCCTGGCGGCGCACGTGCACGGGCGCGCAGCCGGCTTGGGCTTCGCGGAGGGCCTGGTGGCCGGGGACCTGCCTGTGCTCGTGGCGACGGTCCTCTCTCGCGCCCGTGATTGAGTCCTGGCACCGGCGGGCGTGGGCTGAGGTTGACCTCGAGGCCGTCTCCTCCAATGCCCGCGTGCTGAGGGCGGTCGCCTCCCCGGCGGCCCTCTGTGCCGTCGTCAAGGCCGACGCCTACGGTCACGGGGCGGTCCCAGTCGCGGCCGCGGCGCTCGCAGGCGGGGCGACATCGCTCGCCGTGGCGCTCGTCGAAGAGGGCGTGGTGCTGCGCGAAGCAGGCTTCCAGGTGCCGATCCTGGTTCTCTCCGAGCCTGCCGGCGAGGCCATGGGAGAGGTGGTCGCCCGTGATCTCGTCCCGACCGTCTACACCACCGCCGGCGTGGCGGCGCTCCGCCGGGCGGCGGCCGCGGTATCTCGCCAGGTCAAGGTCGAGGTGAAGCTGGACACGGGCATGCACCGGGTCGGCGCCGACCCCGACGAGGCGCGCGTCATCGTCGAGGAAATCGTCGGGGCGCCGGAGCTCTCCTACGGCGGGCTCTGGACCCATCTGGCCGTCGCCGACGAGCCGGAGGACCCATACACCGGCGAGCAGCTGGCACGTTTCGAGCTGGCCCGCGAGAACCTTCGCGCAGCCGGCCTACCGGCGCCGGCCCGGCTGCATGCCGCGAACTCCGCTGGGGCGATCGCGCATCCGAGCTCGCGCTACGACATGGTGCGCTGTGGGATCTCGCTCTATGGCTACCTGCCCTCGGCCGCCGTCGCCCCAGAGCTCGTCGAGGCGGTCGGAGCCGGGCCGCTCCGGCCCGCGTTGGCGTGGAAGACCCAGGTCAGTCACGTGCGCGAGCTCGACGCGGGCGAGCGGACGAGCTACGGGCTGGCCTACAAGCTGGCCGAGCGGGCGGACATCGCCACGGTGCCGGTCGGCTATGCCGACGGGGTGCCGCGGGGGCTGTTCCAAGCCGGGGGCGAGCTTCTCATCGGGGGCCGCAGGCGACCGGTGGCAGGGGCGGTGACGATGGACCAGCTGCTCGTCGACTGCGGCCCGGACTCGGGGGTGAGGCGCGGTGACGAGGTCGTTCTGATCGGTTCCCAGGGGAACGAGACCGTGACCGCCCGGGAGTGGGCCGACCGCCTCGGCACGATCTCCTACGAGGTCCTCTGCCGCATCGGGCCACGCCTTCCCCGCAGGCACGTCCGTGGCCAGACCGGTCCGGCCTGATGGCACCGAACGCCAAGCGTGCCGCGGCCTTCGTCGCCGCCGGGGCCTTCAGCGCGGCCGGGGCTGCGTTCGCCCTGTCGCACGAGTACACGAGACGGCTGCGGCGCCTGGCCCCGCCCGAGGAGCCGGAGCTCGCCGTGCCCGACGGGGTCTCGCACCGCGTGCTCGCCATGGGCGACGGGGGCCAGGCCCACCTGATCGAGAAAGGCGGAGGCCCGCCTTTGGTCCTGCTGCACGGGGCGAACCTCTGCGCCGAGGTGTGGAGCTACCAGCTGCGCGACCTTTCTTCTGACCACCGCGTCATCGCCCTCGACCTGAGAGGCCACGGTCGCTCGAGGCCGGGGGGCGATGACGTGACCATCTCGGCGATGGCCGCAGACGTTGCCGAGGTGCTGCTGGCGCTTGATCTCGAGCGGGCCGTTGTCGCCGGTCATTCGATGGGGGGCATGGTGTGCCTGCGCCTGGCTCGGAGCCGTCCCGAGCTGATCGGCACCAGGATCGGGGCGATGGCCCTGATCGCGACGAGCGGCGGGCTCGGCCCGAGGGTGCCGAGCTGGGGCCGCCTCGCGAGCGCTGTCAGCCTCGTGGCCGGTGCCGGGGTGGGCAACTGGCGCCCCGGAGCGAGCCTGGCGACCGCGGACGCCGGCTATCTCGCCTCGCGTCTTGGTTTCGGGCGCGAGCCTCGCCCCGCCGAGATCGCGGCGACGATGCGGATGCTGCGGGCGATGGAGCCGCAAGTGTTCGGGAAGCTTGTCGGCGAGGTGCTCGGTTTCCAAGAGGGCGCCCGTTTCGGCGACCTCGGCGTTCCGGTCGTAGTCGCCGTCGGCACGAGCGATCACCTCACGCCGCCGCTGCATGCCCGCAGGCTGGCCGCGGGCTTCGAGCACGCCAGCTTGAGCGAGTACCTGGGCGCCGGCCACATGCTCATGTACGAGCGGCGGGAAGAGATCGGCGAGCTGCTCGAGGCTCTCTCCGCCCGTGTGTCGCCACGCGGCCTCAGGGCTCCAAGAGGACCTTGACAGCCCCGGTCCGGCGGGCGTCGGAAAGGGCGAGCACCGCCTCGCGCCAACGAGCCAGGGGAAAGCGGTGCGTCACGACCGGCGTCAGGTCCAAGCCGGCCCGGGCGAAGTCGAAGTAGTGCTCGAAGGCGTGCTTGGAGACGCCGGCGACCTCCTCGACGCCGAAGCCGTTCGAGCCGACGACACGGAGCTCCTTGAAGTACATGGGCGTCCACTCGAAGCGCCCCGGCGGCTCGACGCCGCTCACCACGAGCGTGCCTCCGGTGCGAAGGAGCCGCAGGGACGTCTCGACGGTCTCGGTGCTGCCGATCGTGTCGTACACGACGCCCGGCCCGTCCTGCAGCCACTCCTTGCCGCTCCAGGGCCTCAGCGCCGGCTTGCCCGTCCGGGTGCACACCTCGTGCACGAGCTCGTCGGGCACCGAGCTGAGCACGGCGTCGGCACCGAGCTTGGCAGCGAGCGAGGCGCGCGTGCCCGGCCGGGTCGCCGCCCAGATCTCCAGCCGGGGGTGAAGGTGGCGAAGCAGACCGATCGCCGCCATGGCGAGCGTCCCCGAGCCGTAGACGAGCGCCGGCGCCGAGGTGTCCGGCGGGCAGAGAAGGACCGAACGCAGCGAGACGCTGACCGGGTCGGAGAGCACGGCCGCCTCGTCGCTGAGGCCTTCAGGCACCTCGAACAGCTGGCTCTCATGGGCGCAGAAACGCTCCGCGTGCACTCCGGGCGATCCGGCGCAGTTGCCGAGGTGAATGGCGACGGGAAGCTCCCCGCCCCGGAAGTTCCGGCACCAGGGATAGCGGCCCACGGCGCAGGCTTCGCAGGGTGGCTCGATTCCCCGTGGCGTACACGACAGCCAGGGGTTGAGCACGACCCGGTGGCCCGTGTCGAGTCTGTGCGCCACCGCCTCGTGACCGAGGACGTGGGGGAACGACACGAGCGCAGTGAGCGGGTTGTCCCGGCGGCCGTTCATGAGGATCTGCTTGGCGTCCGAGCCGCAGATGCCACTTATGACGGTCTCGCACTTGACCCAGCCGGCCCCGGTCGGGACGGGCTCGGGCACCTCCATGAGACTCACGGGCGCGTATCTGGAAACAAAGGCCCGTTTGTCGAACCGGCCGCCGACCACCGCCACCGCCTCTTTCGCGAGGTTGTGTTGGAACACCAGTGCCCGCACCGGACCTCCCTCCGAGCCCCGCCGGCCCGGGTGCAACCTAGTGCTGGCGCCGACGCTCGCGTCGGCTCTGGCCAGTGGCGCCCGATCGGCTGGCTACGATCATCGCCTAGTGACGACCCTCGCCGACCTGGAGGCGGTGGCGCTCGGCTGCGTCGCCTGCCCCCTCGCGTCCAGCCGGACCAAGGTGGTGTTCTCGGCGGGGAATCCCGCCGCCGATCTCATGCTCGTGGGCGAGGCGCCGGGCAGGGACGAGGACCTCGCCGGCGAGCCCTTCGTCGGGCGCTCGGGCCAACTGCTCGACAAGCTGCTCGCCGAGGAGCTCGGCATCGACAGGAGCGGCTGCTACATAGCCAACGTCGTCAAGTGCCGGCCTCCGGGCAACCGTGACCCGTTGCCGCTCGAGGTGGCGGCGTGCCGGCATTTCCTCGAGTCCCAGGTCGAGCTCGTGGCGCCGAAGGTGATCGTCTCCCTCGGCAACTTCGCCAGCCGCACCCTGCTGGACGTCACCGAGGGCGTGACCTCCCTGCGAGGCAGGTCTTACAGCTATCGCGGCACCGTCGTGGTCCCGACGTTCCACCCCGCCTACGCCCTCAGAGCCGGCCCGGTGGTGATCGCCGAGATGCGGGCCGATCTCGTGCGGGCAAAGAAGTATCTCGTGTGAGGACGATCTCGAGCACGAGCCCGGCACGGACCCGGGCGATCGGTGCCGCCATCGCAGGCGTGCTCGGCGCGGGCGACGTGGTGCTACTGGTCGGCTCGCTTGGCGCGGGGAAGACCACGCTCGTCCAGGGCCTGGTGGCGGCGCTCGGGGCGCACGAGGCCGTGACGAGCCCCACCTTCATCCTCGCCCACAGGTACAAGACGGCGCCGCCGGTGACCCACGTCGACCTCTGGCGCCTCGAGCACCTCCAGGAGGTGGTCGAGCTGGCCCTCGACGAGGAGCTCGAAGAGGGGGGCCTCGTGATAGTCGAGTGGGGAGATGCGGCCGAGCCGCTCTATGGTGCCGACGCCCTCGTCGTGCGTCTCGGCTGGGGCCCGGCGGAGGGGGAGCGGACGGTCGAGATCGAGCCCCGCGGCGAGGCTTGGAGCTCACGGGAGGCCGAGCTCGTCGAGGCGCTCGGCGCGACGGCGGACGGCGGGACGGCGGGCCAGGGGTGAGGATCCTCGCCATCGAAACGGCGACGATCGAGGTCGGAGTGGCCCTCGGGGACGAGACGGGTCCGCTCGCGACCGTCACGGTTCGTCCCGGCCGCCGTCAGGCCGAGACGCTGCATCCCGCCATCGGCGATGTCTGCCGCATCGGGCGAACCGCTCCGGCCGAGCTCGACGCGATCGCGGTCGACACCGGCCCGGGACTGTTCACCGGGCTCCGGGTTGGCGTCGCGGCGGCGAAGGCCCTCGCCGGCGGCCTCGGTCTCCCTGTCGTCACCGCCACGAGCCTCGAAATCCTGTCGGCGGCCTGCCCCACCTCCGGCGCGGTCGTGCCCGTCGTCGACATGCGCCGCGGTGAGGTGGCCTGGCTGATGCCGGAGAGCCCCCCTGCTGAGTTTCGCGTGGGCAGCCCGGGCGAGCTCGCCGCCGAGCTCGCCTTGCTAGCCGGACCGGTGCTCCTCGTCGGCGACGGGGCGCTGCGTCATCGTTCGCAGCTAAGCGGGGCGGTCTCACCCCCTCCGGTGTTCGCCGGCCCCGAACTCGCCGCCCCGCCGGTAGCCTCGCTTGTCGTGCTGGCGATGGCGGCCATGAGCAAGGGGAGTCACTGCGACCCTGCCGCCGTTCGACCCGTCTACGGGCGGGAGGCTGACGCGCGCATCAACTGGAGCTCGCGCCAGGGCCGTGAGGCGGTGAGCGGATGACGAAGGGCCCGTGAGGCGGTGAGCTGATGACGAGCGTGCGTTCCATGTTCCGCCTGCACCCGGGGCGCTCACGCAACGCCGCCCAGGACCAGGCCGCTGGCGCCGCCGCTGAGGCGGTGCTCGAGATCGTGCCCATGCGCCGGCGCGACCTGAAGAGCGTGATCGCGATCGAGCGTCGCATCTTTCCGAGCCCGTGGTCGATCGGTCTCTACATGAGCGAGATCGCCCAGCCCGCCACGCGTGCCTACTACGTGGCCTTCGTCGGCTCCGAGCTCGTCGGCTATGCCGGCATGATGGTCGTCGTCGGCGAGGCGCACGTGACCAACATCGGCGTCGCCCCGGAGTGGCAGCGCCACGGCATCGGACGCCGGCTCTTGCTCCAGCTCGCCCGCGAGGCCCGGCAGCGTTCCGCCCAGCACCTGACCTTGGAGGTGCGGGTCTCGAACGTGGGAGCCCAGGCCCTCTATCACGAGTTCGGTTTCGTGCCTGCGGGCATACGGAAGAACTACTACGCCGAGGTGAACGAGGACGCGCTCGTCATGTGGGCGCACGACATCGACACCGAGACCTACCGCCTGCGGCTGGACGCGATCGAAGCCCGCCTCCGGCCGCTCAGGCGTCCGGGACGGAGCGCCGGCCCGGACCAGGCTCCGCCCGAGCGGTGACCTGGCGCGGCCGCGTCCTCGGCATCGAGACCTCCTGCGACGAGACGGCGGCGGCCGTGGTCGACCGGGGGCGCAGCATCGTGAGCTCGCTCGTCTCGAGCCAGGTCGACCTGCACGCCCGCTATGGGGGCGTAGTCCCCGAGCTGGCCGGGCGGGCGCACGTCGAGCTGATGCTGCCCGTGGTGACCGACGCCCTGGCAGGGGCCGGTCTCGATCGTCGTGGGCGCAGCTTGGATCTGGGCGACGGCCGGGTCGGCATCGACGCCGTGGCGGCGACGATTGGCCCGGGCCTCATCGGGGCGCTGCTCGTCGGCGTCAGCACGGCCAAGGCGCTCGCCTTCGCCTGGGATGTGCCCTTCGTCGGGGTGAACCACCTGGAGGGCCACTTGTACGCCGCCATGCTGGAGGCGCCCGAGCTCGAGCTGCCGGCGGCAGTCCTGCTCGTCTCCGGTGGCCACAGCCTGCTCGTCGCCCTGGAGGAACCGGGCAGCTACGAGGTGCTCGGGGCCACCGTTGACGACGCCGCGGGCGAGGCGTTCGACAAGGTCGCCCGCTATCTCGGGCTCGGCTACCCGGGCGGCCCGGAGATCGACCGGCTCGCCGCCTCGGGCGACGCCGCCTCGATCCGTTTCCCCAGAGCCTCGACCGCGGGGGCCTTCGACTTCTCGTTCTCGGGACTGAAGACGGCCGTCGTCAGCTACGTCCGGGCGCATCCCGAGGTGAGCAACGCCGATGTGGCGGCCTCGTTCCAGGAGGCGGTGGTCGACGTGCTCGTGGCGAAGTCCCTGGCGGCCGCCGAGGAGATCAGCGCTCGGAGCGCCTGCCTGGCCGGGGGAGTGGCGGCCAACACGCTGCTGCGGGCACGTTTTTCCGAGTCCTTCGCGGCCCGGGGCCTGGCGTCGTACCTCCCGAGTCGCGCCATGTGCACCGACAATGCCGCCATGATCGCCGCCGCGGGCTACTTCCAGCTCGAGCGTTCCGGGCCCACCCCGCTGGACGCAGGGGCGGTGCCTGACCTGCAGCTGCGCAGTTCGAAGTAGCACTCTCGGGGCGCGGTTGCCAGCGGCGCTCGCTGACGGTATCGTTGGCACTCGTAAGTCGAGAGTGCTAACGGAGCCAGACAGGAGGCCCCTGAAATGAAGTTGCAGCCCCTGGACGACCGCATCGTCGTTCGACCGAGCGAGTCGGAAGAGACGACCGCATCCGGCCTTGTCATCCCAGACACGGCGAAGGAGAAGCCTCAACAGGGTGAAGTTCTTGCGGTAGGCCCGGGTCGGCGTACCGAGAACACCGGTGACCTCGTCCCCCTGGACGTGGCCGTCGGCGACAAGGTCGTCTACTCGAAGTATGGAGGTACGGAGATCACCATCGACGGCGAGGAACTTCTCATCCTCTCCAGCCGTGACGTGCTGGCAAAGGTCCGTGCCTGATGGCCAAGATGCTCGTCTTCGACGAGAATGCCCGCCGCCGGCTCGAGACCGGCGTCAACAAGCTCGCCGACACGGTCAAGGTGACGCTCGGCCCGAAGGGCCGCAACGTCGTTCTTGACAAGAAGTTCGGCGCGCCCACCATCACCAACGACGGCGTCACGATCGCACGCGACATAGAGCTCGAGGACCACTTCGAGAACATGGGCGCCCAGCTCGTCAAGGAAGTCGCGACCAAGACCAACGACGTGGCAGGCGACGGGACGACCACCGCCACCGTGCTCGCCCAGGCACTGGTCCGCGAGGGACTTCGCAACGTGGCCGCGGGAGCCAACCCGATGTCGCTGAAGCGTGGCATCGAAAAGGCCGTCGCCGCGGCCGTGGCGTCGATCGAGAGCCAGGCCCGAGAGGTCGAGGGCCGCCAGGAGATCGCCCAGGTGGCCGCCATATCGGCCGCGGACGCCTCCATCGGCGAGGTGCTCGCCGAGGCGATCGACAAGGTCGGCAAGGACGGGACGGTCACGGTCGAGGAGTCCAACACCTTCGGGCTCGAGCTCGAGTTCACCGAGGGCATGCAGTTCGACAAGGGATTCTTGTCGCCGTACTTCGTGACCGATCCCGAGCGCCAGGAGGGCGTCCTCGAGGACGCTTATGTGCTCGTCGTGAACGGCAAGGTCTCCTCGGTCCACGACCTGGTCCCCGTGCTCGAGAAGGTCATGCAGTCGGGCAAGCCGTTGCTGATCATCGCCGAGGACGTGGAGGGCGAGGCCCTCGCCACACTTGTCGTGAACAAGATCCGCGGCCTGTTCCAGTCCATCGCCGTCAAGGCGCCGGGCTTCGGCGAGCGGCGCAAGGCCATGCTCGGCGACATCGCGGTGCTCACCGGCGGCCAGCTCATCTCCGAGGAAGTCGGGCTGAAGCTCGAGAACACCTCGCTCGACCTGCTGGGCCGGGCACGGCGCATCGTCGTTACCAAGGACGACACGACGATCGTCGACGGCGCAGGCGCCGAGGACGAGGTGAAGGGACGGATCTCGCAGATCAAGCGGGAGATCGAGGAGACCGACTCGGACTGGGACCGCGAGAAGCTCCAGGAGCGTCTCGCCAAGCTGGCTGGCGGCGTGGCCGTCGTCAAGGTTGGCGCGGCGACCGAGGTCGAGCTCAAGGAGAAGAAGCACCGCATCGAGGACGCCCTCTCCGCGACCCGCGCAGCGATCGAGGAGGGCATCGTCGCCGGCGGCGGCACGGCCCTCGTCCGCAGCCGTGGGGCCGTGAACAAGGTTGTCTCGAGCCTGACAGGCGACGAGGCCACCGGTGCGGCGATCGTCGGGCGGGCGCTCGCCGAGCCGCTCAAGTGGATCGCCATCAACGCCGGCTTCGAGGGTGCCGTCATGGTGCGCGAAGTAGAGAACGCAAAGGGCACGACCGGCCTCAACGCTCTCACCGGAGCGATCGAGGACCTCGTCAAGGCCGGCATCATCGACCCCGCGAAGGTGACCCGCTCGGCGTTGCAGAACGCGGCCTCCATTGCCGCCCTCCTGCTCACCACCGAGGCGCTCATCGCCGACAAGCCGGAGAAGCCCGACAACGCCGCGGCTGCGATGGCGGCAGCGGCCGGCGGCGGCATGGGGATGATGTAGCCGCAGTTCGTTCGTTGCGGCCTCGAGAAGCGACGCGGCAGCCGGGCCCTGGGCCCGG
>JBKQMT010000005.1:0-60160 GCA_052146595.1 Acidimicrobiales bacterium
AGCCGGCCTACGACCTCGGAGTCGAAGGCGCCCGGCTCTTGTTGAGCCGCCTGGAGGGCTACACGGGCGCCGCCAGGACCGTCATGCTCTCGACCACGCTGCAGGTGAGGGGGAGCTCGGCGCCCAAGGTGAAAGCCCTGCCCACGAGGGCGCGATAGGGCGGTTCTCCCACACGACTGGCGACTCGCGAGTTGCCCGGCGACGCGTGGTTGTTGCGTGCGCCCATCTCACATCGTGTCGCCCCTCGCTGGCTCAGGCCGCCCCTTGCTGGCTCAGGCCGCCCTTGCTGGCTCAGGCCGCCCCTTGCTGGTTCAGGGGACGATGACCGCCTTCATGCAGTACGGGTCGTCTCGCACCGCCTCGAGAGCGCTCTCGTACTCGCCGAGGCGGAACTCGTGGGTGACGATGCCCTCTGTGCGCACGCGACCAGAGCGGAGCACGGAAAGAGCGCGGTCGAAGCAGTGGGTCTGGGCGAAGGAGCCCTTCACCGTCAGCTCACGGCGGAACACCTCATAGGGACGAATCGGCAAGATGGCCCTCTCCTCGGCCATCCCGTAGATGAGGACCGTGCCACCGTCGCGGGTGAGCGGCAAGCAGATCTCGCCGACGGCGACGGCGCCCGTTGCCTCGACGACCACGTCGTAGCCCTCCGGGGCGTCGGCGCGAAGCGTTGCGAGCGAAGCGCCCGGATCCTCCCGATCGATCTGCACCGTCGTGTCGATCCCGTAGCCGCGGGCGAGAGCCAGCTTGAACTCCGTCGGGGCTGCCACCGTCACCTGGGCCGCCCCACCGTGCACGAGCAATTGCGCCAGGACAAGGCCGGTGGGGCCCGCACCGAAAAGCAGCACGTCCGAGCCCGGTCGTAGCCCGAGCACGTCCATGCCGTGGATAGCGCACGCCGTCGGCTCGGTCATCACCGCCGTGGCCGGACTCAGGTCGTCGGCCGGGAAGCACTTTTCCGCACGGACGAGGACGTAGTCGGCGAACGCCCCTGGCCCGTTCACGCCGAGCGAGTAGAAGTTGCGGCAGAACAAGGGCTCGTCGCGTCGGCAGGACGGGCAGTGGCCGCAGAGAACGGTGTTGTCAGCGGCGACCCGTTGCCCGATGCTGAGCCCCTCGACCGCGTCGCCGATGGAGTCGACGCGACCGACGATCTCGTGCCCGGGCGTCAACGGGTAGCGCGAGAAGAAGCCGCCCTCGTGGATGTGGAGGTCGGTCCCGCACATGCCTGCCATCTCGACGGCGAGGCGGACCTCCCCGGCAGCTGGCTCCGGTGTCGGGACTGTGCACACCTCGAAGCTGCGCGGGGCGTCGTAGACGACGGCTCTCATCTCACGCACGCTACCGTCCCCAACCGCTCAGCAGTGGTGAGCACTGCCCTGACGGTGGAACTGAACCTTCGCCCTAGCCGAGAATGCGAGCGAGTCGGCGATCCCACCCGCGAGCCAATTGTCGCCCACGCTTAATGGCGCCATGAACGCAGTGTCGAAAGGCGTGTCGGCAGGCTCATACACCTCTGACCGGTCCGACGACTACATGCAAAATGGCAACGTTGCACCTAGTCGAGGGCGGCCATTTCCAGACCGGCGGACAGGCCCTCTTTAATCTGAAGCCCGGGATCCCGAGGACGCTGGAGGCCCTCCCCGGCCCCTACGCGGATCGCCCCGATGGTCAGCGCGGCGCGCAGCTCTGATGCTGAACTCGACAGGCATAGGGGTCGGTGTTATAACGGCGCACAATATTGCACTGGGGTCAGGGCAACGAGGGCAGTCGAGGTTGGGGAGGAAGCACAGATGAAGATCGTCCACGAGTCACCACGCAGGACCCGGGGATTCCGGGTCGCATCCATCTCCGTCGCGATCGCAGGCGCCGCCCTGCTGGCGGGCCCCGGCACGGCAGCGTTCGCGGCGCCAAGCCGTGCCACCCACCCGGCCGTCACTATCCCGACCCCGCCGAAGGACCCCGCGGTGGCAGCCCTCGTTCCGGCGGCCATCAAGAAGGCTGGAGTGGTCTCGGTGGCGATGGACGCCTCCTACCCGCCGGACGAATTCGTCGCCGCCAACGGCACGACGATCATCGGCATGGACGCCGACTTCAACGTCGCCCTCGGGGCGGTCATGGGCGTGAAGTGGCACGGGATCAACGCCACCTTCGACACGATCATCGCCGGCCTGAAGGGAGGCAAGTACGAGGTCGGCAACTCGTCTTTCACCGTGGAGACCTCACGTGAGAAGGTCGTCAACTTCGTCACCTACTTCCAGGCCGGCGAGGGCTTCTACGTGAAGTCGTCGAGCACGCTCAAGCTGAACGGGCTCACGAGCCTGTGCGGGCTGACGGTCTCGGTCGAGACCGGCACGAGCGAGCAGAGCGACGCCAACAACACGGTCAAGACCTGCAAGACGGACCACAAGACGCCCGACACCGTGCTCGCCTACGCCACCCAGGTCGAGGCCAACCTCGCCGTCTCCGACGGCCGGGCCCAGGTCGGCTTCGCCGACTCCCAGGTCGCCGGCTACATCGTCGAGCAGTCCAAGGGCACCTTCAAGCTGGACGGCTCCGCCTTCGAGGTGGCTCCCTACGGCTTCGCCTTCCCGAAGACCTCGACGCTCGACAAGGCGACCCTGGCCGCAGTCAAGGTGCTCATGAAAGACGGCATCTATGAGGACATCCTCCACAAGTGGGGCGTGCAGGCCGGCGCCATCAGCAATCCGCAGATCCTCACCTAGCTGGTTGACGGCTCCCCGGGACGAGGCGGGCCGGTGACGTTCGAAGGCAACGAGGGGCACCGTCCGGAGGAGATCCGGGCGGTGCCCCTGCGCCATCCGGGGCGCTGGGCGGCCACCGTCGTCATGCTCGTGCTGGCGGCGATGTTCGTCCACGACGTCACCACGAACCCCAGGTGGCAGTGGCGGGACGTTGCCAGTAATTTCTTGACGGCGCCGATCCTCTCAGGGGTGGAGCGGACCCTCGAGCTGACGGCCATAGTCATGGTGGTGGGCGTGGTCCTCGGCGTGATCCTGGCCGTGATGCGCCTCTCGCCCAACCCGGTCCTCACAAGCGGGGCGTGGCTCTACATCTGGTTCTTCCGTGGCACCCCGGTCTTCGTCCAGATCCTCTTCTGGTACGCCATCTCCGCCCTGCAACCGACGATCAGCCTCGGCATCCCCTTCGGGCCCGAGTTCGTGACCTGGCAGGCGAACAGTCTGGTGACGCCACTCGTGGCTGCGATCCTCGGCCTCGGCCTCAACGAGGCCGCCTATTACGCGGAGATCGTGCGGGCCGGCATCCTCTCGGTCGACCACGGGCAGTTCGAGGCGGCGCAGTCGCTCGGCATGCGGCGAGCGACCCTCATGCGGCGCATCGTCCTTCCCCAAGCGATGCGCGTCATCGTCCCGCCGACGGGCAACGAGACGATCTCTATGCTCAAGACGTCCTCGTTGGCGTCGGTGGCCACCTACCCGGAGCTCCTTTACCAGACACAGAACATCCAAGCCCGGACATATGTGATCATCCCCCTCTACGTCATGGCGAGCATCTGGTACCTGTTGATGACGACGGTGCTCACGATCGGTCAGTACTACGTCGAGCGCCACTACGCCCGGGGCACCTCCTACCAGCTACCGCCGACGCCCTTCCAGCGGGTGAAACGCAACCTCACGACATTGCGCCGCGTCCCGTTCTCGGCCGAGGCGCTCGGGGAGGCAGGAGGATGATGCCCGCACCGATGGTCCGCGCCGAGGCCGTGCACAAGCGCTACGGCCTGCTCGAGGTGCTGAAGGGCATCACCCTCGAGGTCGCTCCCCGGGAAGTCATGTGCCTGCTGGGCCCGTCCGGGTCGGGCAAGTCGACCTTCCTGCGCTGTGTCAACCACCTCGAGAAGATCAACGCCGGGCGGCTGTACGTCGACGGGTCGCTCGTCGGCTACGCCGAACGCGGAGGGCACCTGCACGAGCTGCCCGACCGCGAGGTCTGCCGCCGACGGACCGAAATCGGCATGGTCTTCCAGCGATTCAACCTATTCCCCCACATGACGGCGTTCGAGAACGTCGCCATGGCGCCGGTGCTAGTGAAAAAAGAGCCGAAGGCGGACGTCGAGAAGCGGGCCCAGGCCCTGCTCGAACGGGTCGGGCTTTCCACCAAGGTCGACGCCTACCCCAACCAGCTCTCCGGCGGCCAGCAGCAGCGGGTGGCGATCGCCCGGGCGCTCGCCATGCAGCCGAAGCTCATGCTGTTCGACGAGCCCACGAGCGCCCTTGACCCCGAGCTCGTCGGGGAGGTGCTCGACGTGATGCGCTCTCTCGCCGAGGAGGGGATGACGATGATCGTCGTCACCCACGAGATCGGCTTCGCCCGCGAGGTCGGCGACACGCTCGTGTTCATGGACGAGGGCGTCGTCGTCGAGTCGGGCGTACCGCGGGAGGTCATCGCCAACCCGAAGCACGAGCGCACCAAGGCCTTCCTCTCCAAGGTGCTCTGAGCTCAGAGCCGAGCAACCGTGCCAATCGGACCGGTCACCGCGGTGCGGTGGGCGGCGGCTCAGGTGAGCTGTTCGCGACCGGCAGCGGCGAGCGCGTCCAACAGGCGAGGGACCGACGCGACCGCGGCGCCGACGCAGCGATCGGCGGCACCGTAGGTGAGGTAGACGTCGTCACCTTCGAGGTGGGCGCCCTGCACGAACACCACGTCGTCGACGTCGCCGGCACGCTCCCAGTCGAGCTCGGGCTCGAGGACAGGTTCGGGCAGGCGTGTGCGGACACGCCCGGTCGCCTCGTCGAGCAGCGCCAGGTTCATCGTGTACGAACCGTCGGCCCGGCGCTCGTGGAAGAACAGCAGGAGCCCCGCCGCGGAGCGCACCGGTGGCGCACCGACGCCGATGCCGAGCGCTCCCGGCGATGGGAGAAGGAGCGTGTGACTGGCCAGGTCTGCCAAGTGGACGTCCCAGTAGTCGTCGGGTGGATGCCACAGATGCTCGAGGTCGTCGAACAGGGCGAGTTGCATGCCCGAGCGAAGGTGATGGATGAGCGCCACGCGACCGTCGGAGAGGGTGAACACCACGCCGTCTTTGTCCGCCACGTCGGGTGGCCCGAGCAGCTGGCCAGTCGCCTCAGCGAGCGCGAACCTCCCGCGATTCCAGCGCAGGCGGTGGGCGCCGATACGCCACGGTCCGGTTCCGGGCGGGGGCACGTGCGTGTAGGTCATCACCAGTCGCCGTCTGCCGCGGTCCTCCACCCACTGCACCCGCGGGTCCTCGTAGCACAGCGCGCCCCCGGTACCTGCGCTGGCGAGCACGTAGCGGTACTCGTAGCGCTCCCCGTCGATGGAGGTGAAGACGACGATGTCGGAGACGTAGTCGACATAACGCGCCCCTGTGCCGTCGCCGGGGTGGTAGCCGTCCCGCACGGCCCGCACGAACAGGTGGTAGGCGCCGGCATGGTGCAGGACACCGGCGTTGAACAGGGGCCCGTAGCCGGGCACGGCCCCGGCCTCGACGATGGGCCGGTCCCGCAAGCGCCGGACCGCATGCCTTGTCAACGCGGCCACCGAGCTGTCGTGCACGGTGCCTCCTGCTCCATGCTCGGATCGATTAGGAAGTAACACAGGTCTTATCGACACGAGGCAACCACGGCTGAACCAGTTAGGGGTGGATACCGATGAGCGATGGAGCCGATCCCCGCGAGTTGCTGAAGAGGTACTCGGGCAACCCGATCCTCCGCCCGCACGATTTCCCGAAGATGGTCAACGCCGTGCTCAACCCGGGCGCCACGGTCGTCGACGGCCGGACGCTGCTGCTCTTGCGCGTGGAACACCGAACCGGTCTCTCCTCTCTCGTCGCCGCGACCAGCAAGGACGGACTGACGGGTTGGGAGATCGACCCGGTCCGGGGTCTGGAGCCACTTTCGGACGGCTTCGAGGAGCACTGGGGGATCGAGGACCCCAGGATCACCCGTGTCGGTGACGAGTACTTCGTCGTCTATGTCGGATACTCCACGGCCGGACCGCTCGTCTGCCTGGCCAAGACGCGTGACTTCGTGCAATGGGAGCGAAGCGGCGTCCTCCAGCCGCCCGAGGACAAGGACGCCGCACTGTTCCCGACGACCTTCGACGGGCGCTGGGCTTTGATCCACCGGCCCGCGCCGGCGATGCCAGGTTTGGGCGCTCACGTCTGGATCTCGTTCAGCCCCGATCTGCGCCACTGGGGTGACGCCCGCGTGCTGCTCGCCGCCCGGCACGGTGGTTGGTGGGACTCCAACAAGGTCGGGCTGGGTCCCCCGCCACTGCTCACCAGGGACGGCTGGCTGCTCTGCTATCACGCGGTGCGAGTCACCGCATCCGGATCGATTTACCGCCTCGGGTTGGCGTTGCTGGACCGCGACGACCCGACCAGGGTCCTGGCGCGCGGGAACGAGTGGGTTTTCGGTCCCCAGGAGCCCTACGAACGCTCAGGCGACGTGCCCGATGTCGTGTTCCCGTGCGGTTGGATCCTGCGCGACGACGGCGACACCCTGCACGTCTACTACGGTGCCGCGGACAGCGTCGTCTGTGTAGCCGAGGCGAGTCTCGCGAGACTGTTGAGCCACCTCGAAGAGCACCCGTACCCGGTGGACGAGGAGCACCCGTACCCGGTGGACGCGGCCGGCAGGTCTCCGCGCCGGACTTCAGGCCTGGCGTGAGGCCGCGCCGCGGCACCACCGCGCCCGGACGTTGGGAATAACGGGTAATCTTGCCTTGGTAGTTCCCCTTGGGAGAGTCGCTTAGCTTGGGCAGGACGGTCGTTCCGGACCGCCCCTGTCGCCCTGTGCAGGTTCGACGCCTCGACCGAGCAACCTCGAGGAGTCAGTTCCGTGCGCGTCCCCGGTCCAGCCATCCCGCCGTTCTGCGGCGGGCGCCCTCGTAGCCTGTCGGTCGGGATACTCAGCACCTATCCCCCGACCGCGTGCGGGATAGCGACGTTCAGCGCCGCTCTCGCCGAGGGCCTGGTTGCAAACGGCGCCGAGGTGAGCGTCGTGCGGGTGGCGGACGGATCGCTCGCCTCCTCCAGGCGGGTCATCGGAGAGCTCGTCAACAACTCCCCCCAGTCCGTCGCCGCGAGCTCGGAACTGCTCAACCTCTGCGACGTGGCGATCGTGCAGCACGAGTACGGCCTCTACGGCGGCGCCGACGGCGACGAGGTGCTGGACGTGCTTGCCGGCCTCCAGGTCCCGCCGATCGTGATCGCCCACACGATTCTCAGTGACCCCACTCCGCACCAGCGGTCCACTCTCGTCGCGGTCGCGGCCATGGCGGAGCAGGTGATCGTCATGTCGGACGCGGCCCACAGACGGCTGTGCACCCGCTTCGACGTCGACCCGGCGATCGTTACCACCATCCCGCACGGGGCGGCGATCCCGGCGGGCCGTGCCCCGCACGGGCACGCCGGTCCACCGACGATCTTGACCTGGGGCCTGATCGGACCGGGCAAGGGCATCGAGCGGGTGATCGACGCCATGGAGTCATTGCATGGCCTTCCGGCGCGACCTCGCTACCTCGTGGCGGGCCAGACGCATCCGAGGGTGCTCGCCGCCGACGGCGAAGCGTACCGCAACGCCCGTATCGAGCAGGCCGCTCGCAACGGGGTCGAGGCATCGGTCTTCTTCGACGCCACCTATCGGGATGTGGCTTCCCTCACTGCATTGATCCAGTCGTGCGCCGTGGTCGTACTGCCCTACGACTCCGCGGACCAGGTGACCTCCGGCGTTCTCGTCGACGCCATCGCAGCAGGCAGGCCCGTGGTTGCCACGGCCTTTCCCCACGCCGTCGAGTTGTTGGCAAGCGGGGCGGGCATCGTCGTCGACCATGATGACCCGGCAGCACTCGTGTCAGCCCTGTACCGGGTGCTCGTCGAGCCGGGGCTTGCCGAGGCCATGGCGGCAGAAGCGTCACGACTGGCGCCGAGCATGGGATGGTCGGTGGTCGCGGGCGCCTACTTGGCCCTGGCGAACCGGCTTCTCAGCAGAGACCCGGCATTGGTGTGACGGCCACGGTGAAGCCGAGCTTCGACCACCTCTGTCGAATGACGGACGACCGGGGCACCTTCGAGCACGCCCGGTACGCCGAGCCCAGGCGAGAGCACGGCTACTGCACCGACGACATGGCCCGGGTCCTCGTCGTCGCCACGCGAGAACCCGGCTCGCCGCCGGAAGTGCTCGAGCTCGCCAGGACCAGCCTGCGCTTCCTGAGCAACGCCCAGGGCGTCGACGGTTCCTACCGGAACCGGTTGAGCCGGCGGGGTCGCTGGGAGGACCGCTCGGCACTGGAAGACTGCTGGGGCAGGAGCATCTGGGGCCTCGGCACGGCGGCGACGCACAGCGACGACGTCCGCTTACGCGTGGCGGCCACGGTGCAGTTCGACCGCGCGGTGTCACAGCGCTCCCCCCATCCGCGGGCGATGGCCTTCGCGGCGCTGGGAGCGGCCGAGTTGCTCACCGTGGAGCCTCGCCATCGCGGGGCACTCGCACTGCTGAACGATGCTGCCAACAGCATGGCACCACCTCGCGCCGATACCGCCTGGCCCTGGCCGGAGGCCCGGCTCCGCTACGCCAACGCCGTCCTGCCAGAGGCGATGATCGCCGCCGGTGCGGCACTGGACCGCCCGAAGCTGCTGCAACACGGCCTTGACTTGCTCGCGTGGCTGCTCGAGCACGAGACGGTCGACGGGCATCTGTCAGTCACGCCCGTAGGTGGCTCGGGACCCGGTGATGTCCGGCCCGCGTTCGACCAGCAGCCCATAGAGGTGGCCGCGCTCGCCGACGCCTGCGCCCGCGCGGCAGTTCTCGACGACGATCGGCGTTGGGCCGAGGGTCTCGGTGCCGCAGAGGCATGGTTCCTCGGAGACAACGACGGACAGCAGGTCATGTGGGACCCGGACACGGGGGGTGGCTTCGACGGGCTCACACCTGGCGGGGCCAACCTCAATCAGGGCACGGAGTCGACGCTGGCCCTGCTCTCGACACTGCAACGTGCGCACCTCCTCGCGACGGCACCGCAGTGAACCCGGCTGTCGCGGACGGCCTCCGGCGCAGCCCCCAGCGCCTCGCTGCTGACCCGTCCCGGGTCGTCACGATGCTGTTCGTGCCCGGCCAAGAGGGACTGAACCGAGAGGAGCCCCGCACCAGAGCTGTGGTGGCCCGCATCCTGGCTCTGGACGACGACGAGGTGGAGCGGTCACTCGATGACGTCTCCGCCAGGTTCGCCTACCGTCACCGCGACCTGACCGACACGTTCCGGCGCCACGCTGACGAGCTCGCCGAGCGCCTCGATCCTCACTGCGAGCTCTCCGAGAGGCGTCGGCTGTTGCTCGGTGCGACCTTCACCAACGAGTACGCGATCGAAGGGGCGGCGCTCTGCAACCCCAGCATGGTGGCTCATCCGGATCAGGCCGGCGTACCCGCGGGCAGCTTGCGGTTCGTGATGAGCGTGCGGGCGATCGGGGAGGGACACCGGTCCTCGATCGAGTTCCGGACAGGAGTAGTCGACGGCCGGGGCAGGGTCCACATCGAGCTCGCGCCACCGTTCGCGACGAGAGGAGTGACCGAAGCCGTCCCGCTCGAGGCGGCCGTGTTCCGGAGCGAGCTTCGCCGACTCCAGCGCGACGGGGAGAGCGCCGACTACGTCCTCGATGCGCTCGGTGAGCGGTTCAGCGCGGCTGAGCTCGAGCAGCGGCTGGGTCGGCTTCAGGGGCAGTTGGCGACCCCCCACAGACACGACGAGTCGATCATCTCGCTCATGCGCGGGATCGCCGAGCGGTCCTACGGCGTCCGCTTCCCAGCAGAAACGTCGCTTGCCGAGCGCGTCCTCATGCCGGCCATGGCTGCCGAACGCAACGGCATGGAAGACGCCCGCTTCGTACGGTTCGAGCATGAGGACCGCAGCGTCTCCTACTTCGCCACCTACACCGCCTATGACGGAGTCGACGTCGCCCAGCAGCTCCTCGAGACGACGGACTTTCGCGCCTTCACCTCGTCGCCCCTCGTCGGCCTCGAGGCCAACAAGGGTCTCGCTCTGTTCCCCCGCCGGATCGGCGGCCGCTTCGCCGCCCTGTCCAGGTCCAACCACGAGACGAACACGGTTGTGTTCTCTGATGACCTGCGCCGGTGGGAAGCCGCTCAGCCGTACCAGGTGCCCACCCGCACCTGGGAGGTGCTCCAGCTCGGCAACTGCGGCTCGCCGATCGAGACTGACGCCGGCTGGCTCGCCCTCACCCACGGCGTCGGCCCGATGCGCACCTACAGGATCGGCGCCGTACTTCTCGATCTCGAAGACCCGACCAGGGTCATCGGCCAGCTCGCCGAGCCACTGCTCAGCCCGGCGCCCGACGAGCAGGACGGCTATGTGCCGAACGTCGTCTACTCCTGCGGCTCCCTCGCGCACGCCGGCACCCTGGTTCTGCCCTATGGCATTGGCGACTCCGCCATCGGCGTCGCCACGTTGTCGTTGCCTGTGCTGCTCGAAACACTCACCGCCGGCTGAGAGCCTCACCGGGTGACCGACTTCCGGGTCCCAAGATCCACCGTCCCGTTCGGGTAGAGAGGCCGGGCTCCTCGTAGCATCGGAGCCGTGGGAGACGCCGCCCTGGCCGTGAGATGGGTGAAGGTGCTCGATCAGACCAGGTGCATCGGGTGTCATGCGTGCACCACGGCGTGCAAGAGCGAGAACGAGGTTCCCCTCGGCGTGACCCGGACCTATGTCAAGTCCGCGGACGTGGGCGTCTTCCCCCAGGTGCGCCGCGTCTTCCAGGTGACGCGGTGCAACCAGTGCTCCGATGCGCCCTGCACCGCGGCCTGCCCGACCCGGGCGATGTTCCGGCGCCCGGACGGAATAGTCGACTTCGACAAGTCGGTCTGCATCGGCTGCAAGGCGTGCATCGCCGCCTGCCCGTACGACGCGATCTTCATCAACCCGCAGGACCATTCGGCGGAGAAGTGCAACCTGTGCGCCCACCGCCTCGAGATGGGCCTCGAGCCGGCCTGCGTCACGGTCTGCCCCACCGGGGCGATCCTTGTCGGCGACGGCAACGACCCGGATTCGGCGGTCGCACGCATCGTCGCCGGTGACCGGGTACGTGTGCGCCGGCCGGAAAAGCAGACCTGGCCGGGCGTCTACTACCTCGGCGTTCACGAGGCAACCTTGGACCCCTTGGCGGCGCGGCGCCCGGACGGCGGGCTGTTCGCCTGGGCCGGCCAGGGCCCGCCCGGTCCTGCGCTGGTCACCTCCGGCCATCCGGGGTCGGCCTCCACGGCGGCTGCGCTGCTCAGCTACGACGTTCCCCACCGTGTGCCATGGGGCTGGCGGGTGGGCCTCTACACCTGGACCAAGGCCGTGGCGGCCGGTGCTTTCGGCGTCTCGGTCCTGCTCGCCCTTGCCGGCCGTCTCGCCTGGGACAACGCCGCCCTCCGCTGGGCCGCACCGGCGGTGGCGCTGGCGCTGCTCGCCATCACCGGCGCCCTGTTGATCGCCGACTTGAAGCACCCGCTCCGCTTCTACCTGATCTTCACCCGCCGCCAGTGGCGCAGCTGGCTGGTCCGCGGCGCCGTCATCCTCTGCGCTTACGGGGGGCTGCTGGTCCTCTATCTCGTGGTCGGGCTCGCCGGGCTGGCGACGAGGCAGGCCTTGGCCTCCCTGGGCCTGGCGCTCGCCCTGGCCGCCGCCGTCTACACGGCCTATCTCCTCGGCCAGGCACAGGGCCGTGACCTGTGGCAGAGCCCGCTGCTCGCGCCCCACCTGGCGGTCCAGGCCGTGCTGGCCGGTGCCGCCGCCATGCTGCCATTGCTTGCCTGGCTCTCCCCCGGCCGCGCCGTTGCCTCCGCCGAGGTGGCGATGGCGATCGCCGCCGCCGCCGATGTCCTGCTGGCGTTGGCGGAGATCACGGTTCCGCGTGCCAGCGCGCAGGCGCATCTGGCCGTCACCGAGATGAGCCGGGGTCGCTACGCCTGGTTCTTCTGGCCTGGCCTTGTGCTCGTGGCCATCGCCATCGCAGCGCCATGGCTCGGTGCCGCGGCCACCCCGATCGCCCTGGCGGGATTGCTCGCCCACGAGCACGCCTATGTTCAGGCCGGCCAGTCCGTCCCTCTCGCCTAGGAGGTGGTGCACATGCCAGCTCGAAGGGGAGCCGCCAGGGACGGCGCAGGCGGCGCGGGCGGCGACCTCGATGCCGTCGCCGAACTCCTGGCCGACGTCGAGCTGGACGCCATCGGAGGGCGCGTCTCCGCGGCGAGGTCGGCCGCCACTGCCCGCGGCGAGACCTTCTACCAGGGCCCGAGCGGCACCTACCTGGCCGCCTTCCCCCCGAAGGAGCGCTGGGACGACTGGACAGAGCTCGACTCGGGCGCCTGGCCCGCCCGGATCGAGCACCGCTACCTTCTCGTCCCGACGACCTGCTTCAACTGCGAATCGGCCTGCGGGCTGCTGGCCTACGTCGACAGGGACAGCCTGCAGGTGCGCAAGTTCGAGGGCAATCCCGAGCACCCGGGCTCGCGGGGTCGCAACTGCGCCAAGGGCCCGGCGACCATCAACCAGGTGACCGACGCGGACCGGATCCTCTACCCGCTGCGGCGAAGCGGGCCGCGCGGCTCGGGCGAGTGGGAGCGGATCAGCTGGGACGAGGCCCTGGACACGCTCGGCGCACGGATCAGGGCCGCTCTCAGCGAGCAGAGGCAGAACGAGGTCATGGTGCACATCGGCAGACCGGGCGAGGACGGCTTCACCGAGCGCGTGCTGGCCAGCTGGGGAGTCGATGGCCACAATTCCCACACCAACGTCTGCTCAAGTGCCGGCCGCACCGGCTACCAGTTCTGGATGGGTGCCGACCGGCCGAGCCCGGACTACGCCAACGCCAAGGTCATCTACCTGATCAGCGCCCACCTCGAGGCCGGTCACTACTTCAATCCCCATGCCCAGCGGATCACCGAGGCACGCGCCGGTGGCGCGCGGGTCATCGTTCTCGACACCCGGCTCTCCAACACCGCCAGTCAGGCGGACTACTGGCTCTCGCCGGTGCCGGGCAGCGAGTCGGCCATCAACCTCGCCATCGCCAGGCACCTCATCACCACCGGCCGGTACGACCGTGAGTTCGTGCGGAGATGGTGGAACTGGACCGAGTACCTGCAGGCGTGCCATCCGGAGATGCCGGTCAGCTTCGAGGTCTTCGACGAGGTGCTGGCCAGTCTCTACTCCCACTTCACCTTCGAGTTCGCTGCCGCCGAGTCCGGCATCGACGCCGAGGTGCTCGCCGAGGTGGCCGAGACCGTCGCCGGGGCGGGGACCCGCTTCGCGGCGCACGTGTGGCGCTCGGCCGCCGCCGCCAACCTCGGCGGCTGGCAGGTGGCCCGGACCCTGTTTCTGATCTCGGCTCTGCTCGGCGCGGTCGCGACCGAGGGTGGCACCTTCCCCAACGTCCAGAACAAGTTCGTGCCGAGGCCGATCCACACCCCGCCGCCGCCTGCGACCTGGCAGGAGCTGGAATGGCCGCTCGAGTACCCGCTGGCGCAAAACGAGATGTCGTTCCTGCTCCCGCACCTGGTCGCCGAGGGCCGGGGCAAGCTCGACACCTATTTCATAAGGGTCTACAACCCGGTCTGGACCAACCCGGACGGGCTGTCCTGGATGGAGATGCTGACCGACGAGAGCAAGGTCGGCTGCTTCGTCGCCCTCACGCCCACCTGGAACGAGTCCGCCCACTTCGCCGACTACGTGCTGCCGATGGGGCATGCCTCGGAGCGCCACGACACCCATTCCTACGAGCAGTACGACGGCCAGTGGGTCGGCTTCCGCCAGCCTGTGCTGCGAGTCGCCCGGGAACGGCTCGGGGAAGCGATCACCGACACCCGCCAGGTCAATCCGGGCGAGGTCTGGGAGGAGAACGAGTTCTGGATCGAGCTGTCGTGGCGGATCGACCCGGACGGCTCGCTAGGCATCCGCCAGTGCCACGAGTCACGGGCACGCCCGGGCGAGAAACTGACCGTCGAGGAGTACTACGGCTGGATGTTCGAGAACTCGGTACCTGGCCTGCGGGAGCGGGCCGCTGCTGACGGCCTTACGCCGCTGCAGTGGATGCGCAGGTACGGCGCCTTCGAGATCACCTCGGGCCAGGGCGCGCTGCACGAGCGGCCTGTCCCCGCCAGCGAGGCAGCAGACGTCGTGATCCACCCGTCGGGGCGGGCCTACAGCGCCGCTCCGCGGGCGCCCGACCCGAACATCGTCCCGACGGGCGCGCCGGAGCCCGACAGCGAAGGCCGCCGCCCGATCGGCGTCGTGGTCGACGGCACCCTGCGCCGGGGGTTCCCGACGCCCTCGGGCAGGCTCGAGTTCTACTCGTCGACGCTCGCCGCCTGGGGATGGCCGGAACACGCCCTGCCCGGCTACATAAAGAGCCACGTCCATCCGGACAACTTGGCTCCCGACCAGATGGTGCTGCTGTCCACGTTCCGGTTGCCGACCCAGATACACACACGCTCGGCCAACGCCAAGTGGCTGGACGAGCTGGCCCATACCAACCCGGTCTGGATCCATCCTCTGGACGCGGCCCGCCTCGGGGTCGGGCGCACCGGCGATCTGATTCGGGTGGAGACCGACATCGGCCACTTCGTCGCCAAGGCCTGGATCACCGAGGGGATCCGGCCGGGCGTAGTCGCCTGCAGTCACCACATGGGCCGCTGGCGTCTGTCCGGCCAGCCGCGGGGAGCGGGCGCCATGACGGCCACCGTCGGCCTGCGCCGCGGTACGGACGGTTGGGCCATGCAGCAGCTGACGCCGGTGACGAGCTACGAGTCGGCTGACCCCGACACCCGGCGGATCTGGTGGAGCGACACCGGCGTGCACCAGAACCTCACCTTCCCCGTCCACCCCGACCCGATCTCCGGCATGCACTGCTGGCACCAGGCGGTCCGGGTACGGCCCGCGGACCCGGACGACCGCCACGGCGACATCGCCGTCGACACCGCCAAGGCCCGAGCCGTCTACGAGGAGTGGCTCCGGCTGACCCGGCCCCCCAGCCACCGGTCACCCGGCGCGCTGCCCCGGCCGCGCGGGCTGATTCGGCCGCACCGGCCGACCGCCGGCAGCTACCGGGTGCCGGAACGATGACCACGCCGGTACTGGCAGGCACGCTTCCGCAACTTCGGGCGCCGGGGGCCGCTTCCGGCGACGACCGGGCCCGCTCCCCGGTCCAGTGCCCGGCGCCGGCAACCCCGGCGACAGCGGGCACCGGCTCCGATCTTTTGCGTGCGCTCGGGTCCGTGCCGCTCAGCCCGCCGTCTCATTGCCAGCCCGTGCTGGAGTGCCTCGGGCTGCCGGCGACGACCGGGGCTGAGCACACGGCGGTGTTCGTGCTCAACGCGCAACCACATGCGGCCATCTACCTGGGCGGGGAGGGCAAGCTCGGCGGGGAGGGACTCGACCGGGTGGCCGGTTACTGGCGGGCGATCGGACTTGTGCCGCCGCCGGACGCCGACCACCTGGGCGTTCTCCTCATGCTGTACGCCGAGCTCGCCGACGCCGAGACGACGGCCCGCAATGAGGCGACCCGCCAGCGCCTGCGACACGTCCGCGAGACGCTCCTGACCGAGCACGTGTGGTCCTGGGCGCCCGCTTATCTCGCTCTCGTCAGCCGGCTTGGCGCACCGGCGCTCTCGGACTGGGCTCGGATGACCCTCAGCGCCCTGCACAGGGAGGCACGCTCTCTGAGCTCAGCGGCGCTGGCGCTGGCGCTGCGCACCGCCCCCGAGCCGGTCCGCCTTCCGACCGAGCGCGAACAGGTCCTCGACGCGCTGGTGAGTCCCGTGCGCTCCGGCATCCTGTTGACCCACGATGATCTCCGACGGGCCGCCGCCGTCATGGCACTGGGATACCGGGCCGGCGAGCGGCGGTACTCGCTGGCGGCCATGCTCGACCAGGATCCGCTGCTCACTCTGGGCTGGCTCGCCGGTCATGCCCGCCGCTGGGCGGGGCTGCACGCCGGCCAGCCACCGGTTCCCGGTGACGATCCCCGGCACTGGTGGGCGCGGCGCGCCGCCGGGACGGCGGGCACCCTGCAAAGGCTGCACGCTCGCGCCGCGGCAGCTGAGCGCCGGTAGTCCGCGGCCCGCGCGACGCCGACGGCACCCGCGACAAGATGGGGCAGTGAGCGGAGACGGCCCAGGCGACAGCGACGCGACCGCTGCGGTTCGGGCCAGCGCGATCAAGCTGCTGGCGATCGCCCAGAGTGGCCTGCACTACGGTCGTGACGACTTCGACCAGCAGCGCTACCGCCAGGTGCGCGCCGCCGCCCTCGCCCTCATGAAGTTGGTCAGCCGTAGCGACATGGGCGAGCTGCAGCGCCTTGTCGAGCTGGACACGGGCTACGCGACGCCCAAGGTCGACGTGCGCGGGGCGGTGTTCGACGAGGACGAGCGGGTCCTGCTGGTGCGCGACCGCTCCGACGGGTTGTGGACGCTGCCGGGGGGCTGGTGCGACGTGCTCGAGTCGCCGCGGGAGGCAGTGGCTCGAGAGGTGCGCGAGGAGTCCGGGGTCACCGTCGACGTGCTCGAGCTGGCCGCGGTGCTGGATCGGGAGCGGCAGGGCCACGAACCTCCGTTGCCGTTCCACGTCTACAAGCTGTTCTTCGTCTGCATACCGGTGCACCTCGGCACGCCCGAGGAGCTGGAGACACTCGCCGTGGGCTGGTTCGCGAAAGACACCCTGCCGCCCCTCTCCATCGACCGGGTGACGAAGTCCCAGATAGCCCTGATGTACGAGCACCACCTGCACCCGGGGCGCCCGGCGACCTTTGACTGATCCGCGCCAGGCGGGCCTGTACTAGGGCGCAGGCCGGTCGATCTCCTCCGGCGGTCGGGCCAGCACGAGCGCCAGGCCGCCAGCGGCGAGGCGGAGCCAAGGGTCACGACGCCGAACTACGGTGCAGAGCCACAGATAGCCGAGGCAGGCCACGCCGGACCTCGGTGATCGGACGGCTGCAGTGCCTCTACTACCAGAGCATGTGTTGACACCTAAGGGGGTTTGACCGGTCGCGCGTGACTGCTTGTCAGAGCAGGTCACCGCTATAGATGCCGCGGCGAAAAGACCGCTGGCACGCAATAGGGATCACGAACACGATCGCCAGCAACGCCTGGCCGTGGCGGCGTCGCAAGGTGACCCAAGCACTGGCAAGCCCAAGGGCGACCTCGAGCGACACTGTGAGCCCGACGTAGACGCCGGTGTGCGCGATCGCCGAGCCCGTCATCGGGTTGGCGAACAGATAACGGAAGTTCTGCAGACCGCTGAAGGTGGTCGGCTTCAGCTGAGGCCAGTTGAGGAAGCTGCCGTACACCTGGTAGGCGAGCGGGTAAAGCGCGAACACCCCGAGGAATCCGAGCGGGAGACCGACCCACAAGACGAGCAGCACCCGCCTGCGCCACGCCCGGCCGTTGTGGTCAGGGCGCACCAGGCGTCAGCGGATCCCGCCGAGCGACACGCCGCTCTTGAACCACCTCTGGGAGATCGTGAAGACGATGATGTTCGGAACGGTCGCGACGACCGAAGCCGCGAAGAGCGGACCCCATTCGGTGGTGTGCGAGCCCTGGAACAGCGCCAGGCCGATCTGGACCGTGAAGTGGGACGACGAGTTGATCAGCGTCAGGGCGACGACGAACTCGTCCCAGGCTGCGTTGAAAGCGAACAACGCCACGACCGCGAGGGCAGGGATCGAGAGCGGGGCAAGCAGCTTGGTGAGCACACCTAGGTTGCTCGCGCCGTCGAGCCGCAGCGACTCCTCGAGCTCGCGCGGCACCGCCTCGAAAAAGCCGCGCAGGAGGAAGATCGAGAAGGGGAGATTGGCGCTCACGTAGATGAGAATCAGGCCAATCAGCGAGTCGATCAGATGCAGCCGGTCCATCAGGAGGTACTGAGGGATGACGAGCTCGACGGTCGGCACCGCCAGGCTCGCAAGAAAGAGGTAGAAGATCACCTCCCTGAAGCGGAACTTGTACCGGGCGAAAGCGAAGGCGGCGAGCGATGCGCAAACCACGGTGAGAACAACGGTGCCCGCGGCGACGATCGTGCTGTTCAACAAGAGCCGACCGAGGTGGACCGTGTCCCAGGCTTGCAAGTAGTTCTGCGAAGTCGGGTGCGTGGGCAGAAGCTGGAACGTGCCCGCACCGATTGTGCTCATAGGCTGGAAAGACAGCGAGATCATGTAGAGCAGTGGGACCATCGAGATCAGCGCGAAAACCAGGGCGATTGCGAGGCGAGTCTTCTTCCAGGTCTTGACGCCGAACAGCCCAGGCCCCGTGCTCGGCTTCAGCTTGGAGGTGGTTGGCGTTTCGATAGCGACGGCCACGTCTCGTCAGTCTCCCCGTGAGCCCAACACTTGGATCTCGGCGACGCTCAGCCCGAACAGGACGACGGCGAGCAGCGAGGCGATCGCCGCCGCGTAGCCGAAGGCAAAGTCAGTGAAGGCTTGCTGATAGGCGTAGGTGTAAAGGACGTGGGTCGATCCGTAGGGACCTCCCGCGGTGATGACCCAGACCGACGTGAAGACCGAGGCGGCCCCGATCACGAGGAGGACGAGCACGAAGACGATCGACTGACGGATCGACGGGATGATGAGCGAGCGCCAGATGCGGTGCTCGGTTGCGCCGTCGACACGGCCCGCTTCGATGACGTCCCGGGCGGTGCCGTCGAGCGCGGCGAGGAAGATGATGAACGACCAGCCGACTCCCTTCCAGATCCCCACCAGCCAGACCACCATGTTGGCGCTCCAGGTCTGCGCCAACCAGTCGAAGTGCACGGCGTGCCCGGCGAAAAGGCCGAGGATCGTGTCCACGAGTCCGCCCGAGGGGCTGAACATATAGGCGAAGAGGTAGCTGACCACGACCCAGGAGGTGACTACCGGGATGAACACGAGCGCCCTCCAGAGCGTCGAAGCCGGGAGGCGGTCGGTGAGCATGGCGGCGGCGAACAGGCCGAGGGCCATCTGCGCCGGGACCGTGATCACGACATACAGCAGGGTGTTGTAGGCGGCTGTGCGAATGGCTGGGTCGTGCAGCATCTGGCTGTAGTTCGACCAGCCGACGAAAGGACTCTGGCTTCCCGGGAAGACATGCCAGTTGAAGAAACTGACGTCGAACTGGCGGAAGATCGGGTAGACCGTGAAGATGACATAGAACGCCGCTGCCGGGACGATCAGCAGGTACGGCGTCAGGAACCGGCTGGCCCGGGTGCGCAAGGCAATGCCGCGCCCGGGCCCCGTAGCAGGTGGAACGGCGCCCTGCGATGGGGCCGCCGGGCGCCGTTCCAAGTCCCTACCTCCGTTCAGCCACGTCCAGCCAAGGCGTTGTCCGACTCGGCGGCGGCCTGGTTCATGCCTGCAGTCACGCTCTCCTTGCCGGCGAGGATCTCCTCGAAGGCGTTGGAGAAGTCGGTGTCGACCAAACCGTAGTACTGGCTCACCGGCCGCACGTAGGCCTGCGTCAGCGCCTGAGTGAAGACCTTGTAGTACGGCGTGGTCTTCACCTCTGCGCTGGCATCGTTGGCGAACGCCGACATCTGCCCGATGCTCGCCATCGTGAGCTGCGAGAACGACGAGTCGAGGAACTGGGCGAACAGCTCGGCGTCGGCGACGTTCTTGCTACCGTTCGAGACCACGACGTCCTCGCCCCCGGTCGGTGTGTGCGAGCCACCGGGACCGACCGGCATCTGCACGATGCCGTAGCTCGGCACCGGCTTCAGTGCCTGGAAGGTCGGCACGGCCCAGGGACCGTCGATGTACATGGCGTACTTGCCGCTCGGGAACTCCGCCTCACCGGAGTCGCCCGTGGTGCTTATGATGTCGGGCCCGATGTAGCCGTGGCCGCCGTTGTAACCCTGGACGAGCATCTTCACGGCGGATCTCGTGGCTCCGCTGTTCATGTACCCGCCCGCCTTGGTGTAGCCGGCGTTGGTGAAGCTACCTCCGTCGCTCCAGATGTAGGGCGAGACGTCCCAGATGTCTGTGGAGTCCACCCCGAGCCCGTACTGGTCCTTGGAGGGGATCGTCATCGCTTTGGCGTCTGTGATCAGCTGGGCGATCGTCGTCGGGGGGCTCTTGATCCCTGCGGCGGCAAAGTCGGTCTTGTTCCAGAACAGGGCGATGGTGTTGGTGTCCAAGGGCAGGCTGTAGGCGCTTTTCTTGTACATGGTGGTCTGGAGCGGTCCCGGCAGCGCGTTCTTGACGAGCGCGGAGTACCACGGCAAGGTGCTCAGCTTGAGAGCGACGCCGTCACTAGCGAGCTCGGCCGTCCAAGCGATGTCCGTGCGGAACACGTCCGGCGGGTTCCCCGCTGCCGCTGCTGCCAGGTACTTCGACAGCAGATCGCCGTAGGGGAAGGAGGTATTCACCACCTTTATCCCGGGGTTGAGCTTCTCGAAACGAGGAATTATCACGTTGTTCATGGTTGTTATCTGCGTTCCGGTGTAGGCGTTCCAGAACGTGAGCGTCACCGGGCTCGAGGCCCGGGTGCTGTGACTCCCGACGGCGGCGGCGCTCGTTCCCGCAGCCGCAATTGCGAAGGCCCCGAAGCCGAGTGCCGCACACAGCGCCGCTACCGACAGGGACCTCGCCCGCTTGCTTCTCATGTGCACGATGTTTCTCCTCCCCTTTTCCATTTGTCCGATGTTGCTCCCCGCCATGTGGGGCTCCTTTCGTTTGGATTCGGAACAGCTACGTCTCGAGATCAGAGACGGTCGACTCGACCTCTGCTGGAGCCGAGCGCGAGATCACCTCGAGCTCGTCGCAGAGAACGACGTACATCGCGTGCGACCACACCAGGTCCCTGGCAGGCGAGCCCCAGCGGCGGATCCACTCGGCGTACTTCCCCGGGTCCCGGCGCTCGCCTCCGAATTGCTCGCCGAGACGGCCTTCGGCGTCGAATCTCTCGGCGATCCAGTCACGCCGCCGCCGTGCCTCCTCCAGCTCGCCGATCGACGCCCGGTACCAGCCGAGCGACGCCGTGAGCACGGGCCAGGCTCCGCCGCCGTAATAGGTGTCGGCCGGGTAGCGGCGGATGCCGCCATCGAGGTCGAGCTCGGCGCCTATCACACGCGCCGTCTCGACGAACGCCGGTTCGCGCGGGTCACAGAGACCGAAAGGCTCGGACAACCAGAGCAGGGCTGCGTCTACTTGTCGATCGGTGTTGGACTTCTCGAAACGTCCCTCGGTGCGCGCACGCTCCAGCACATCCGAACGCACCGCGTCCGCCCGCTCGCGCAGCTCCTGGTTGCCAAGCATCACCGAGGCGGCAACGAGCCCTGCGTACACGCAGCCGAGTGTCGCTGTGTGGACCGAGCCGCCGTTCTCCTCCCAGACGTCGAAGCACGGCACGGTGCCGAGCTCGGCCAGATACCGGCCGACGCGCTCGACCGCGCCAACAAGCCGTTCAGGGAGAGAGTGGGCGCCTGAACGTTCCAGATGCTCGTGCAGTGACCAGAGCCAGGTGCCGTACCCGTCGATCTGGAAGTTCGGCCAGTCGTCCTTGACCACCAGGCCTTCCATGCTGAAGCGCGCTGGCGGCATCTCGTTCGGATCGACTGGCTTGCCAAGCTGGACGCGCTCGAGCGCAGCTTCCATCAGCGGGGCGATATGGTCGATCGAGCTTGCGCACCAGCGGTGAAAGCGATCCGACGCCTCGTGCTCGCCAGCGCGGTCGAGCGCGTGGGCGACGAACGAGCCGTCCCTCAGCCAGCAGTACTGGTACTGGGCGAAATCGGGAGAAGCGACCAAGGCGCCGTTCGGCCGCTGATTGGCGAGCATCGCCCGGATGCTCGGCGCAACGAGGTCTTCGAACCCGCTCGTCCGCTGCTTCATCACCACCCCTGACCAGAGTTACTTTCTGAGAGGCATAAACCAAGTATCTTTCTTCGAAACAGAAAGTTAACTATCCCGAGGTCAGCTGTCAAGGGATCCGTCATGGAAGATTCACACCACCGGTTCGACAGCTCGTTTATTCTGGCCACAACTCGACCGAAGGCGGCGATGAAAGGCGACGGCGTCGTAGGAGGCGACCTCACCCGGATGGCGGTGCTGGCTCTGCTCGGCCAGCATGGCCCAGCGTCGCGCGCCACGATCGCCCGTGAGCTCGAGCTCAGCCCCCCCACCGTCAGCCAAGTGACGCGGCGCCTCATTCAACAAGGGGTGCTCCAGCCGCTCGCGTACGAGCCGTCGGAAGGCGGACGACCCGGCCAGCTCCTCGGTCTCGTCAGCACCGCCGGGCGCGCCGTCGGAGTCAAGCTTGCAGCCGATCACCTCATCCTCGTCGACGTAAGCCTCGACGGTCAGGTGATCTCCACCCTCACCGAGCCCTACGATGCCATGGCGCCGGACGCGATAGAGCGCCTGGTGGGGCGCGTGCGGTCTTTCTGCAGGCCCAGGAGCGAGGGACTGCTCGGTATCGGCGTCGGGGTGCCCGGCGTCGTGGAGCGGCCCGACGTTGGCGATGTCGACGCGGCAGTGCTCGGCTGGTCGGCGATGCCGCTCGGTCGCCACCTGCGCGCCGCTCTTGGGATCCCCGTTCTCATCGAGAACGACGTGAAGGCGCTCGCGGTCGCCGAGAGGCTGTACGGGCGAGGCCGGAACCGTCGTAGCTTCGTCGTGATCACCATCGGTCGCGGTGTCGGATTCGCCTGCGTCGCCGACGGGACGCTACAGCGCGGGACCCGGGGAGGCGCTGGCGAGCTCGCCCACGTCACCGTGAGCCCGGGCGGAGCGCCCTGCGTGTGCGGGCGGCGTGGCTGCCTGGAGGCCTACGTCGGCGACGCGGGACTTGTCGCAGCCGCCAAGGAGGCCGGCGTGCTCCGGTCCGGTCAGGGCCGGGATCGGCTGGCCGAGCTCGCCGATCGCAACGACACCAGGGCCCGCCAGATCTACGCAGCTGCCGCGCAGCGCCTGGCACGGGCGGTGGCGCCCGCGATCGCCGCGCTCGACCCGGAGGTGGTGATCATCGCCGGAGAAGGGACGTCGTCCTGGCCCCATTGCGACAGGGCCTTTCGGGGAACACTGGCCAAGTTGCTGCCCCCGTCGATGTCTGGGACGCCGGTGGAAGTCGACGAGTGGGACGAGTCGAGTTGGGCCCGCGGGGCGGGGGCGATCGTGCTCGCGACGCCATTCGACCGGCACGCGCTTGCCGGAGCGCAGCGTCGGCAGGTCCTGGCGCGACTGCACGGCAACCATGCCGAGGAGACGGCCGCTTGGGCTTCGCCGACCTGAAGACCCGCTACTCGACCTCCGAACCGGTCGTCGTGGGCGACCTCCCGCCGGGGACGGCATCGGTCCTCTGCCGAACCGCCTTCGGGCTCACCCGCCCTGCCCACTTCGAGGCCGGCGCGGCGGTCGCCTCGAATCTGCCGGTGGGTACGCACGCCCTCGAAGCCTGGACCGAAGACGGGGAGCTGCTTTGCGAGGAGTTCACGACCGTCAGCAGGCGGCCGGGGGACGATCCCGTCATGGGCTTCGCCACGTCGTTCGACCCGCAGCGGGTGGACGAGGTGCTCTCCTGGCTGCGCGCTCTGCGCTGTACGGTCGTGCAGTTCTACGACTGGATGCAGCGGTACTCCGCCCCGCTTCCGGGCAACAGCGAGTACGCAGACCCGCTCGGCCGGCTGCTCGCCCGCAGCTCGCTCGAGCGCCTCGTCTCAGACGTGCGCGATCTTGGCGCGGTTGCCCAGGCCTACGCGCCGATCTGCGCGGCGGAACCCGCTTACGGAGAGACCCACCGGGATTGGCTCCTGTTCCGCAACGATGGCACGCCACAGCGCCTCGGAAACCTGCTCCAGATCATGGACCCTGCCAGCACCGCCTGGCAGGAGCACTGGATCGCCTCCTACGGAGGTGCAGCCGACGCCATAGGATTCGACGGGTTTCACCTCGACACCTACGGGTACCCGAGAGCACCACTCGACGCCCTTGGCAGCCCGCGCGCCATGGACCACGCTTACGGCGTCTTCGTCGAACGTGTGCACGCCGCCCTGCCGTCGGCGACCCTCAGCTTCAACCAGGTGAACGGCGTCCCATCAGGCCTCGAGATCCCCTCCACATCCGGCTTCCGGTACGTCGAGGTGTGGCCCCCCAATGACCGCTGGCGCCACCTCGAAGGGTTGATCAACCGCAGCGCAGGCCGGTATCCCTGGGCAGGCGGAGCGCTCGCCTTGTACCCGCCGGTGTGGGGCGGCGACCGGGACGGCGCCGTGCGCACGGTGGTGCTGACCGAGGCCGTGACGACGTCGCTCGGGGCCGGGTTGCTCGTCCTCGGTGACGATGCCGGAGTCCTTTGCGATCCCTACTACCCCAACCACGAGCGCCTGAGGAAGGGCGAGACCTCCACGGTCCTCGACTGGCACCGCTTCGCTCTGCGCTGTCGCGACCTGTTCCGCCACGGCGAGGACACGAGCTGGTGCGACATCGGTGACCCGAACGGCGCCGTGCAGATCGAGACCTCGGGCGGGGCGGTGAGTCCCGAGCCGGAGGCGGGCACCCTCTTTGCCCGGGTCGTGCGCACCGGCTCGACGATCGCCGTCAGCTGCATCGACCTGAGCGGCAGCGCGACCGGCTCGTGGGCAGAGCCCACCGCCGGCGGCAAACCGCAAGAGGCGCGGATACAGGCGCTCGTCACCGACCCTGGCCGCTGCCGAGCCGAGGCGGGGGCGCTTGGCCTCGCCGGCGGCCGATTCCGGGAAGTGAAGCTGACGCCGGTGAGCCACAGCGAGGGCGAAGCGGTCGAGCTGAGCCTGCCGATCGCCGAGGGCTGGTCGGTCGCCCGGATCGACGAGCGGCTCTGATCGCCGTTGCAATGAGGCCACTCGCAGTAACAATCTGTCGCCGGTGACGTGATCGCTAGTCGGCAGCTATCGCGGCCAGCACGTCAAGTTTCGCTGCTCGGCGCGCCGGCCAGGAGGCGGCGCCTAGACCGAGCAGAGCGGCGACCACGAGGAACAGGACCAGGGAGCCGATGGGGACCGTGATGTTGGTGATGCCCTGGGAGCGGAGCGACCAGGCGAAGGCGACCCCGAGGCAGGAGCCGATGACGATGCCGATGATGGCGCCGAAGACGGCGAGGATCACCGCCTCGGAGCGGATCATGGCCTTCACCTGCCGGCGCCGCATGCCGACCGCCCTCAGCAGGCCGATCTCGCGGGTCCGCTCGAAGACCGAGAGCAGGAGCGTGTTCACGATGCCGATCAGCGCGATCAGGATGGCCAGGGCGAGCAGGGCGTAGACGAGGCCGAGGAGCTGGTTCACCTGCTGCTGCTGGGCCTTCTCGTACTCGACGCGGGTCTGGATCGTGAGCCCCGGGAACGCCCTCAGTCCGGTCGAGATCTCCGCCTTGCCTGCGGCACCCGGGCCGTCCGAGGTGTGGACCAGGACGGCGACGGGAATGTCCCCGCTGAAGTGCGACTGGTAGAAGGCGGCACCGACCAGGTAGCTGCCGAGCAACGCGTTCGCCTTGTAGATGCCGCCGATGCGCATCGTGGCCCTGCCCGTGAGCGCGAAGCGGACCGGGACGCGAGACCCGACTCTGAGATGGTCGGCGGTGGCGGTGCTGGTGTCGACGAGCATGTCGCCCGAGCCGAGGGCAGGAGACCCGGCGCCCGAGACCATGTTCAAGATCACCGTCGAGGCGAGCCCCGCCGTCGACAGGGCTGTGAGATCGGTCTGCGAACCACGGAGCTCGAAGGTGCCGACGTAGACCTCCGACACGGTCCTCACGCCCGGCACCTTGGCGACCGCCGTCGCAACTGCCGAGCTGAAGCCGCCCGAACCCTGGCTCGAGCTCGAGATGATGTAGTCGGCCCGGACGGCGTTGTTGACGGCCGCCGTCGCCGAGCTCGACAACGAGGCCCCGAAGACGCCCATCGCCGAGACGAGGGCAAGGCCGACCATGAGTGCCGAGGCGGTCTGGGCGGTGCGCCGCGGGCTGCGCATCGAGTTCTCACGACCTAGCTTGCCCGAGATACCGAGAACCTCCAAAGGGCGGCCGAGGAAGCTCGAAAGCGGGCGGGCGACCACCGGGGCGAGCATGCCGACTCCGATAAAGATGGACACGGCTCCAACCCCGACGAGCTGGATCTTGTGGGCCACCGCCAGTCCCACGAGGAGAAGGGCGATGCCGGCGATGCCCAAGGCACCCCCGACGAGGATCCGCCGGCGAGACGACTCCGCCTCACTGCCCCGGTAGTCGGCGAGGGCAGCGACCGGTGCGATGCGCACGGCCCGGCGCGCCGGGCTGATGGCGGAGACGACAGTCACGCCGACGCCGACGAGCAAGGCGACGACGGCCGTGCGGGCTTCGAAGACGAGAGAACCGGTGGGCAGGCTCACCCCGAAGCCTTTCAGCAGCTCCTCGAGACCCTTGGCGGTGAGGACGCCGAGCCCGAGCCCGACGAGCGCTGACACGAGGCCGACTATTCCCGCCTCGGCGAGCACGGAGCGGAAGAGCTGCCGCCGGCTGGCGCCGAGCACGCGCAGCAGCGCCAGTTCCCTGGTGCGCTGACCGACGATGATCGAGAAGGTGTTGAAGATCGTGAAGCCGCCCACGAAGAGGGATATGAAGGCGAAGACGAGGAGGGCGGTCGAGAAGAAACTGAGCGCCGAGTTGATGGCGTTCGTCTGCTCGTTCGCCACCGTCTGACCCGTGACGACCTCATCGCCTTTCGGGAGCACGGCCGCGATGGCGCGCTGCAACTCGGCCTTGTTCACGCCCGATCGCGCCAGCACGGCGACGCCGTCGAGCTTGCCGACCTCGCCGAAGAGCCTCTGCGCGGTGGGCAGGGTGAAGGCGGCGATGGTCGCCCCGGCAAGGTTGTCGGCCGTGCCGAAGCGAACGACGCCCGTGAGAACGAAGGTCTGGGGCTGCCCGGGGAGGAAGACACGCACGCGGTCGCCGACGGCGAAGTGGTACTTGGAAGCCGTGGCCACGTCGATGGCGACCTCGTGCGCGTTCGTCGGGGGCAGCCCGGAGACGAGATGGAGCGAGGAGAGCTGCGAATTCGGTTGCCAGGACACGCCCAGACTCGGCGCCCCGCCGTTGGAGATGGCCTTCCCGGCCGGGGAGACCAGCTGGGCGTAGCCTTCGACGCTCCCGCTCACGTACTGAACCCCGGGGACGGCGCCCACCGTGGCGACCATCGACTGCGGGATCGGCTGGGCCGGTTCGCCCTCCCCGGTCCCAAATGCCGGCCTGGCCCGGACGATGAAGCTGACGTTCTGGTACACCTGCCCGAATAGGGTCGTGAAGGTCGAGTGCAAGGTGTCGGTGAGGACGAAGGTCCCCGACACGAAGGTGACCCCGAGCACGATGGCTAGCGCCGTCAGCGCCAGCCGGAGCTTGTGGGCCAGGAGGCCCTTGATGGTGGCCCGTCGCATGTCAGCTGCCGAGCCGTCTCATCTGCTCGAGGACCGACTCTGCGGTTGGTGAGACGAGCTCGCCGACGACGTGCCCGTCGGAGAGGAACACGACCCGGTCCGCGAAGGTCGCGCCCCGCGGGTCGTGGGTCACCATGACGATCGACTGGCCGAGCTCGGTCACCGAGTGGCGGAGGAACGTCAAGAGCTCCGTGGACGAGTTCGAGTCGAGGTTGCCCGTCGGCTCGTCGGCGAAGATCAGGTCCGGGCGTCCTAGGAGCGCCCGGGCGCAGGCGACGCGTTGTTGCTGGCCGCCGGAGAGCTCGCTGGGGCGGTGCGACAACCGGTCGCGGATGGCGAGCTGGTCCACGAGGAAGTCGAACCACCGCCCGTCCACGTTCCGGCCGGCTAGCTCGGCCGGGAGCCTTATGTTCTCGCCGGCTGTGAGCGTAGGCACGAGGTTGAAAGACTGGAAGACGAAGCCCACACGGTCCCGACGCAGTTTCGTGAGCCCGGAGTCGTCGAGCGTCCCGACCTCCTGCTCCCCGACGAAGACCTGGCCGTTCGTGGGGATGTCGAGGCCGGCCATGCAGTGCATGAGGGTCGACTTGCCCGAGCCCGAAGGCCCCATGACCGCCGTGAACTGGGCACGGGCGAACTCGACGTGCACGCCGTCGAGAGCACGCACGGCGGCGTCGCCCTTCCCGTAGATCTTCGTGAGACCGACCGCGCGGGCGGCGGCCGGGGCCGGGCCAATCGGGCCACCGTACGGAACTTGACTAGTAATGGTCATCCCTCACCTAGCACTGGTCGTCGATCGGAGAGCCTCTGACGTCAACATCATGGACTGACAACTCATACCCAACAATCAGGGACTTCCCTGATTGCTCCCTCATTTGCGCCGACCGCTACTAGGGGTCGGCAAGGCTGACCGACCGGCGTGATAGACCCGGCGCCTTGCCCTTCACCCGATCACTGCGGCAGGCTCCGGTCGTGCGGTCCTTCTTCGCCTTGACGTGCGTTGGACTAAGCAAGAGGAGTGACACTGCGTGCAGAGGTCCTCAATCTCGGGAGTCACGCACGTCGATTCCTCCTGGCGGAGCCGTCGGGCGCTCCGTCGGTCATCGTGCTCAGCCTTCACGGGAGCCGTTCCTCACCTGAGCGGCAGGCCCGACTGAGTTCGATGGAGAGGCTTTGCTCGTCGGGCGCCGTGGTGGCCTTCCCCCAGGGCGCCTGGTCCCTCGGATCCGGGTTTGAATGGGACCTCGAAGGGGACGCCGAGTACCTCCGAGTCCTGGTCAGCTGGCTCCTCGCCCGATACTCGGAGACGGAGCGACGGGTTTGCCTCGCGGGGATGTCCGGTGGGGCCCGGATGGCCAGCCGCTTCGCCTCGCTCCATCCCGAGTCAGTGCGCGTTCTCGGAGCGGTCGCCGGCCTCCTGGCTCCCACCCAGACCCGGCTCGAGCACCCGCTACGGGTGGTCGCCTTCCATGGAACCGCTGACCGCATCAACCCCTTCGCCGGCAGCGGCACTGAACGCTGGAACGAAAGCGTGCCCGACGCGGCCGCGGCCTGGGCCCGAGCCCTCGGGCTGGCGAGTGAGCCGACCCGTCAGGAGCTCACCGGTCACCTCACCCGAATGGACTTCGGCGACCCCAGGGCGGTGGCGGCTGTCACCTTGTTCGTCTCGCAAGGAGCCGGTCACACGTGGCCAGGTTCCCGTCTCCCCCTCCTCTTGCGGCTCATCCTCGGACGGACCTCCATGGAGATCGACGCCACGACCGAGATCTGGCGGGCAACCGGCGCGTCGGCCTGAATGGCCCGCAGTTTGCCCGAGATAGCCGCCGGTTCACGGCTCCTATTCAGCTAGTCGATCGGTGCTCACAGAGAGCGCTCGACGGTGAGCGCGCAAACGTTACCTGATGCGGCACTCTGGTAGGCGGTCACGCCGCCTCGCGCTCGGTTCGGTCGTCCAGGACTCAGTAGCGATACTTGCCCGTCGGGGTCTTCTTGCTGGACCCGCCGACGGCAGAGACCGTGACGTAGGTCGTACCGGACCCCTTGGGCGCGGTGACCCTGATCTCGGAGGACGAGAGCACATGAACGCTCGCCGCCCGCGTCGATCCGAAGTACACCGAGACCGTTCCGACGAAGTTGCTTCCCCAGATCGTGACCGTGGTGTCGCCTTTGACGGATCCGCTGTCGGGCGTGACCTTGGTGATGGTCGGCGCGGCCACGAACGTGAACCTGCTCCTGCCAGTCGACGAGCTGGACCCGCCGGCAGCGGACACGGTCACATAGACGGTGCCCGAGCCGGAAGGCGAGGTGGCAGTGATCTGAGTCGCGGAAAGCACATGCACGCTTGTTGCCGGCGTCGCGCCAAATGCCACCGACACGCTCCCGAGGAAGTTCGTTCCCGAGATCGTCACCGCGGTGCCCCCCTTCGTGGGTCCGTTGGCGGGTGTGATCTTGGTCACCGTCGGAGGGGACACGTAGCTGAACAAATCGGCCGCCGAGGTTCGTGAGGTACCGCCCGAGGTGCTGACGGTGACGTTCACGGTGTAGGGCGTCTCAGCTGGCGAGATGGCGATGCAGCTCGTCGTCGAGGAGCAGCTCACCGCCGCTGGTGTGGCGCCGAAGTCCACCGTGGTGCCTCCGGCGGTGGTGAAGAACCCGGTGCCGGTGATAGTGACCGCGGTGCCTCCCCAGGGTGGTCCAGAGGCCGGCGAGATCCCGGTCACCGACGGGACGGGCGTCGGGCTCGGAGAGCCGGGCGGGGGTGACGGGTTGCCCCCGGTGTTCGCCGTCCACTGGGCATAGAGGGTGACGCTGGCCGTGAAGGGGTAGGTGGCGCCATCGGCGTAGGCGGTGCCCGAGCCGTTGGGGGCGGTGTTCCAGCCCGAGAAGCTGTAGCCGGAGCGGGTGAAGGTGTTGAGCGTCAGCGCCGTGGGGACGTTGTCGGTCTCGGCGGCCATCGAGCCGTTCCCGTTGTTGGCGTTGAAGGTGACGGTGTAGGAGGGGTTGGCGGGGCTGGACGAGCCTTCCGCCGATACCTCGTTGGAGAACGGCCCGACCCCGAGGCCGTTGGCCGCCTGCACCACGTAGTAATAGGTTTCGCCAACAGCAGCTGAGCTGTCTGTATAGGTTGTCGTGGGGGCGTTGACCGTCGCGATGGCGGTGCTCTCCTCGCCCGGTGCGGTGCCTCGCCAGATGGTGTAGTCACTCACCGGGGCGCCGCTCGGCGCGCTCCATCTGAGCGTGACGCCCGAGGCACTCGTCGCAGTGAGGTTGCCGGGTGTGCCCGGGGTGTAGGACCAGGAGCCGAGCCCGGTGACGAGGTCGTAACCCGGCTCGGCCGGGTACCCGTTGCTCCCCGAGGTGATGTCACGGAAGGGGATGTTGGCCGGGCTGGTGTAGACGTACTTGGCGCCCACGTCGGCACCGGTCACCGCCGCCTCCGCAGCCACCATGGCCGTCGAGGCGCTCGTGCCGCCGACGGTCCACCAACCCGTCTGACCCTCGAAAGAGATGCTGTCGTACACCGACACTCCTGAGTCCGGGTCGGCGTCCAAGGAGAGGTCGGGCGTCGCCCGGGCCCCGGCGCAGTTCACGCTCCCGGTCGACTGGTAGATGTTGGCGGACTCGTAGCTGCTGCAGCCACCGCCACTGCCGCTCCAGGCCGTTTCCTGGGCGAGGGTGCCCGCGGAGGTGAAGCTGAGGCTGGTGCCGCCGACCGAGATGACATCGGGCGAGCTCGACGGCCAAAGCACCTCTGCCCCATCGTCGCCGGCGGCGGCGAAGTAACTGACGCCCGGCTGGGTGAAATACGAGTCGTAGGCCGTCTCGCCGGAGAACTCCTCTGCTCCCCAGCTGTTGGAGACGTAGTTCGCATGCTCGCCGGCGTACTGCTCGGCAGCGAGCATGGAGGCAAAATCGCTGCCCGCCGCCTCGACGAGCAGGATGCTGGCCGCAGGGGCGAGCGCGTGGGCCCACTCGATGTCGAGACTCATCTCGAGCCCCCAGCCCTCGTCGCCGGAAGGCAGGCCGCTCCCGCTGCCCAGGTTGACCTGGTTGAAATCAAAACAGGACGGGGGCAAAGATCCGCCCGTGCACTCCAAAGGCAGTCCGTACTGGGAGCTGAAGGTGTCGAGGTCGCTCGCCGCGTCCGGGTCGCTGTAGGCGTCCACGAGAGCGATCGTCTGACCGGCACCGGCGCCGGAGGCGGTCGAGAAGCCGTAGACGCCTTTGATCACGCTCGGTGGAAGACCTGTCGGGGTCGCGACCGAGCCCTCGGGCGTCGCGTCGCTCGGCTTGAGGACGTGGATGAGGCATTGACCAACGCCGGCGCGTGGCTTTGCGCAAACGGCGCGATCGGAGCCGGCGAAGGGCAGATGGGCACCTCGGGGCGCGTACTTCCCGGACGAGTAGGGATGCCCAGCCTGCGCGGTTCGCGGCGACTCAGCGGCCGCCGGCCAGACGGACAGCGCCGCGACCACGCACGCCGCGACTGCGCACGTCGCGACCACCGTGGCGCGTCGCATAGACCTACTCATCGTTCCACTGGTGGGCTTCATGATGGTCAGCACGACTCGTCCCCTCGCAACAAGTGTTCGTCGCGCAATGACGCGCGACGCTCACCTCCCCCGCCGATGTAGCTCGCGCACGGCTTCGAGCAGGCGGCCGTCAAGACAATACCGCAGAGCCGGGGGACTTGACAGTACTGAGCCCTGGCAGGATCTTCCCCAGCCCGCACCCGGACCGGCCCTGCGCCGCCGCTCGACCGGGCGACGCCGGAAGGATTCGAGGTCAAGGGGTGAATCCATTAGCCTCAGGTGTGATGAAGCCGCCGATCGTCGTGCCGCCGGAATCACCCGAGTTCCACGTACTCGGCGATGATCTGGCCTTCCGATGCGATTGAGTCGCGCGGGATTCGAGGAGCAGTCGGCGGCTACGGTTCGCGACACCATCGACGACTGGAGGGGGAGATGTACAGATCGCTGCTTGTGGCGACAGACGGTTCCGAGACGGCCGCCGAGGCCGTCAAGGTAGCGACCGAGCTCGCGAAGATCTTCGGTGCGACCCTCCACATAGTGAACGTGTGGCGCTCCGACGAGGGCGGCGCCGCGGGGTGGGCGAGAATAAGCGTCCCATATCCGGGGGGAGCTGAGCCCTGGAGCTTCGCGGAGACCCAGACCGAGGCGATGGCATCGGAGGCCCGGGCAAGAGGCGTCTCGGTGCAGACGCATGTGACGACAGGTTTCGTGGTCGAACGTATCCTCGCCACCGCCGTGGAGCAGAACGTGGAGCTGATCGTCGTCGGCAACAAGGGCATGAGAGGGCTGAAACGCGTGCTCGGCAGCGTGCCGAACGCCATCGCCCATTCGGCCCCGTGCTCCGTGCTCATCGTCAACACGACCTGATGGCTCCCGCGCGACCACCGGTTCTGCGCCGGGCATCGTTGGGTGCGGGGCCGGTCCTGCCCCGGCTCTCGCGCCCAGGATCTTCAGCGGCGCACGCGCCCAGGATCACGCGCGGGCGCGCTTTTCGGCCTAGCTGTGACTCTTGCCCGCGAACGGTTGCGCCGGGAGCTCCGGGGCGAGCCATCGCCCAAGGGCCGTGTCACCCCAGTAGTCCCGGAAGTAGTCCTCCCAGTGGTAGAGGGACCTGAGGATACGGCTCGTGGGGTGCCGCACCATCAAGGGGTGGACACGGGTGGGAGCGGACTCGGCCCACAGCGCCATGTGGAGGGCCAAGGCACCCGGACCCTGGCTGTACCAGGGCCACATGGCGTCCGCGAAGGGCGAGGTCTTGGTGCGGTAGGCCTTGTCCGGAAGAGCCTTGAGCAGCGCCGTCACGTCGAGGGTCTCCTCTGTCTCGTGACACCGGAAACTCTCGATCAGAGATGCGATGATCCCCTCCGCCTCGGAAGAGTGCTGACGATAAGCGTTCTCTGGCGATGTTCGTTTGCTCAGCTTCTCCCAGCTTTGTTGCAGCTCGGCGCGCAGACGGCACCCCTCACGTATCCGGGCGGCCAAGGGCGCACCGCCCGGCACGGCCTCCAACAGGGGGCACAAGACGCCCCCGAGGACCGAATCGTGGATGGTGACCGCAGCGTTCAGCCGATGGGCCGCCTCGGCCCGCTCCGAATCGGTCCCGGCAGCGGCCGACTCCTCGATGATCGCCTCCACGGTCGCGTCGTAACCCGCGAGGAGGTCTCGTACCGACGGCGGCGATGCAACGGCTTGGTGTTTGAGGAGGTCCACCTGCTGCGCTCGTGGCGACCTGGATCTGATTGGGGCACCGGACCATCCCCGGTGGGCGTCACTCCAGTCGTACCACCGGTCCCAATTGCGGTAGAGCTTGCGCAGCGGCACCGATGTCGGATGCTTCACCGTGGCGCCGTGAGCCCTGGTGGGCGCCTGCTCGGCCGCCATCGCCATCCTCGCCGCGACGACGTCGGGCTCGAGGCTTCCCCCGGTGAGCTCCAACAGGTCGCCCACCTCGGTGGTCTCGTGGTGGGCGTGGGCGCTGAAGCTGCGCTCGAGGCCCTCCAGAATCTGCTCGATCTCCTCTCCGGCGACGCGATACACGTCCTGCGCTGCGACATTGTGGCTGGCCGCCTCGAAACGGCCCAGCAGCTCGGCGCGCTCCTCACAGCCCTGCCGGAGCCGGTCGGCGACCGCTTGGCCGCCGGGAAGGTCCCCGAGCATTGGGCACAGCGCTGACACGACCACCGCGTCGTGGACCGAGATCGAGGGCCGCAAGGTGTTGTGCAGGACCCGAACCCGGCCGCTACCGGTGGTGGACTCGAGCGCCTCTCGAAACGCCTCCTCCACTTCGCTGTCGTATCCGGCCAGCAGGTCCCTCAGCGACGTCTGGTTCGATTGCAACGTGAGCCTCCCCTCCCTGTACTGGTCGCCTCCGGTGTGCTGATCGGTTGCGACACGAGCAGTCGCACCTGTGTCGTGGAGCGGGCCGCCCGGGCTCCCGGTGTGCTCCACCCGGCGGGGTTGCGAGATGGTGGGCTCCGAACGCGCTGGCTGCTGCACCTCCGGGCCGGGCGCTTCATCTCCCTGTTTCGAGTTGAAGCCGTGATCATCGGGGACGTTCATGGTGAACTCCTCCTCCCGGCGCCGCTGGTCTTCCGATCGACGTCACCGAGCCGACACCATGAATTATGGGTTGAGCTCCGCCGGACCGTTAGGGCCGAATGTCCCTTGCCGGGAAGGCAGGTGTATGGCATCGGCGCCACAGGCCTTCGGCCGCGCTCTTCGAGCCACGGCTGCGACTTGCCGACTCGTGCGAATCAGGGTCGACTGGGCTCGGTGGAACGGATCCGCTGATGGCCCGGACAGAGGGCGGGCCACGCCAAGGGGGCACCGCCGGCCTCTCGGAGCGGCGCTGGCTCCTGCTAGCAGCGACCGCCATCGGGGCCTTCATGGCTCCCTTCGACGGCAGTGTCGTCGCCGTCGCCCTGCCCAAGATCGGGCCGGCCCTGCGCCTCAGCTTCGTCGGGGCGCTCTGGGTGCAGCTCAGCTACCTGCTCGTGCTCACCGTCACCCTCATCCCCGCGGGACGCCTCGCGGACGCCTGGGGCGGTCTGCGCCTGTACCGGATCGGTCTCGCCGTCTTCGCCCTGGCATCGGCCGCCGCAGGGGCCGCGACTACGCCGGCGTGGCTCCTCGCCGCACGCTGCACCCAGGGTCTCGGAGCGGCTCTGCTGGCGGCGACAGCGACGGCGCTCGTCACCGAGGCCTTCCCCGGGGCTGAGCGCGGCAAGGCTCTCGGCCTCAACGTCACCGCCGTCTACCTCGGGCTCGCTCTGGGGCCGGCACTCGGCGGGCTCCTCACCGAGCAGGTCGGCTGGCGGTCGATCTTCTACGTCAACGTCCCGGTGGCAGGGGCAAGCCTCGTCCTGGGCTGGCGTCTCACCAGTGAGCGGCACACCGAGCACCGCAGGGCGACACCGGCAGGTCTCGACCTGCCCGGGGTCGGGCTGTTCGTCGGCGCCCTGGCGGCCGAGATGTTGGGGGTCAGCCTTGCTCCCCTCTGGGGCTGGACCGCCGTCTCGTCCCTGGCCCTCATGGCCGGTGGCGCAGGCGGCGTGGTCGCCCTGGTGGCCTACGAGTCCAGGCGCTCCGAGCCGTTTCTCGACGTCGGGCTGTTCCGGCACAGCCGGCTCTTCGCGACGGCCAATCTCGCCGCTCTCGCCAATTACATTGCCTTCGCCGCGGTCACGGTGCTCACCTCGGTGTTCTTGGAGGTGGTGAGCGGCCGGAGCCCCGAGCAAGCCGGACTCCTCCTCATCGCCGCCCCGACAGCGATGGTCGCGCTCTCGTGGCTGGCGGGGCGTGCCTCGGACCTGGTCGGTTCTCGCTGGCTGGCCAGCGGGGGCATGGCCGTCATCGGTGCCGGCCTGTTCATGCTCTCGCAGCTTCCTGCCCGGCCGAGCATGGCCCGGCTGATCGGCGATCTCGTCGTGGTCGGGGTGGGCATGGCGGCCTTCAGCTCTCCCAACACCTCGGCCGTGATGGGATCGGTGCCGCGGGCCCAACTGGGGGTCGCCTCCGGCATCCTCGGGACGATGCGCTTCCTCGGCCAGACCCTTTCCATCGGGGTCCTCGGGGCGCTCGCCACCTCTCGCCTCGGGGCCGGAGGCCAAGCCGTGCTGTTCACCGGGCAAGGACGGGGCGCAGCTGCGGCATCGGCCTATGTGGCCGGATATCACCTGGCGATGGTGGCCGGTGCAGGCATCGCGCTCGTCGGTGCGATCGCCTCCCTCTCCCGCCCTGGCCACGGCAAGGTCCTCGGTCCCACCTCCGGCCAAGTGTGACCCGGGCAACTCGCCGGATAGGTGGCGGTGCACGACCGCCGGCTGTAGCACTACCGCCCGGACCTCTCAGTGACTACGGACGGCGAAGGACCAGACGAGGACGAAATAGCAGGCGCTCGCTACCACGACCATGGCGTGCCACACTTCGTGGTAGCCGAATACCTCCGGGTGGGGGTCCGGCCACCTCGTGGCGAGGACCCCGGCGCCGGCGGTGTAAAGGAACCCCATCGAGCCGAACAGGGCGAGCTGCGGGGCGCTGAGGGCATGGAGCGCCTCGGGGAGGGTGACCATGGGGATCCACCCGAGCAACAGGTACGACACCGAGGTGAGACGGCGGGTCGCCTCGAAACTGATGGCGGTGCCCAACACGTCGGCTCCCGCCCAGAACCAGCCGATCCCGAGCACGACGAGAGACAAGCGGCCGGGGACGCAGAGCAGGCAGTACGGCGTTATGCAGGCCGCGATGTACAAGGGAATCATGGCGTAGTCGAGCTGGCGCAGGCGCCGGAGGGCGGCGGAAGACCACGAGCCCAGGTGGTAGGTGGCGCTGGCGGCGTACATCCCGACGAGCGCCACTGCGTACACGCCCACGCCTCCACCGGCGCCACCTCGCCAGACGAGGACGGCGCAAGCGGGCAGTGCCACGACGAGCGCTCCGAAGTGCACGAGACCCCGCGCCCGGGGCGCCTCTCCGGTTCCGGAGGGACGCAGCCGGCGATCTGCGGAGCGCGCAGCCCGGGCAGCCTCGTCACTCACAGCTTCATGGTCCTCGATCTGAGCGCCGCGGGCCAGCCGGAAGCCTCGGCTTGACGCCGATCGGGCGGGGATGTCGTCCGAGGGGTGATCACAGGGTGAAGAGGCCCAAGTCTGCGAACGCCGCGTCCGATAAGACAACGAGAGGAAGTCCTCGCTTCAGACCATTCGGCTCCAAGAGGGCCCTGACGAGTGACTTGCGCGATCTCGCTGGAAAGGGTCTCGTGTGATCGACCGAACTTGCCTCGCGAACGCGGTCGTCGACGACGGCGGATCCCAGCTGGCCGCCTGCGAGCGCGACGGCGAAGCCCGCCTGCAGGCACTTCTCTCGTCACTCGACGACCTTGTCTTCGAGCTCGACGAGAACGGGACCTACCTCGGGATCTGGACCGTCAATGACGCCCTGCTGGCAGCGCCGCGAAACGAGGTCCTCGGCCGAACAGTGCGTGAGGTGACCAACAAGGAGATCGGGCTCAGGCTGGAACAGATCATCGGCCATGTCCTCGAGACCGGTCACCCCGAGACCTGGGAGTACCGCCTCGAGGTTCCGGCCGGCATACGGTGGTTCCAGGTCAGGCTCGCCCCGATCGACGGGCGCGGGCAGTATTCGAGGACGGTCTGCCTCCTGGTCCGCGACATCACCGAGCGAAAGGACGCCGAGCAGGAGATATCGAGGCTCCTGTCGCGCGAGCAGCTTCTGACGCGGCTGTCCGAGGCGCTGCCGATCGGCCTGTTCGAGATCGACATGGCCGGCCGTATCCGCTTCACGAACGACCTCATGCGCCCGATTGTGGGTGACTTGCACACCGCCACCGTCGAAGGCCTGAGGTCATCTGCCCTCGCCGAGGAACGACCGGCGCTCGAGGACGCGCTCGCGGCCGCCTATGGCGGTCGCCCGGTCGACGACGTCGAGATGAGGCTGTGCCTCCGGCCACCGGGAGCGTCGCCGACCTCCGGCACCGAGCGGGTGTGCTCGCTGAGCCTGCGGCCCCTGGCCGACGCGGCCGGGGTGATCACCGGCGTCGTCGGATGCCTGAGCGACGTGACCGAGCGCGTCCAGCTTCGCCGTGAGCTCGAGGTGATGGCCTCGGTCGACATGCTCACCTCATGTCTCAACCGGGAGGCGTCGCTGAAACTGCTCGAGCGCACCAGTGGCACTCCGCAGGCACCTGGGACGGGAAACGCCGTCGTCTTCGTCGACCTCGATCACTTCAAGTCTGTCAACGACCGCTTCGGCCACGCGGCCGGTGACCGGCTGCTGCGGGAGACGGCCGACCGCCTTCGTGGGGCGGCGCGCAAGGGCGACTCCGTTGGCCGCGTCGGCGGCGACGAGTTCATCGTCATATGCCCGTGCGTCCAAAGCTCGGCGCAGGCGATCACGATCGCCGAGCGCGTAGCTGCGGCGACTACGGCTACCGTCGACGTCGGGACGGCGGTGGTCGAGCTGCGGACGAGCGTCGGTGTCGCCTGGACGGCCGAAACTCTCGATGCCGACGCCTTCATCGCCCGGGCAGACTGCGCGATGTACGAATCGAAACGGATGTCTCGCGAGGGCGTCACCCTCTTCGCTCCCAGCGCCCCTGGCGCCAGCTCACCGCTGCGGATCACCAACCGCGGTTGACCTGAGCTGCCGTTGGCGAACGCCTCGTGCCCGCAATGTCGTTCGCCTTGAGTTGGGCCAGAACTAGGCTCGGTTCTCGTGCCCACCCGAACCGGCCCCATAAGAACCCGCCACCATCTCGCTCGTGTCGTCAGCCTCAAAGGTCTCGTCGGCGAGGTGAAAGCGGTCGAAGGCTTTAACGCCAAGCTGGCCGTGGTCCTCACGCGAGGCGTCGGCTCAATGGCATGCGCATATCTGTTCTGCCTGGTCGCTCTCGTGAGCCTGCCGGCGATCCTGATACAGGCCGGCGCGCTCAGCCGCACCGCCGTGCCGAATTTCCTTACGAAGCCCGGCCTTATCTTGATCGTTGCCTGGGTGGCTCAGACCTTCCTGCAGCTGGTGCTGCTGAGCGTCATCATGGTCGGCCAGTCCGTGCAGAGCGCGGCCTCCGATGCCCGGGCCGAGAAGGAGTTCTCCGACACCGAGTTCATCATGGACCAGGTCAATGAACACACAGACGGAGGCCTGAAGCTCCTCCTCGACCGGCTCGAAGCCATCGAGTCCAGACTGCCGCCGGCCACGTCTTGACTCTGGGCGGCCGCTCCGCCGCCCCGCGACCCGGCCGTAGGTCGTTTCCCTCCGGCCGCGAGTGTTGCTCGCCACAGCTGGCATTGACTGGGCCGTCATAGTTGCGACAATGTCGTTATGGCATGGTCCGCGCCGCTGTACCGCGTCTACGAGCGGCGCCTGTTCAATTCTCTCCAGCCCGACAGCCTCCCCGCCCACCTCGGCGTGATCCTCGACGGCCACCGCCGCTTCGCACGAGCGGAGGGTCTTTCCGACTACACCACCAGCTACCGCACCGGCATGGCCAAGCTGGGCGAGCTCCTCGTCTGGAGCGCCCAGTTGCGGCTCCCGGCGGTGACGGCCTGGGTCCTCTCGACCGACAACCTGCAACGGCCTCGCGAGGAACTGGAACCATACTTCGACGTGCTGATCGAGCTCCTCGAGGACCTGCCCCGGTTGGCGACCGGACTCGGCTGCTCGGTTCGGGTCATCGGTAGCCTGGAACTTCTGCCCGAGCGTCTCTCGGCCGCGGCCGCGCGAGCCGAGGCGGCCGCGGCGAGCTCTTCGCCCTCGTGGCACTTCAACCTGGCCCTCGGGTACGGGGGCCGTGACGAGATAGTCGACGCCTGCAGGTCCCTCATCTCGAAGCTTGCCGCAGATGGCGTCCCTGCTTCGGAGATCGCCGACCACATCGATGCCGCCGGGCTCTCGACGCACGTCTACATGGCAGGCTTGCCGGATCCCGATCTCGTGATCAGGACCAGCGGGGAGGCAAGGTTGTCGGGTTTCTTGTTGTGGCAGGCGGCCTACGCCGAGTGCGTCTTCGTGGATCCGTACTGGCCAGCATTCCGCCGCGTCGACTTCTTGCGAGCTCTGCGGGACTTCGCCCGCAGGGAGCGACGATTCGGCAGGTGAGGGTCCGCCTCGAGACCAGCCGGAGCTAGCTGTCGCGCTAACAGTTCCCGACCCCTGTGGGCCTGGGCCCCTCTACGGCCTGAACTAGGGTCAGATTGTCATGACAGGCACGCCGCAGACAGGTGCGCAGAACCGTCGCGACATGAAGTGGCATCCGCCAGTTGTGATGCTGGTCGTAGGCGCGATCGTCGCGGCGCAGTTCTTGTTGGTGCTCATGTTCGCCTGGTCGTCCTCGCGGGCGGCGCCCCACGATCTGCCCCTCGCCGTCAGCGGTCCGTCCGCCGCGACGCAAAGACTGGCCAGCGGCCTGCAGCGGTCCCAGCCAGGCGCGTTCACCGTTACGGTCCTGTCCGACGAAACGACCGCCCGCAAGGCGGTCGTCGACCGACAGGTCTATGCCGCCGTGTCTCTGTCCGGCGCTGGCGCCACTGTCTACACGGCCTCAGCCTCGAGCTCGACCGTCGCCCAGATGCTGACCCAAGACCTGCCCGCCGCGATCGAACACGTTCTCCCCCATGTCGTCGTGACCGTGACCGACCTGGCGCCGAACCCCGTCGACGACCCCAAGGGGACGGCGATCGCCAGCACCTTGATTCCCCTGACGATGACCTCGATCGCTGCCGGCGCCGTCATCGGGCTGCTGGCGCGCGAGCGGCGCACACGCCTTGTCGTACTCGTCGCCTACTCCGTTCTCGCCGGCCTGCTCGCTACTGTCGCCCTTCAAGCCATGCTCGGGGGGCTGACCGGCCCCTGGTTGCCCAACGAGCTGGTGATCACCCTCGGCGCCGGGGCGATAGCCGCGACCGCCTGCGGACTGTCTGCCGCCGCCAGGATCGTGGGAATCCTCGTCGCCCTCTTGGTGGTCTGGTTCTTTGGCTTCGCATTCTCGGGCGTGACCAGCGCCTGGCAGCTCATGCCCACCCCATGGGGACAGCTCGCCCAGTATCTGCCGGTCGGGGCCACCAACACGGGCCTGCGGTCGGTCGCTTTCTTCGACGGCGCCAGGGCCACAGGATCGCTGGCGGTACTTGGTGCTTGGGCGCTTTTCGGGCTCGCGCTCGCGTCGTTGAAACGCGTTCCCCACCGGGCCAGTTCGGCGGGGAACGCGCACGCCCCCGACGCTCCTAGCTAGACGAGATCCCGACGGCGGCCGGACCTACCGACGCGCCGGAAGGGCCGGCCCACAGACGCGCCGGAAGAAGGGCGTCAAGCATGTCTCCCCTCGGTCCGGCGGCTTTTCGGGAACGGGTCCGGCCGGAGCTAGCCGCTCGCCGGTCAGGTCACGAGGCCGAACGTCTCGCTCTCGTGCTTGCCGTTTACCGAGTAGGAGAAGGTGGCCTTGGCGTAGAGCGGGCCGTACTTCTTCGTCTGGGTCACGTCCCCCAGGGTGATCTTCGCTGGGTAGGTGTGGAAATGACCCGCGGCACAGTTCGGCGTGCAGTCGTTCTGATAGAGATCGCCAGTGCCGGACGCGGTCTTGGCACCCCAGCTCGCCCATTTGACCTTCGTCCAGGAGGCATTGGCGTCCGCGCAAGACATGACATAGTTCCCCGGCTTGGTCTCCGGATGACCCAGGCATGTCAGGACTCGAGGGGCCGTCTTGGCGGCCAGGGCTGGCCCCGAGGAGGCTCCCGACGGTGCGCTGGCCGCCGCGGCCGCGCCCGCCGACAGGAGCAGGGCGACCGCAACCGCCCCGCCGAAGATCGATACCGAGATCCTTCTCATCGCGTTCCTTCCTCACGTGCGCCGTGCGGCGGCGTTCTCGTGACGACATCGCCATGCTCGTCTGCCGCGTGTACGACCCGGCAGGTCCCTGTGGACCGGGCCATCAGCCACCTGCCGCCGCTCCTCACTACCGTACCGGTCATCGGCCACAGAGACAGTGCGCCGCCCTCGGCGAAGAACGCCTCCCGTGAGCGGCTGCCCGGCACGAGGGCGGGCGGTGAGGCAAATCCCGCAATCGCGGGATGCTTTCGGCGCTCGAGAGGTACACCATGGCGAGGGAAGGTAACTGTCCGGACGAGAAAGGGTGATCGTGTCGAAGCCCGAGCAACTGTCTCGTGCGGGCAAGCAAGCCTTCGTCAGGTCAAGCCCAGAGCCACAGCACCACGAGTCCCAGCAAAAGGAGAAACAATGTCCGACGCGAACCAGCAGAACCAGAACGACCAGAAGGACAAGAAAGACAAGGACAAGGACAAGGACGACGGACTCAGCGTCTACGTCGCCGTCTACGACAGCAAGGAAGACGCGCTGGCTGACCTCGATGCCATCGAGAAGCTCCACGAGGACTATCTCGTTGGGACCTACGACGCGGCCGTCGTCGACCAAGAGAAGGGCAAGCCGCACATCGTCAAGCGGATGGACCGTCCCTCCATACGCGTCATCCCCGAGGAGCTCGGCTTCGGCAAGTTGAGTCGCAAGGAGCTCCACGAAGCGGCAAAAGAGCTCTCCGCCAACGAGGCCGGGTTGATAGTGGTCGGAGAGGTGACCTTGGAGAAAGCCTTCGACGCGGCCGTCACCCGTGCGAGCAAGACCCTCAAGAGCGTCTTCGACGGAACGACCGACGAGCTCGCGCAGGAGATGAGGCAAGCGGTCCACGGTTAGCCCGAACCTCAACATCCAGCCCCGTCATCCCGTGGACGGTTCTGGCGGGCTCCAGGAGGTATCCACACGAGGTGCTCCCACCTCCTGGAGCCCGATCAGAGAGTCGAGCTGTGTCGACGGACAGCCAACGGCCGCTGTCGACTCCGGTGCCGGGACCCGCAAGCGATGTCCTCTCGACAGCGGGTCAATGTCGCGGTCAGGCCCGGTCGAGTGCTCGAGCTTCGTGCGCCACCCGTCGCGCCTCTTGCAGCGGGACGGGCGTCCGGGCAGTCGGAGTCGACGAGGCGAGGACGACATCGGCTGCGGTCTCGGGGCTCGTGCGCCAGCCGGCGTGGGCGACGAGCGGGCGAGCGCCGCTGCGTGTGCACACCCAGAAGGCGACACAACGATCATCCACCCACAGTGGCGCCATGGCGCCGCGGCGCAGTTCCGGTTCGTTGCCAACGGCGATGAGCGGGCGGCGGGTCACACCGACTGTCGGCAAGCCGACGACAGCGCCCAGGTGCACCGCCAGACCCGCACCTCGGGGATGATCGAGCCCTGTGGCATCGACGAGCAGTACTTCGGGGCATGTGTCGAGCGTGGCCAGCGCGGCGGCGAGGATTGGCCCTTCCCGGCGCGCCAAGAGCCCCGGCACGTAGGGGGACGGTACGCAGTCGGCCACGTCACCCTGGGCAACGACGTCGTCGGCCTGTCTCGGTCGACCCGGCGTCGCCACGCCCTTGAGGTGGTGATCGGCTTTGCGACTGCCCCGGCCGAGATCGGCCCGCCACACCACGGCGGCCGCCCACGCCCGGTCACCCCGTTTGCCCGGGCCTGTGCAGGCACGACGATAAGCGACAAAGCAGCCGCCGAGGAGCGGCCGAGAAGTGACCGGCAGCCACGGGCTCGTGACCATTTCCCTCGCTGCCGCGGCGGCAAGCTGTCCCTGGAGCTCGGCGAGCCCCTCGTCACTCCGTGGCCATGTCCAGCTTCTCACTGTCACAGCACGATATTGACCGATCGCCAACAGGTCGGAGACGCCGCCAGTAGCTACCCTTGGTGAGGTGAAGGGTGACCGCGTGGAGGTCCTCGTTGATGTCGGAGGTGGCGTCGAACGCTTCGAGATCGAGGCGACGCGGGCCGGCAGGCGGGTCGAGGTGGGCAATTCCCGGGGGACGATTGAGGTCACGGAGGTGACCCGCTCAGGCACGCCCGTCCGCACGGCGAGGTTCATGGCCGCCAAGGTGGTGGCGGTGGTCGAGCATCCGGCTCGCGACGGCGAGTCCCAGCCCGACCCGGCCCCGGCCTGAGGGACGAGGCGCCCTGAAGGCGCCTCGCTCCGCCGATTAGCTGATCGGTGCCGCCGGTCTCGACGCGGCCGCTACTCCCAAGGAGCGCCGAGCGAGACGGCTACGGGCGCGGTCGACTGATCAGCGCCCCCTCAAGGAGATCTCGCCTGGTCGCGCGGAGTCGACAGTATTGCTGCCGGAGATCGTGGAGATGTCTCAGGCGGTTGTGAAGCCCTGGTGAGTGACAGTCTCGAAGACTAAAGTTCGGGTGGCTACAGTTTGCGAGTGCCGATCGCTGGTCAGCGCCGTGGCCTGTTTGTGCGAGCTACGAGTGTCGTGGTACGTCGGGAGGCGACATGGCACAGAGATTGCGCAGTAGTTCTTGGTGCTCTACAGCCGCCCTAGTGATGTGCATCGTGGCTTTGGCGGGGTGCGGCTCCAGCGCGTCGCCTCCTGCGGCCACGTCGACATCGACGACTCCACCAACCTCGACCAGCACAACAACTGCATCCACTGGCTGTAGATCTCACAAGGCCGATTCCTATTCACGGGCTGTGCTGTCTGACTCGCCAATCGCGTACTTCCGACTCGACGAGTCGTCTGGGCCGACGATGTGCGACTTGTCGGCGTCAGCGAACAATGGAACCTACGTTTCGGGGGTGCACTTCGGAGTGCCGGGGGCCATCGCCGGTGACACAGCGGTAGCTGCTGTCTCACCAAGCTCAGGTGTGGGTACAGGAGGTTCCGGCTCGGGCTTGACCGGCGATCACAGCTTCACACTGGAAGCGTGGTTCCGCGACACGGGAACCGTTCGGGACCAGTCGCTGGTCAGTATGGGCGAGGCAGGCGAGGGCAACGTCGCCGGGTTGTCGACTTGGACGAGCGACACCGGAGACGGCACTCCCAGCCAGTTGGTTCTCGACCTCTACGTTGGCGTAGAGAACGCGAGCACCCTCCCCATCTGGGACACCAGAACTGTCGGCGTGAACCTCTGGGACGGCCGATGGCACTACCTCGCTATCACCTACAGCGCCGCGGCCGACGAGGTAACCGGCTATGTCGACGGGCACGGCCTGGGGGCGCTCACCCCTGTCACAGCGATCAACCTGCTGGCGAGCCGGATCCGGATCGGGTACTGGCTTGACACCCACATCAACCAGGGCATGATCGGGGATGTGGATGAGGTGGCGGTCTACCCAACCGCCTTGTCTCCGGCACGGATCGGAGCGCACTTTCTTGCCAGTGGAAGATCCACGTCCACGTCCACGTCCACGTCGGTCCCGGCCACTGGCAAGAGGGTGGCGTTGGGGACGAATAATCCCGCCCAAGGAGACTGCACCACCAACACGAGCGAGGCGGCTACCTCTGTGGGGTTTGTGGTGCTGAACGTTACGGCCAGCTCATTCCAGGCCGAGATCCAGCTGCAAGCGGGCTCCCCGAACACGACCTACGCCGTGCTCATGCAGCAGGTCCCTGGATCGTGCCCGCAAACGTCGGACAACGGCGGCACACTGACCACCGACTCGAGCGGTCGTGGCCATGTGTCCACGAGCGTGCCGCGCGTGCCCGGCGCGACCACCTTCTTCCTGCAACTCCTCCCTGCCGGATCTGGGGCGCCTCAGTACACCAGCGACCGTGTCTTAGCCGGCTCGTAAGAGAAACCGTCGCAGCCCTGTCGCTGTTCGTCGTTCATCCCTGGCCGAGGAGCTACGAGCGGCCAGGGGAGGCATGTGGACCGGGGAACGATCCCGTGTTGGCGGCCGACCACCAGTTCGAGCCGGAGCTAGAAGAGGTTGGTGCTAGCTGGACTCCACTCGGCATCGGCACGGTGAATCACGTGATGAATATCCCTCCCTGGCTGAAGGCTATAGGCGAAGAGTTGGGCAGTCCCGACGCCCGCGAGAAGACACGGCAGTACCCAGGCGTTCAAGCAGCCATGTCCAGCTTCAGCAGGCGCTCGAGGACGGGCACGTGTGCTGCCGCGGTGCCGAAGGTTTTCGCTCCGCGGCCCATGACGACGCCGAACCCGGTGGTCTTGGTGTTGTCCGCGACACCGACGAGCTGGCCTCCGTTCACCGGTTTCGCGTAGGTCCAGCTGAACGCTGTGGGGCCGAGGGACGGGAGCGCCGTGAAAAGAATCTTCACGCCCTTGGGCGACTTCGCGGAAAAGCTCGCCTCGGCCGCTTTGAGCGTGGCGACCTCGGCGGGCGGGATCTTTGGATTCATAGAGATGATGACCTCCCATCCGCTCGCGCTGGTGGGCTCGAAGATGCACTCGTACGAGGAGTTCTCGATGACGGCCTCGAAGAGAAATTCCTTTGCCCCGACGATCGAGGAGACGGTCTTGACTGGAAAGTGGGCGCAGAAAGCCGAGATGGCCGAGCCTGGAGACGAGGTCCGCCCGACCAGCGTGGTTGCCCCGTGCTTTTGTCGCGCCCCCTGTGGCTGCGCCTGGGCAGTAGTCGGCAGGAGGGCCAAAGACGCCGCACAACCGCTCGCGGCGAGCAGCATGCCCGCGAGCCACCAAGCGCGGGGTCGGCGTCGGATCGAGACTGCTGTGTCACTGCGCGGCCTGGCGCTTGAGGTGCTCATGATCTGTGCTCCTTGGTTGAGGTTGGCCTGCATGCCCCCGAAGACCGGCCGGTACTGATCAGTACCCCCGGAGCTCGATTGATCCCAGTCTGCGTGCCACGATGATGATATCGGCCGACTCCGCTGTCCGGCCCGGACGAGCCCGGTTGTCGAGAGAAGGCATCGACGAAGGCATCAGCATCCAACGCGTTCCAGTTTTCTGAACATCCGCTCCACGAAGGAGACGAGTTCGGGGTCCGACTCCATGCTCGACGATACGTGTTGAGGCCGCGGGCCGTTGTCCGTCTCGCTGTGTCGGTCAGGGGCGCCTAAGCAGGTGCGGAATCGATCTGAGCGCGCTCGCTCTCTGCTGCCGAAGTGCGGTGCCGCGCCCGATCGGTTCCGGTTGGCGTGTAACAGGTACCCGTGCCTTGCAGATACAGCTATCGGCGTCGCAACTCCCCAAGCGCCCACACGAGCTGACCGAGGATCGCGAGCGCCCGCGATGACCGCGTCCGCTCGGTCTTCTGCCTCGCCGGGGACCGTGGCGATCGGGACTTTCGGCAACGACGGGGTTGGTGCACAGGGCGCTCAGCCACGCGACCCGTGACAGCGCCTCTTGGGTTTGGGAGCGTAACCGACGTACCGAGGGGGGTCCGGTCTGATGCACCGTCGACATGCCAGTCGAGACCATCAGGCAGCACGTGAGCTGGAACGAGCGGTGCTGTTCGGCTTGGTCGAGCCACCCTCGCGATCGGCCTCTACCGTAGCGATGCTCAAGCGAGTGTCCCTGATCTTCTTCATCGCAGTGTTGACGCTGCTCGGAGGACCGGGAGCGGACGCGTTCGCAAGCGCCTTCTTCGTCGCCGGCGGCCCTACCTTCTACGTCACCAACAACCAGGACTCCGGTCCAGGGTCGTTGCGCCAGGCGATCCTCGATGCCGACGCCGCAGCAGTGAAGGGAGCGCCGAGCACGATCACGGTGGCTGCTGGCGTCGCTTCGCTGAGGATCGATCCGCAGTCGCCGCTCCCTGGGATCACGGGCGTCGTCCTGCTCGATGGACGGGGACTGATCACCCTCAACAACACCTCGGCCGGCGCGCGCGCCAATGGCCTCGCACTCCAGCCGGGAAGCGGCGGCAGCGAGATCACAGGCATGGCCATCGTCGGCGCGAAGTGGGCCGCGATCCTGCTTGACTCGTCCGGTGATCTCATCCAAGGCAACACGATTGGCGGTCCGACGGCTGCCGGCCAGGAGAATCGCTACGGCATCTTCATGGTCGCCGGCAACAACACGATCGGTGGCGCGGTGGCCAACACGATCGGTGGGACAGGCGCCGGTCCCGGCAACGTGATCTCGGGCAACGAGGCTGCCGGCGTGGTCATCACGGGAGCCAGCACTGGCGGCAACCTCGTTGAGGGCAACTACATCGGCACCGACAGCGCCGGCAACAACACGATTGGAAACGGCGTCGCTGGCGTGCTCATCAACGCCGGCGCGGTGAACAACACGATCGGTGGGACAGGCGCTGGCGCCGAGAACGTGATCTCGGACAACAAGGCCGAAGGGGTGCTGATCTCGGGTGCCGGCACCAGCGGCAACCTCGTGCAGGGCAACTACATCGGAACGAACCCGACTGGCACCGGAGCGCTGTCCAACCAGGACGGCGTCCTCATCCAAGCCGGCGCCGTGAACAACACGATCGGCGGCGCGGTGGCCAGCACGATCGGTGGGACAGGCGCCGGTGCTCGAAACGTGATCTCGGGCAACAGGTCGGCCGGCGTGGCCATCACGGGAGCCGGCACTGGCGGCAACGTCGTTGAGGGCAACTTCATCGGCACGCAGGCCGGTGGAACAGGGCCGCTCGGCAACGGCAGCGCCGGCATTCTGATCAACCGGGGTGCCACGTCGAACACCGTCGGGGGAACCGTGCCAGGGACAGGGAACGTGATCGCGTACAACATGCAGGCCGGCGTCCGCGTCGGTGGTCTAGCAACTGCTGGGGCCTCGATCCTCGGTAACTCGATCTTCGCGAATGGATCAAGGGGAAGGGGCCCCGGCATTCAGCTCACCGGGGGCGCCAACGGCAGCGAGTTGCCCCCGACGATCAAATCCATCACGCCGGGCACCGCAGGCTCCATGACGATCTCGGGCACAGCCAAGCCAGGCAGCCGCGTCGAGCTGTTCGAGGACGCCACTTGTGCCGACCCTGAGGGACGTCGGTTCATAGCCGCAGTCGTCCCGATGGCCGACGGCAACTGGAGGGTGTCGGTGGCCCTGCTCCCTGCCGGTAGCGGTGTGACGGCCACCGAGACCGACCGCTCCACCCTCGACACTTCCCCATTCTCCCGCTGCTCACTCGTCTCGACCCTCTCCACCGTGTCTTCAGGTTCGCCAGCATGACGCTTGGAGAGCGGTTGATCGCTAGCGTGCTCCGCTCGAACGAGCACCCGGGTTTGATGGTGTCAGTGGTTCGCGACTGCGGACTCGGCGACATCGGCGACACGACCGGTTCCACCCGCCGCTAGGACGCGAGAGTGCGGATCGGGACCCTCTACGACCCCAGCCTTCCGAACTCCCGCTACCGCTGCGTCATTCCTCTCCAGGCTCTGGCCGAACGCGGTCACGAGATCATCTGGCCGGGGGACAGGGAGACGGTCCGGCGCCTCTTCGAATGCGATCTCGTGCACATGCATCGCCAGTACGGGCCCGCTACGGACTCGCTGGTGTCCGAACTTCGCCGCAGAGGGGTGGCGATCAGCTACGACAACGACGACGACCTTTCCGCCATCCACCGCGACAGCCCCAGCTACCGACAGCTGGGAGGCCTCCGCGGTCAGCGCGACTTCCTCGCCACGGCGCGCGTCGCGCGACGGGCTGCGTTGGTCACGACGCCGAGCCGCGTGCTCGCCGAACGGTACCGCCGAGCCGGAGCTCATCATGTCGAGGTGATCGAGAACTACCTGCCTGCGGAGTTCGAGGCCCAGAAGCAACGCCGACACCCTGGGCTGGTGATCGGGTGGATCGCGGGGCTCGAGCACGCCGTCGACGCTTCCCGACTCGGGCTTGGCGACGTCCTGTTGCGCCTGTTGAACGTCTATCCGCGGGTACGGGTCGCCGTGATCGGAACCGATCTGCGGCTCGGACACGATCGCTACTTCCACCTCGAGCGATCGGATTTCGACGGCCTGCTTCACGCCGCCGCCGGGTTCGACATCGGCATCGCGCCGCTTGCCGACACCGATTTCAACGCCGCCCGCTCGAACGTCAAGCTCAAGGAGTACGCGGCGCTCGGTATCCCGTGGCTGGCCTCGCCCGTGGGGGCCTATGTGGGCTTGGGTCCTGCACAAGGAGGCAGGCTCGTCGGCGACGATGGCTGGGAGGACGCACTCAGCGAGCTGATCGGGCATCCGTTGCGGCGAGCTCGCCTTGCGCAACGCGCACGCGCGTGGGCGCACGATCAGGTGATCGGGGTCGCCGCGCCGCAGTGGGAGCATGCATTCGCTGCTGCGGTGGGACGGATGCGATCGGGCTGTATCTAGGTCTAGTCGAACAGCCAAAGGCAATCCAGATGTCCCTACGGGCGTCCATCGTGACAGCCGGGTACATGACATCCCCGCCGACCATCGTGATGTCGACGTCCTCCACGACGCTCATTTGCGACGTCGAGACATGGATCACCCGAAGGCACGTCCGTGCGGCGGAGTCGCCGTGGTAGCGGCACGCATCGTTCCCAGCGGTCCAAAGGTCGCCTGTGTACCACACGGCAGATTCGAGACGGTCATCGCCCGTATCGAGCGTCGGGCTGGTCTGCCCCGGCTGCAACGCGGCCGGCGGAGAAGAGGCCGCTGCTATCGACTGCCCGAGTGTCGAGCTGACCAGACTCGTCGAACCGACGGACGTGCCGGGCTACCTCAGATCGGTCGGGCCTGTCCCTCTGTTGGGAAGCAGCACCAGCACGACGAGGGCCGCCACTCCAACCGCGACGGCGGAGACGATGAGTGCGAGGTCCATGCCAGAGATGAACGCCTGGCGGGCAACCGCTGCAAGCAGGTCGCCGAGCTTGGCCGGCGCGCGTTTGGCGACGCCGAGGGCCCCACCAAGTGAGCCCTCGATCACCTTCTGGACGTTCGCCGGAACGCGGGAGCTGGACACCAACGGCGCCATGAGGTGCTGGTAACGCAGGTTAAGAGCGGTCCCGAGCACGCCGACCCCGAGGGCTCCGCCGACCTGCATCGCCACGTCGTTAGTGGCCGAACCCACCCCAGCCTCCTCTATTGGCAGCGACCCCATAACCGACTCGGTACAAGGTGCGAGCGCTAGGGCAACTCCAGTGCCAAGCAAAATGAACGGAATCACACAATCGCGATAGGTACCATGCACGCTGGTCGTCGAAAGTATGCCGAGACCGATTGCGATCAAGATCATGCCAGAGGAAACGACCGCTTTAGACCCGATCCGTCGCGCCAGCACCATCGATAGAGGTGCGACGACGAGGAGAACCACAGCAACAGGCGCGATCCGCAACCCCGCTTCGAGCGGACTGTAGCCCAAGGCGAACTGGAGGTACTGAGTCATGAGGAAGAACACTCCCACCAGGGCGAACAGCACCAGCGCCAGGGCAGCGATGGCGGCGCTGTAGCGACGGTTGGTGAAGAACTGCAGGGGCAGCATCGGGTGGTCCACGTGCAGCTCCCAGATCACAAACGACGTGATCACCACGCCAGCACCCAGCAGCGCAGCCATGATCGGCGCCGAGGTCCAGCCCCGCCCAGGAGCCTCGATGATGCCCCACAGCAGTAGTCCGAGCCCGAATATCGACAAGGCGGTACCCACAGGATCAGGTCGCCTTGGTCTCGGATTGCGCGAGTTGGGCACCAGCCAGACGGCAGCGACGAACCCCAGGAGGCCCACAGGAACATTGATAAAGAAGACCGAGCCCCACCAGAAATGGGCCAACAGCAAGCCGCCCAGGATCGGACCCAGGGCTACCCCGAGACCGGTCGTTCCCGACCAGATCCCGATGGCCCGGACACGGTCCTTCTCCTCAGTGAACACGTTGGTGAGAATCGAAAGAGTGCAGGGCATCAGGTCAGCGGCTCCCACTCCCATCACCGCCCGGGCCAACATCAGGCGATCCGGGCTAACTGACTCGGCCGCGAGCGCAGACCCGCCGGCGAAGACCACGAGTCCGACAAGGAAGATCCACTTCCGCCCGACCCTGTCACCGAGAGCGCCTATTGAGAGCAACAGACCGGCGAAGACCACCGCATAGGCGTCGATGATCCACTGCAACTGGCTAGAACTGGCACCAAGACCCCGTACGATCGACGGGAGGGCCACGTTGAGGATTGTGGTGTCCAAGCTGATCAGGAGCAGCGTCACGCTGAGCACAGCCAGGGTTGCCCACTTGCGGCGCGCCACCTGCGCCACCTGCATCACGAGGCACCGACGAACAACTTCACCGCCTCCTTCTCCAGACAGCTCACAGTTGTTCTAGGCCAGAATCCAGCTCTCCGCTACACGGACTCCAGCATTGAACGGAGAGCGAGATGGTTGAAGTACAAGCACGAGTTCGTGGATCATCCGCCCAAGCGTTGTGCTGGGGCAGCGGTGACCCGAACGCCGTCCCGAACGACCAGACACGTCGCCAGGTGGGGCTGCACCTAACGGCTACGGGCTCGGTCGGCCGATAGGCGCCGAGCGCCGAGTCGGGCGCGGCGTCGTGGGGACTGTTCGCCGTCCTTCTGTGCGCCCTGACCCGGCGATCTGGGATGCCCAGAACCCGCTCGATATCGGCACGTCCCAGTCGGGTACTCGAATGCTCGTTGGGCTTCGAATCTGCCAGCTAAGGGTCGCCGCGCTCCGTCTGCTCGGAACCATGAGAGCGACTGATTCGGCCCTGACCGGGACTCAGGTAGATGGCCATGCGCACCGCGTGGAGGACGAGGGTGGCAACGGAGGCGGTCGTCGCGACACGTATAACTTGTCCATGCACGCCTTCTCCAGACCGGCGACTGCGCCCATGCTCGGTTCCCTCGCCGCGAAGTGGCATCACGATCCAGGCCCACAGACCTGTCAAAGTGGCCGTAGCGGAGACGGAAACTTCGGCGAAGAGAAGGAGCCGGGGCAGCGGCTTGAGTCGGGCGGGCACTCCTGAGGTCACGATCGTGACGTCTCGGACGAACAGCGTGCCGCAACCGGCGACGACCACCGGGCCACCGAAGCGGCCGAACCGCCGCAGCACAAACAGGACGACTGGTGCGCCGGCCAAGCTAAGCATCAACAGCGGCTTGGCCGAGAGTCCCTCACCCATCGGCGACGGTGATGGGTCGGAGGTGATGGTAGCGATGCCATTCAGGATGACCTTGCGGTTTCGGTGAACGCGAGGCGAAACACTGGGTGGTTGGGCGCGATGCCACGGAGGTCGGCATCCGAGGCATCGGCACCGACCCCGCAGAAGAAGACACCTACCTCCGCTTTCCAGCGCTTGAGGTAGGCGCGGAGGACCTCGAGCTTCTCCGCGTCGGTCAACTCTGTCGCCTGGAGCACCTGATTGTGTCGTCCCACCCGTAACTCGCCATTACCGGCGACGCGCAGGTTGCGGACCCACTGCGTGTCGCCGCGAGGGGCCACCAGGTAGTGCTCGCCGGCGAAGCTGAGCAGGTTGACCGGTGTTGACCTCCACTCCCCGCTCTTGCGCCCGCGGACCCGTAGTTCGCGTGACCCCCACACGCTCATACCCGCTCGGGTGAGTACCGCTACCGCACGGTTGAAGACGTTCCGGGTGAACCACCCGGGCGCTACGTATCTGCGAGGGCTTTGTGGCGCGGGCATGAGCCAATCTTCGCCGCGAGCGCGTGGCCTCGTCGATTGACCACGCCACAGGCTGCGCACCCTCCACCCCAGCTGTTCTTCTCCATCTTGGAGCGCCAGATCCTGCGCCGGGGAGAGTTCGGTTCAGTCGAGCACCTGGCTGGGCGGTCATCGCCTTCATCGAGGACCACAACTGACGAGCCGCCCATTCCGATGGACCTACGACCGCCGACCGCTCAAGGCCGCGCAAGTCACAAGGGTGACACGGCCGGCAGCGCCTACGACAACGCGATGACACCTGTCCAGAAGGCCTACGACGAGGCGACGGCCGCGGCCAGCAAGGCCTACGACGAGGCGATGGCCCCAGGCCCACAAGGCCTACCGTGATCCCGTTCCGACCGTCTCGGCGGACTGAACCTCGCCATCCCACCCCGTCCTGACAGGCCGCACCCTCGGCGACCGATCCCAGCACCCCGACCGGTCACGTTCTCACGATGCTTCGCTCGCAGAATGGGAACAGGCGAACCCGGGGACCGTGCACGACCCGGAGCTGTTCCGGCGGGAGATCCTGCCGAGGCTACAGACCGTGAAGCTCTCCGACATTGCCGAGGCGGCCGGTTGCTGCAGGGCGTCCGCTTCGGACATCAGGCGCGGGAAGTGGGCGCCGCACGTGTCGACGCGGGGGCGCTGGGTGAGCTTGTCGGCATCGGGGTCAACGCGACAGCTCCCCTGACGCGACCCGTTCGGTGATGACGCGCCACAAGGCAGGAGGTGCGGCGCGGCAACCGCGCGGTGAACGGTAAGAGCGGCGGCTCGGCGACCCGTGACAACCGGCTGCTCCTTCTCGGCCATTCGAGGCGTAAACTACTGACGAGCAAGCACGCACGGATAGCGGCCTGACCATCACGATGAGTGGTTACCTACTGTCATTGTGTCAGATGTGCTGACAGTCGGGGAGAGGTCGTGAAAATGGCTCTTGGCCCTAGTGCAGGTCCTGGAGTTCGGCATGATTGATTTGTCAGTAATAGTGAACCGTTCAAGTTCCAGCTAACGAGGCGGCGCGTCCAGATCGAAACTGCCCGAGACTCCACTGGTGGCGGGCGTCGGATGGCGCGTGGTACGCGCGGCAACCGAAGGGTCCTGTGCCGTCTCTTGGCTTATCGCCTCGGCCTAGCCAGCTGTCGGTTTCATCCATGCCAAGCACACCTTTCGGTTCGGCTTCATGAGAGCGACCCGTCGGTTGACTGCATCTGTCAGCAAGCTCAGCACTTCACCAAACACCAGGGCAACGGCGCGGCCGGCTGCTGCCCCGTGGCCTTTGTCGATTGAAGTTCCGAACCACAAGGAGACCGGATGCCGAAACTAGCTGCCGTCCGTCTGTTCGCTGCTGTTGTGCTGCTGTCTGCTGTGACCTCGACGATATTCGCCGCCGGGCTTGCCTCGCCGGCGGCAGCCTCGCCGGCCGGTTGGTCGCAAGCAACTCCGATCGTCCCCTCCCAAGGAGAGCCGACTTCGGTCTCGTGCCCGACGGCGAGCTTCTGCGTCACGGTAGATCAACACGGCTATGCCGTCACCTATAACGGCAGCTCGTGGTCGTTACCGAGCAACCTTGACGCGGGGAGCTTACTGCCCTCAGTCTCCTGCCCGACGGCGAGGTTCTGCGCCGCCGTGGACGGCAACGGCAACGTCCTCACCTATGACGGCACCGTGTGGTCGTCGCCCAGTGACATTGACGCGGGCAACCGCCTGACATCTGTCTCTTGCCCGGAGGCGAGCTTCTGCGCCGCTGTGAACGACAACGGCCGCGTCCTCACCTACGACGGCACCTCGTGGTCGTCGCCCAGCCACATTGACGCGGGGAACTTCCTGCTATCCGTCTCTTGCCCGACGGCGAGGTTCTGCGCCGCCGTGGACGGCAACGGCAACGCCGTCACCTACGACGGCAGCTCGTGGTCGTCGCCCAGCAACGTTGACCCGAATGGGGGCGGCCTGGACTCCGTCTCTTGCCCGACGGCGAGGTTCTGCGCCGCGGTGGACGACCTCGGCAGCGTCCTCACCTACGACGGCACCTCGTGGTCGTCGCCCAGCGACATTGACGGTGAGAACTACCTGTCCTCAGTCTCGTGCCCGACTGCGAGCTTCTGCGTTGCGGTGACCCTCAACGGCCACGCCGTCACCTACGACGGCAGCTCGTGGTCGTCGCCCAGCGACATTGACGCGGCGGGCGGGCTGACATCCGTTTCCTGCCCGACGGCGAGCTTCTGCGACGCTGTGGACATGACCGGCAACGGCAACGTCCTCACCTACCACGGAAGCTCGTGGTCGAACCCGGTCAGCATCGACCCGAGCAGCGGCGATCTGTTGTCCATCTCGTGCCCGACCGCGAGCTTCTGCGCCGCGGTGGACTTCTTCGGCTATGCCGTCACCCACGACGGCACCTCGTGGTCGTCGCCCAGCAACCTTGACGCGGGGAGCTTACTGCCCTCAGTCTCCTGCCCGACGGCGAGCTTCTGCGCCGCCGTGGACGGCAACGGCAACGTCATCACCTATAACGGCAGCTCCTGGTCGTCGCCCGACAGCATCGACCCGGCGTCGCTGAACGCCGTCTCGTGCCCGACGGCGAGCTTCTGCGTTGCGGTGGACGACAGCGGCTATGCCGTCACCCACGACGGCACCTCGTGGTCGTCGCCCAGCCTCATTTCCGTGGACTCCACGATGGAGTCCATCTCGTGCCCGACCGCGAGCTTCTGCGCCGTGGTGGACGGCAACGGCAACGACTTCACCTACGACGGCAGCTCGTGGTCGAACCCGGTCAGGATCGACGCGAGCGGGAATGGCCTGGAGTCCGTCTCGTGCCCGACCGCGAGCTTCTGCGCCGCCGTGGACTGGAACGGCAACGTCATCACCTACAACGGCAGCTCGTGGTCGAAGCCCAACAGCATCGACCCGATAGGGAACGACCTGTACCGCGTGTCTTGCCCGACGGCGAGGTTCTGCGCCGCCGTGGACGGCAAAGGCAACGTCCTCACCTATGACGGCACCTCGTGGTCGTCGCCCGTCGGCATCGACTCGGCGCCGCTGTTCTCCGTCTCGTGCCCGACCGCGAGCTTCTGCGTTGCGGTGAACCCGTACGACGCGTTCACCTACTCGCCACCGGCCACTTCCAAGACCACGATCACCTCGGTCACCTCCCGCCCGGTCGTCGGCCAGAGTGTCTCAATCGACGTACAGGTTGCCGGACCGAGCACCACTTCGGGGTCGCCGACCCCGACCGGGCAGGTCACCGTCACCGACGGCAGACAGAGATGTCTCGCGACGCTGAGTGGGTCGAACGGAACCGCGATCGGCTCCTGCTCGATAACCGAAAAGGCCGCTGGCAAATACTCGCTCACCGCCAGCTACCCGGGCGATGACAACTTCGCCTCCAGCACGACGGCCCCATCCACCCCGCTCACAGTTGCAAAGGCCACCTCCACGACGGCTCTCGAGCTCTCGGCCGCCAAGCTCACCTACGGCAAAGAGCAGGTCGAGAAACTCTCGGTCACGGTCCGCCCGCGGTACCCCGGTTCTACGCCCACCAGAACGGTAACGGTCAAGGAGTCCACGACGACACTGTGTGTAATCACGCTCTCGTCCGGTAAGGGATCGTGCAGGCTGTCCCGCAAGAAACTCAAGGCGCGCACCTACCGTCTTGTCGCCACCTACGGCGGCAGCTCGAACTTCAAGGGCTCGACTTCGGCCAAGAAGACACTCACCATCGTCAAGTGATGGGCTGCTGCCTCGTCTCTTTAAGCTGCCGATCGGTGACAGTTACCCCTTCGCGCGGGCCCCTTGGGCGGAGGCCCGCCGCCATCGATCGCATCGCTGGCCTTTTTGTCCTACTACCCGGCCGCCAACGTGGGCGAAGGTGGGCGCCGCCCGTCGGCCCACCTCCTGCCCCTAACTGTGCGTCCCCTCCCGTCGTTCCCGCCGGCGTCTTTCTGGGTGGGTGGGTGTGCTTGTGGTCCCTTGGCCCTCCGGTCCTGGCCCCGGCCCTGGTCCCGGGCCTGTCGGGTCGTCCTGCCGGCTCTCTGTCCGCGGCTTTGGTGTCCCCCGGGCGTGCCTGTCCCCTCTCTCCGATCTGCACGGATGGGCGCTGAAGGACCCGAACACCGAACCATCCCCAGTGGCGTACAGAACGCCTCCCAGAACGACGAGGCACGTCGCTAGGTGGGCCGCCCCTGTCGACGGCTCGGCGTGCGCACGAGATCGCCGAATATTTTGATCTGCTTTCGACTCCCGGAGTGCGACCAGACCGACGTTCTCACGCGACGCGATCGGCCTTGCGCATCAGGTGTACTGCCCGGGGACCCCTCTTCCGTGACGAAGCTCTGAGCCGTCTGCCCAGCTCGACACGCACGCCCGAGGAGCTCGCGCCTCCGACGTGGCTGCCTTCGCGCCTCACGTGCGCCTCAAGCCTCGTGCCAACGCGGCCGGCACCATGCAGGGGACTCCGGGCGGCTCGGGTCTAGAGGGCAGGACTAAGAGCCGCTCATCGCCGAGGCGGAGACTGGTACGCGACCGCGCTGTTCTAACGCTCCCCGGCTGGCCCTAACTGGGTACGGAACGTTTCAGCGGCCAAACGCGGTTTAGTTCGCGCTCGGGCGACGGGCATCAGGTGCCGGTACGCTGGCCGACGATTGTGCCTTTGACCTCCTTGCCGTTCGCCTGGCAAACTGCACTGCCGGCTACGCTGACGGCGTTGCCGTTCAGCGTGAAGGTCAGCTGGGCGGGGCAGGCGAAGCCGACCAGGTTCGCCTGGGTGTTCACCCCGTTGCCGCTTGCATTGACCTGCCCTTGGATGTCGCCGGCCAGATTGCCGTTGTGGGCCGTGAACGAAAGGCCCGTCAGCTTCTGGCCCTCCTGCACTAGCACGGTCTTTGAGCTGGTAACGGTGAAGGCGAAGCTGTAGCTGCCGTCGTAGTCGGACGGGCTCGGCGGCGTTCCGGGGCTCGGGTTCAGCTCGTCGCAGATCTTGCTACCGGCTGTCCCGCGGATGCCTACGGTGACGATCAGCCGTTCGTGCGGGCCGAGCAGGCGTCCGGACGCGCTCTGTTTTACGACCTTGCCGAAGTCCTGGAGCGGCCTGCATTGTTTGGCCACGAGGTAGTGGTGCCCGTTCATGGGAGCGCCGGGCGTACAGCCGGCTGCTCTCAGCATTTGCGTTGCCACCTGGATCGTTTGGCCCTGGACGTCGACTGCGAAGCATCGCGAAGGGGCGGCCTGCGCTTGCACCGAGGGCGAGGATAGGTATGCCGAGCCGGCAGTGAGCGACGCGACAACAACGAGACCGGCTGCGCAGGCTACTGGCGGGAGCTTGGATAGAAGGCGCATAGGATCACCCCTGATCTGTCGGGGACTCACGCGGATTATCGGCCACAGCGGGCTGGTTCTTGAGCCTCGACGGCATAAGAAGCTGTTCTTAGAGGTGATGAAAGTCGCACGCGGCCGCGCTGGTGCAGCGTTAGAGACCATTGTTCTGACGTCGAATAGCGATGGTCTGCGGTTCGCTATTGGCCCACGGATTCGTAGAGGTCTCGCGATACCTTTCCCCTGGGGACGAGGAACTGTTCATAACGTTGCGGCTCACGTGATCCAGCGATTGTCGAGTGCAGCCGGGGTGGTCATGCCATGCCGAACGTCTTATCTGGGCTGCAACAAGCAAACCCGAGACGCAAGGCTGACACGCTCCTATCGACGGTTAGTTCGTCACGCTCCGCACGCCGATCCCCACGTAAGGGCCTGATCTCCCGGGCCGCGCGATCACCTCGTTCTGATTACTCGACTCGCGTCGAGTCACCGCGTTGCGGGCTTTTCAAGGTATGGCGCCAGAAGGGATGCTCCAAGCTCGAGAAGCTGTTGGACCTCATCAAAGTCGGTCTTCGCAGTGCCCACGGCCGCTGGCTGATAGGGGACGGGTCCCGACTGAGAGAAGTCGTCCTCCGCGACGAGGATCCCGAACGTGCGGTCGATCGCCGGTTCGATCACATCATCAAGCGGGTTGGCACCCCGTTCGGCGGCGTCAATAGCGAGGAGGCTCGGGGCGTTCTCGGGACTCGCCTCGGTGAGGCCGATGACGATGACTTCGCGCGGGTCAGCGACGTTCAAGAGGGTCATCATTCGGTTCGAAGTGCCGAAGCCAGTCTCGTGGTACCAGGCCCTTCGGAAGTCGTCATAGGTCTTGCCCTTTCGCAACCTTCGACGAACAATCGCCACGGCGATCATGAGCTTCCCCTTTCGCCTCTAGCAGCGCATCGAGCGCCGCTCAGAATATCGCTGCTGGCGGCCTCCCAAACGCGCCGGATCGACTCGGCGTGCGCCCAAGATCGCCGACCCGGGCGCTGTCACGCGTGTTTGGGAGTGCCGGATTCGGCGGCGATCTGTGCGGCTTCGTTCGAGCGGTTACGAGCACAGTGTCAAGCGCGTTGGCGACCCGGCAATGGGGCTACCAGAGCGCAACGACCTGCTTGAGAAGCATGCGATGCGCCAGATGAAATACTCGGGATTCTCGAATCAAGACATCGACCACGCGATACAGGCAGGAGGAGGAGCGATGGGCAAGGGTTTAGCTCTCGGGCTGGTTCTGCCGATGAACGAGCGGCCTGACGATGGCGCTAAGCCGACGTGGGCAGAGATCAGCGCGTTGGCCCGCCGTGGTGAGGAGCTGGGCGCCGACACGGTCTTGCTTGCCGATGAGATCCTTTGGCGAGTTCCAGACTGGCCGGGTGCCCGTGGCTGGTGGGAGTGCCTCACGATGGCCGGGGCGGTGGCGGCGACCACCTCGACGGTGCGCGTGGGGACGTGGGTGATG
>JBKQMT010000006.1:0-106923 GCA_052146595.1 Acidimicrobiales bacterium
GAAGTCGTGCCGCCAACGTGATCTGCACCCAACATTCACCCAACATTGGGCTTCCCAACGCGTCAGCCAGCATCCCGAGGTGTCTTACCTCAAGACCTCTAAAGCCTGCTCAGCAGACAAATCTGAGACGGGGCAAGACGCCGCAAGACGCCTCCGCACCGGGCCGGGTGGTCTTTTAATCCCAAGGTGCCGGGTTCGAGCCCCGGGCGGCCCACCAGATCCCACGCCTCGACCGCACGCGCCTCGGTTCTTGAGCTCGAGACGCTTGCCCGGGTGCCTCACGGAGCCGAGCGAAGTGGAACAGCGTTGTGACGCCGTCGCGGCGATCATCCGGGACGGTCTCAGCGTCACCGAGACGGCGGAGAAGTTCGGGGTGAGCCGCCAGACCCTCCACGGTGGATGGCCGATCGCCTTGCTTTGCTGTGTGAGGAACCTCGCCTCTTTCCATAGCTTCCGTCAGTCAAATGCCGTCCGCATCACTCGCCGTCATAAGTGACAGCTCAACTAGCAATGGCCTTCCCGCGCAGCGCTTTCGAGAGACCAGTTGTGCGCTAGAGTGACATTAGAAACGAAGGAAATCACCAGATGACAGCTAACTGGACCTCCAGCTGAGACAACGTGCAACTTATCGTGACAGTGGAGCCGTCTGCGGCGAGCCTGCCCGGCTGGGACGAACTCGTGATTGGCGACGGGACGGAACTCCCTTCCCACGACCTATGGCTATCGGCGAAGGTGTTGTACGTCTTTGAAGTATTCGGCAACAAAGCCCCGCAGCACGTGCTCGCTCGGGCGAAGGGAACGCTGGTTGGTGGGCTTGCCACATACCGACTTGACGAACATGTGACGGACAGGTTGATGCGGCTCGAAGGCGTCTTCCCAGGGTTGGATGTGTTGCCGGCGCGGCTCGTAGGTGGGGCCTACGAAAGTCGCACGGGTGCCCTGACTCTGCCGGGCCTCGACGAGGAGGCCCGGCGCCAGGTAGTTGGCCGGTTGTTTGCTGAAGCCGAGGACTTGGCTCGGCGGAATCGGGAGCCGTCGGTGGTGTGCCGTTGCGTAGACGGGCGCGACATATTGATTCGTGATGTCCTGCGGGATCGCGGATACCGCGAGATCCCCGGGCCGGATCACTTTATTCTGGTGCCACCCCCGGGAGGTTTGGACGGCTACATCAACTCACTCTCGAGCAGATACCGCAGCACGGTCCGCCGGGAACTCCGCAAGCTAAAGGAGGGCGGGGTTGCCGTCACCGTCGAGCCGCTGACGCCGGACCTGATCAGAACTGTAGTGCCCCTTGTCATAAACCTCAGGAATAAGTACGACATTGACACAGACCGCGACTCTATCAGTGCCTCACTGGGCCTTCTCCGCAAAACCCTCAAACAATCAACATACGGGGTCGTCGCCCGCGTCGGTGACCGTGTCGTCGGATTCATGGAATTGATCGTGTACCGCGGCAATGCGTGGACGCGCCACGCCGGTTTCGACTACGAGGCATCGGGCACTCTCCCGATGTACTTCGGCGTCTTGTTCTACGGGGTGATGGACTTCGCCGCCGAGCACGGCCTCAGGGTCCTGGACTACAGCTACACGGCCGAGGACGCCAAGCGTTCGCGTGGTTGCGAAGCGCGGACGACAATTAGGCTGCTCAAGGCCGTTTGATCGGAGACTGCGGACATCACCGCCAGTCGCAGATCCGCGCCGTCGCTCCCCGAGGCAAGCTGTCACCCGTAACGGAAAGTTCCCCTCGGCGGCCAACCAGGCGCGATACTCCAGGCCCGCCAGGGGCGATAAGAAGAGCGACATGACAGTGCCCAGGTGCTCAAGGCGACGAGGCCGGAGTCCGACTTAAACGAGTTGGGTGCACGACCCGGGTGCTGTGCGAGGGAAAGCTACTCGGGGCGTGCACCCGTTCCAGGTGCCCCACAGCCCGATGGGCCAGTTCACGGCGGAGACGACGCGGCCCCGGCAATTGCCGGGGCCGCTCGCTAGGGTGACTGCGAGCACGACCGCTGATGCCTTGCGAGGGGAAGCTGGGCCGTGCGATCGTCACGGTACTTAGGTCAGCTAGGTAAGGCAAGTTCACCCGAGGGAGGCGGCCCGCCGGCATACGGCAGCGGGCCGCTCGTGCGAACTGGGGGCGAGGCCATTTGCCGCTCGCAGGAAGCTGGCTTTCGGCCGACTTCGCCCGCGCCTTATCCTCACCAGTTCGCTCGGCCGCCCCGCTCGCCAGCAACCCTCTCTTCACACACCTCGCACCGTGCCGTCTGGTCGCCGAGGGTCAGCCGATCCTTCCACGACGAGTCCTGCTTGACGGTGTTTCGAGGCATCTGACGGCCACAAGCGGTAGTGACGTCAGACGGCAGCGTGCCTGCCGTGGGGGCACCGCTCGTGACCCTTACGGCGTGAACCATGGCGGGGAAGCGCGCTACCTCGATCTCGGGCGCCATCTCGATCTCGGTGGGTGCTGGGATCTTGATGACGTGGTCCGGCTCTTCGAGGATGCAGTAACCATCGGTCACTAACCCACCCATGCCCTAGAGTAGACCCGCGAGGAGATTCATGGGGCTAGCGCCGGGACCGCGGCCGCGCTCTCGTGCGGCGCACTTCCCGCCTCACCGGTGATCCAGGCTCTTGGGAATGACCTGCGACCCTCGGCATGGCGTCGCTAGCCGCCTGTGATAGCCCCTGTCTGCTCGTGGTCTGACAAGAGGTAGTCAATCCACGGAGGTTGGTGGCGTCTGCCTGCATCCTCCAACTGCCGCGCAAGCAGCGTCGCCTGCCTGTACTCGGCCAGCGTGCGCCAGTGCTCCACCTGCCGCAGAGCGTCTCGCAGGTCGGTACGGAGGTGGTCCCTTTCAGCCTCCACCTCTCGAAGCCGCGACAAATAGGCGGCCTGCTCGGCCCGGTCGGCCGACGCCCCGTCGCAGATCGGGCTCACGGAGTTCTCCTGAGTCGGCCAAGGCCGAGCCACGCCTCGCACCTAGGACGTATCGGTAGGGTCGCTCCGCCGAGTGAGCGAATCGGGACTTTAGGCCCGACGCCAGCGGCTCCGTTTCTCCGGCGAGGTCAGGCTTGTCAAACTCCGCCTGCCTGAAGTGGACTTGGGTCTCCGCGCCGGTGAGCGCGACAAGCTCGAGTCGATCACCGGCGGGCGGCGTCGCCGGCAGGAGTGAAAGACTCGAGACAATGCTGGTCGAGATGCCTATGTCGATGGTCGGGGACGGAACGATCCCGGAGCTTGCAGTTGCGACGCGTGGTTCGCCGACTTGGTCTGCGGCGTCTAAGAACCGCTAGAGCCTGCAGGCACGGACGAGTCGCTCCAGTCGCCAGGGAAGTTCTCGGCCCACCTTCCCAAGGAGGAAACCATGTTCCGATTCAGGGACCCCACGACTGAAAACATCTACCTCTACCCGACGATCACCCACTTGCCACCTGTCGACAACGAGACGCTGGAAAAGGCCGGCGTGCCGTTGCTCGAGATGTCGCAGGAGTTCATCGACGCCTTGGTGAAGTGATCCGCGACCCTGCGAGATCGGGCAACTCGAGATCGTCTATTACTGGAGAGTGCTGTGGCGGGGAAGGCGATCACCGCGCCTCGCGAGGGAGCTCGTCGAAGTGCTCAGCCTGAGAGGACCCGGGATCGTACCGCCGACACAAAGGCATCTCTGGGCAGGCTCAGTGTCGTAGCCGGGCTCGCCGCTGTCACATCGGCACGCCGGGGCACTCCGTGGAGGAGGGCGATCTCGCCGAACTGGTCCCCCGGGCGAAGCTCGGTCACAGCTTCGGGGCCCGCCGAGACGACTGCCCGGCCATCGAGCATTACGAAGAACCGGTCGCCTTGCTCGCCCTTGCGGATGATGGTGGCGCCTTCGGGCCACCGCTCGACGTCGCTGTGCTCGGCGAGATGGCGCAGGGCGGCGGAGTCCAGGTGGGAGAGGAGGCTGACTCGTGAAAGCACGTCAACCCGCTGGCGGCTCGTCAAGCCGGCCGCACTGCCGAACGAACGCACCTCAGCAGGTGTGTCTCCCACGCCCACCTGCCCAGTCAAAGCGGTGACGAAGTCAAGTTGAGGCAGCACCAGCAGTTCCATGGGCTCGCGCGCCCTGACCGTTGCCATCCGGGGCACGTTTCGTAGGAGCGCCCTTTCGCCGAAATAGCCACCCGGCGCGACCGAGCCGACGCGAAAGCCGTCGACGAGGACGTCTGCACTTCCAGCTTTGACCACATAGAAGCAGTCACCCGGTTCGCCCTGACGGACAACGTCGGTCCCCGCGGGGACGCTCAGGTTGGCCACCCGCCCGGCCAGGGCCTCGAGGGCCACCATGTCGAGGGGCTCGAGGAAGGGCACGCCGTGAAGCAGGGCGAGGATACCGGTGCGTTCACTCGCCGTGGCATCCAGCCGGTGCAGCAGCTTCCGGCCGATCACCACGACAGCGGGGAGCGGCAATCCCGCAATGGCAAGGGTCCAGCGGATGCCGATGGTGGATGCGAGCAACGGGGCCATGAGCGCCCCGAGACCTTCGAGGGCCAACTTGGCCGATTCGATGGCACCCGTGACGCGGGGCAGGAGCGGAGTGTCGAGCAGCCTGTGGAGCAGAGAGAAGGTCGCGACGTCGGCTACGGCCATGCCGACCCCCCAGGCGACGACGAACAGCAGCGCGAGGTCGAGCACCGGCACACCTGCGATGAGCAGCAGAGGGATCCCGCACGCGACGAAGGCCAGGATTGTTGGCTTTCCGAGCTTGGACCGGCCGATGAGCGCCGCCGAGAGGGGCACGGCCGCCAGAGCGCCGACTCCGGCTGCCAACATCAGGAGCCCGACGCCGCCACTTCCGGCGTGCAGCAGCCGCAAGGACGCAATGACCGCGATGGCGATCCACATTCCCCGGACGAAGGTCCGCAACCCGCTGACGACGAGAAGGCCTCCGACGTAGGGATGGCGGACGACGCCGAGGGTGTCACCCAGCAGCCCGCGTGCCCCACCCGAGGAGCCGGCGTCGGAGACACGGATCGGGGTGCCGCTGAAGCGTACGGTGGCCAGTGCCGCCGCGACCATCAAGCTCGCCGCTCCGCCGAAGACCACGGCCGGTGATGTGACCACGAGCAGGAAGCCGCCGGCGATCGCACCGAGGGCTTGGCTCAGCGTCTTGACGGTGCTGATTCCAGCCGCGGCCGCCGCCAGCTCCCCCGGGTTCCGAGCCATGACCGGGAGCATGGCGGACTGGGCCGACCTGTATGGGGCCGACACGAAGGCGTCCATCGCCACCAGGATCAAGAGCGGGGTCAGAAGAGCACCGGTGGCGGCGAGAACGGCGCTCGCCGCGACGATGGCGCCCCGGGCCCCGGCGATGGCCGTGAGCACGCCGCCGCTCGGGTGCCGCTCCAGGAAAGGGACGTTGAAGAAGCTGGCGATCGAGGCCACGAAGAGCCGAAAACCGACCAAGCCGACGGCCACAGAACCGTGAAGCCTGAAGGCGTCGACCGCCAGGGCCGTGACGTAGCCCCATTCGGCCAGAGTTATGCCGGCGAAGGCCACCACCAACCAGGTGAGTGACCGGTTGTCGAGCAGGATTCGGAGAGGTTCGACAAGGTGCCCGAAGCCCGCCATCGGGCGGCGCGTGCTTTTCGTCCCGGCCACGGCCGCAAAGCTACCGTGGGGACTTCCGAATCGCTCAGGAAATGGGCGCCGCGAGGTCGCCGGTCACGTCGTCGAGATGATGCACGACGTCGTGGACCATGTAACGACCGAGGCTCTCGACGGTGAAGCTCGCTCCGTCGCTTCGAGTTCCTCGGCGCGCCCAGGCGGCTCCTTCGACTCGGCCGAAGTGCCCGGCCAGGGTGTCCGCGGCGTAGTACAGCTCGGCCGCGACCGGCGTGGGGTCTTGGTCCTGGTAGTGGTCCTCGTCGGCGGTGCGATCCTGGTCCCAGTTCTGGTACAGGGGACTGTCCTGCGTGAGCATCAAGGTGAGACGGCCGTCAAAAGTCCGGAACACGTCTCGCACGTGGCAGGCGTATTCGAGAGGCGACCAGCGGTCCTCACGCACCCTGAGACGGAGTTGGTCGGGTTCCCCGGCCAGGATGTCCACCCATGCCTGGGCGTTGGCGCGGATCGTCGGTGCGATCTGATCCCTGGGCAGAGCGGATGACTCAAAGCCGCATTCTGGGCAAGGGCGCTCGAGCACCCACGTCCAATCCTTGTCATCGGGGATTATGGCGATGGCCGATTCTATTGGGCGCCCCAGCCGTGCACCGGGTCTCGGGCGATGGTGACGAGGCGGCCGCCGATTGCAGAGCGATGGGCGGCGACATGAAACACTGTGTCGATGCGAATCTGGATATGCGGCGTGCGCGGCTCGACCCCGACGCCTGGCGTTGAGTTCGACCGTTACGGAGGGCACACCTCCTGTCTCGCCATCGCCCACGACGGGGAGCCCCCGAGCCTGATCGTTGACGCCGGCACCGGCATCCGCCTGGCGAGCGACCTGTTCGGCGGTAGCCCAGGCTTGTTCGACGGCCGGTCCTACGACGGGGCGATCCTGCTCGGGCATCTGCATTGGGACCACACCCAGGGGCTGCCCTTCTTTGCCGCCGGCAACAGCATCGGGTCTCGTGTCGATCTCTACGCTCCCGCCCAGGGCGACACCGAGAGCGTCCTCGAGCGGTTCATGTCGCCGCCCCATTTTCCGATCGCGCCCAAAGAGCTGCTCGGCTCGTGGAGCTTCCATGCCCTCGAGCCCGGACCGGCACAGATTGAGGGCTTCTCAGTCCTGGCGCTCGAGATCCCGCACAAGGGCGGGCGCGCCTTCGGCTATCGCATCTCTGACGGTCGGGCAACGATCGCCTACCTCTCCGACCACTGCCCGACGAACCTTGGCCCCGGTCCAGAAGGGCTCGGGGAGTACCACGAGGCGGCTCTGTCTCTCGCGCGTGGGTGCGATGTGCTGTTCCACGACGCTCAGTACACCGACGAGGAGCTGCCCGCGCGAGCGTCCTTCGGTCACGCGTCATGCGGGTACGCCGTCGGGTTGGCGGAGAGGGCACAAGTCGGCCAGCTCATGCTGTACCACCACGACCCGGCGCGAACCGACGAGCAGATCGATTCGATCGTGACCGACTACAAGAGTGCCGAGGTACCAGTGACCGCTGCGGTACAGGGAACCGTTCTCGACTTGCCCTAGCGCCACGCTGCCGTGCAGCCGCCAGTGCGCGGTAGCCGACACTCGGCCCGCGAACGAAAATCTCCTCGCACGCGAGCGTGCGCGTATAGAAGAATACGACGACTAGGGAGCGACTTTGCCGCTCGAGCAAGGGGGTCGGATGTACAAGAACCTGCTGGTCGGCGCGGACAGCTCGGCGACCGCACTTCGCGCCGTCGAGGCGGCTGTCGAGCTCGCACAGGTCTTCGGTGCCAAGCTGCACATCGTCACCGCCTACAAGCCTGAGTCGGTCAGCATGCCCGACCTGCCCGCCGAGTTCCGCTACACGGCCAATGTCCATCCAGCCGATGCTCTTCTCGACGAGCTGAAGGCGATAGCGAAGAGGGCCAACGTACCGGTGGAGGTCCACGCTGCGACCGGAGAGCCGGCAGAGGCCATCTGCCGGGTCGCGACCCGGGTCGACGCGGACCTGGTCATCGTCGGCAATAAGGGCATGAGGGGTGCAAGGAGGGTGCTCGGGAGTGTCCCGAACTCCATCGCCCACAAGGCCCCATGTGCGGTCCTTATCGTGGACACCACGAGGGCCGCCTAGCTGATGCGGGGCGGCTGGTTCGGCCAGCCGCCATGGTCGGATCCGGGGGCCGTCCCAAAGGGCTCAGGGCGCCCTCAGGTTCCGCGCGTCGGCCTCAGGCGTAACGCACCCGGCGCCCCGGCGGGGACGACGGGGTTGCGGGGCGCGATCGGCTCGAGCCGCCGGTAAGGCTGGCCGAGGGGGGCCCGTGGGTCCTCCTCGCCCCGGTTCGGCCACAGCGCCACTGCGCGTTCTGCTTGCGCGGTGATCGTGAGCGAAGGGTTGACCCCGAGGTTGGCAGAGACCGCGGCACCGTCGAGGACATGAAGGCCGGCATGGCCGTAGACCCTGTGGTACGGGTCGATCACCCCGGTCTCGGGGGAGTCGCCGATGACGGCACCGCCGAGCAGGTGTGCCGTCATCGGGACGTTGAAGACGTCGTTCCAGCCCCCGGCCGCAAAGCCGCCGATGCGCCTGGCGATGCGTCGCACGACGGCGTGCCCGGCCGGGATCCAAGTCGGGTTTGGCTCGCCATGGCCTTGCTTGGAGGTCAGGCGGCGACCGAAAAGCCCTGCTTTCGTGAAACAGGTCATGGAGTTGTCGCGTGGTTGCATGACGAGGGTGGCAATGGTCTGCTCCGACCAGTGGTGCATGCTGAGGTTGCGCGCCATCATCACCGGGTGCCGGAGCACTTCGAGCACCCAGGTGAAAAACCGCGATCGACCGTCGCCATCGGCAAGTGCTGTGGCCAGCAGCCCCATGGCGTTGCTGCCTCGGCCATAGCGCACCGGCTCGACGTGGGTTTGAGGGTCCGGGTGGAACGACGAGGTAATGGCGACGCCTCGAGAGAAGTCGACGTCGCGCCGGAAGGTGCGCGCCCCGAGGATCGCCTCGGAGTTCGAACGAGTGAGCTCGCCAAGACGCGGCGAGAGGTGGGTGAGCTTGCCGGTGTCGCGCATGGAATGGAGCAGCTTCTGGGTGCCGAGGGTCCCAGCTGCCAGCACGACGTCGGTGGCGACGAAGGTTCTCGGGCGCTTTCGCACCCAGGCGCCTGTGCGCTCGGTCGTGATCTCGTAGCGGCTGTCGGCCCGCGGTCGGATGCCGGTGACGGTCGTCAGCGGGCGTACCTCGGCTCCGGCGCGTTCGGCGAGGTAGAGGTAGTTCTTGAGGAGCGTGTTCTTGGCGCCGTGGCGACAGCCGGTCATGCACTCACCGCACTGGATGCAGCCTTTACGGTCCGGGCCGGCGCCGCCGAAGAAGGGGTCGGCGACCTCCACGCCGGGCTCGCCGAAGAAGACGCCTACCGGGGTGGGGACAAAGGTCTCGGCGACTCCCATCTCCTCCGCGACCGCCCGCATCACCTCATCAGCCGCCGTCATCGTCGGGTTTGGCACGACACCGAGCATGCGCTTTGCCTGGTCGTAGAAAGGTGCCAGCTCGGCTTGCCAGTCTGTGATGTGGGCCCACCTGGGATCGGTGAAGAAGCTCGGGGACGGCTCGTAGAGAGTGTTGCCATAGACGAGCGAACCTCCGCCCACGCCGGCGCCCGAGAGCACCATCACGTTTCTCAGGAGCGACATGCGTTGGATGCCGAACAGCCCGAGCCGGGGCGCCCAGAAGAACGAGCGCAGCCGCCAGGACGTCTTCGGGAAGGTCGTCTCGTCGAAGCGGCGCCCCGCCTCGAGGACAGCCACCCGGTACCCCTTTTCGATGAGGCGAAGGGCGGCCGTGCTGCCCCCGAATCCGCTGCCGACGACCAAGACGTCGTAGTCCTCGTCGCCCATCCCGGCGATGATAGAAGCAGATCAACTGATCCGCGCCTCTACGGCAAGACTGCAGCCTCACAAGGTTCGCGTCTCGCTGGTTGTCGCGGGTGGTGTTGCCTCGTGAGGTTCCGCGGGACCCGGCTCGAGCTGCCGTTCCAGCCCCAAGACTCGGCGCGGAACGAACCGCCCCAACTGCAGTTGCCGCTGTGCCGGCATGGTCGCAGTCTCTGCCGGAATACCCCGAGGGGTATAATGGTTGTACCTCAAAGGTCGCCGGTCGCCGGTCTCCGGTCGACGGTCGCCGGTCTCCGGTCACCGGTCACCGGTCACCGGTCACCGGTCGCCGGTCTCCGGTCACCGGTCTCCGGTCTCCGGTCGCCGTTGACCGGTAGAAGAGCAAGAGAGAGGCATGAGCATGGCAACCGTCAACCTGACAGCAGAGAACTTCCACGAGGCCGTATCGTCCGACGACATCGTGCTCGTGGACTTCTGGGCGTCGTGGTGCGGGCCGTGTCGCGCGTTCGCCCCTGTCTTCGAGGCAGCTTCGGCCGAGCATGCCGATCTCGTGTTTGCCAAGGTCGACACCGAGGCTGAACAGCAGCTGGCTGCATCCTTCGGGATCAGGTCTATTCCCACGCTCATGGTGTTCCGGGAGCAGGTGCTCGTGTACTCGCGTCCGGGCGCGCTGCCGGCGGTCTCACTGGCCGAGCTCATCGCCCGGGTGAGGGCACTGGACATGGATGAGGTGCGTCAGCACCTCGCGAGCGCGGCGACCGAACGCACGGCCTGATTCGCGAGCGCCGGCGTCAGCCTGCCCGGGCCCTCCCGGCCCGCACGAAGGCCGACCAGGTCAGGTAGCCGCCGTCGAGATTCCGGGCTTCGATCCCGAGCTCGTGCAAGAGGGCCGTCGCGGTGTGACCTCGTTGGCCCACCTCGCAATAGACGAGGACGGGCCCTTTGCCTAGCTCATCGAGGTGATCTCGCAGCGAGTCGATCGGAATGTTGATCGATCCCGCGATGGCACCGCCAGCATGCTCTTGCCGGGTGCGCACGTCGACGAGAGTCCATCCCTGCTCGACGAGCGAGCCGACTTCCTCTGGCTCGACGACGTCGGAGTCGCCGCTGAGAACGTTCTCGGCCATGTAGCCGAGGAGGTTCACCGGGTCTTTGGCTGAGGAGAACGGCGGCGCGTAAGCGAGCTCCAGATCTGCGAGACGAGCGGCGCTCATGCCCGCCGACATCGCAGTCGCGATCACATCGATCCTCTTGTCGACGCCATTGCGGCCGACGATCTGGGCACCGAGGATCGTTCCGTCCTTCGGGTCGAAAATGAGCTTCGCGGCCATTCGCGTCGCCCCGGGGTAGTAGGTCGCGTGGTCAAAGGGGTGCGAGTGGACCACTCGGAACGACCGGCCCGCCGCCCGCAGGCGACTTTCGTTCCAGCCCACCGTCGCAGCGACTGTGTCGAAGATCTTCACGATGGCCGTGCCCAGAGAGGCGACCGGGTGCGAGGGTCGTCCGGCGATGTGGTCGGCGACTCGGCGCCCCTGGCGGTTGGCCACATTCGCCAGAGCGATGAGAGAGGTCGAGTGTGAGATCGCATCGGTCTTCTCCACGGCATCACCAACTGCGTAGATGTCCGGGTCGTTCGTCTGGTTGGCCTCGTTGACCGCTATGGCGCCAGTCGGTCCGAGATCGAGGCCCGCAAGTTGAGCAAGACGAACATCGGGTCGGACGCCGACGGCGCCGACGACGAGGTCCGCGGCTATGACTCGACCGTCAGCAAGGGTCACCGTCCCTTCGTCCAGGCGTGCGACCGTCGCTCCCGTCTCGACGCGGACACCGTGGGCGACGAGCTCGTCGTTCACGAGAATCGCAAGTTCGGGGTCCAGCGGAGGCAGCACCTGCGGGGTCGCCTCGACGATCGTCACCTCGATCCCCTGGAGGACCAGGTTCTCGGCCATCTCGAGCCCTATGAACCCGGCCCCGATCACCACGGCGCTGGCCGGCGCGACATTGACGTCGGAGACGAGTCGGGCTGCATCCTCGACGGTACGCAGCGTACGAGCACGCTCGTATCCGGGAATGGGGGGGCGCACGGGAGCCGCGCCCATGCTGAGCACCAGCTTGTCGTAGGGCACGACGCCCTCCTCGCCCGAGATGGTCGACCGAGTAGTCACGCTGTGTCTCGCCCGGTCGATGGCCACGACCTCGTCATGGACCCTGACGTCCAAGCGGAACCGATCGAAGAGCTGTTCGGGCGTCTGGAGCGTCAGGTCCTCCTCCTCTTCGATCAGCCCTCCGACGAAGTACGGCAGGCCGCAGTTGGCGAACGAGACGTGACCGGAGCGTTCGAGGACGATGATGTCGGCTTCGGCGTCAAGGCGGCGGAGGCGGGCGGCCGTCGACATCCCTCCAGCGACGCCCCCGACGATCACTACCTTTGTGGGTTGCGGGGAAGTTGTGGGTTGCGGGGAAGTCTCCGGAACGTCGGCCGCCATGGCGAGAGATGACCTGTACATATACCCCCTAGGGTATCAGAAGAGGCACCACACCGCAAGACGGTGATCGCCAAGTGCCACCCAGGCGTTTAGTTTCGTGACAGTCAGCGCGCTCCGTAGGGAGCGGGCCGGGAGGTGTTCGTGAGTCGTGAGCGTTGGGACGAGCGGTACAGCACCGAGGAACTGATCTGGAAGGCCGATCCGAACCGCTTTCTCGTCGAGGAGCTGGGCGCACTAGCCCCCGGTCGGGCGCTCGACATCGCCTGCGGCGAGGGTCGCAACTCTGTGTGGCTCGCCTCGAAGGGTTGGCGGGTCACCGGCGTCGACTTCTCCCGGGCCGGCTTGGCCAAGGCGAGGCAAATGGCTGTCAATCGAGGCCTGGAGGTGACATGGATCGAGGCCGATGTCGTCGAGTGGCAGCCTCAGCCGGCTGCGTTCGAGCTGGTGGCTGTCATCTACCTGCACCTGCCCGCGCGACAGCGCCGCCGAGTGCTCTCACATGCCGCAGCCGGCTTGGCGCCCGGCGGAGTCCTGCTCGTGGTCGGTCATGACACCTCCAACCTGCTGGAGGGAACCGGTGGGCCACAGGACCCGGCAGTGCTGTTCGGGCCCGACGAGATCGTCGAGGACCTCTCTGGCCTCCAGATAGAGCGGGCGGAGCGCGTCACTCGCGCTGTGGACACCGATGCGGGTGAGAAGACCGCGATCGACGCCCTTGTCCTGGCGATGCGCCCTCTGTGACATGCGACACGCCAAGGTGGGACACCCACTTGCAGGTCCCGGGACGATCGCTCCGGCCGACCCCGGTAGTTGGCTGCGCTCAGGCGAGCTTCATGAACATCTTCTGCACGGCGTCAATGGGATAGCCGTCCGCCTCGGCCTGTTCCGGGTGCTCCACGCAGTAGGTAAGGCCTGCGGCAATGAGACGAAAGCCCGCTTGCTCCAGTGCCTTGGATGCGGCTGACAGCTGTGTGACGACGTCGCGACACTCCCGGCCTTGCTCGAGCATGCGTTCCACGCCTTGGACTTGTCCCGCAACCCGGCGCAGACGTTTGCGAACATCGTCCACGACCTCTTCGGGAAGCTGCATCGCGATTCCTCTCGTCGTTGTACGGAGCTCAGGCATCTCGGGGCAGAGCCCTCTTCCTGAGTATACCCGGTAGGGTATAAAGGAGCAGCTGTTCTAATGTTGGCTGAGGTGGTCGCTTGCCTGACACCCGGGTGGCCTAGCCGGGCGAGCAGGAAGATCCTGGAAACCGTGCGTCCGCGTACCACGGCGCAGCGTCGCGGTCAGGAGCGAAATCCCCCGTTTTCGGGTCCTGGGTGTAGGCGACCGGCGCTCGTCCACCGCCCGCAATGCGGGCGAGTGCGTCGATCAAGCGGCCGACGTCATCCTCGGTCGTGTTGACACCAGCGCTCGCCCGCACGGCTCCGGGAGTCCGAGTACGATCGCCTCGGCGCACTTCGTTCCGGAATTGGGTGACCGCGTGATCGCTGAGCCCAAGAAGTCGCATCAGGTACGGATGGGCGCAGAAACAGCCGTGGCGCACGCCGATGCCATCTTCTGCCGACAGCCGGGCAGCCACAAGAGCGTGCGGGACACCCTCGAGGGTGAAAGTCACAACAGGCAAGGTGTCGGTGTTGCGCTCCGGTCCGAGAACGTGCACGCCCGGGATGCCCGCCAGTCCATCGCGCAGGAGATGGCCGATATGGCGGTCGTGGTCCACTATCGCCTGCCAGCCCATCTCGGTGAGGGCGTCGATGGCGGCGTGCAAGGCCACCGCTCCGACGACGTTCGGGGAGCCGGCCTCCTCCCGGTCCGGGGGCGCGGTCCAGACGACCTCACCGAGCTCGACGAGGTCGACCGCCCCGCCACCGGCCAGGAACGGGTCACCGTTCGCGAAGCTCTCCCGAGGGCCGACGAGCACGCCGGCGCCGAAAGGCGCGTACATCTTGTGGCCGCTCCAAGCGACGAAGTCGGCCTCTCTTGGGAGGGGACGGTGCGGCGCCAGCTGGGCGGCGTCGACGGCTACGGGGATCTCTCGGCTGTGGGCGGCGTCGATGATGTCTCCGATCGGCGGTAGCCATCCGGTGATGTTCGAAGCACCTGTGATGGCCAGAAGCCGCGGCTTGGGGGACCGGTCCAACTCAGCGGTGACGTCGGCAGTCGTGAAGGTGCCGTCGGATCGGCACTCGACGTAGCGGCACGCGGCCATGCGAGACCAGGGCAACAAGTTGGCGTGGTGCTCGACAACAGAGGTGACCACGGTGTCGTCGGAGCCCAGGCCCAGGCGGTAGGCGAGGAGGTTGATGGCTTCGGTCGTATTGCGACAGATGATCGCGATGTCGTCGCGACCCTCTCGCCCCGCGAACGAGAGTGCCGCGTCCCGCGCGCTCTCGAACGCGCGGGTCGCGACCTGAGATTTGTAGCCGGCGCCGCGATGGACGCTCGAATAGGAAGGGAGGAACTCCTCGACGCGGCGAAGAACGATCTCGAGCGCGCTCGTCGAGGCGGCGGTGTCGAGCCCGACGTAGGGTCGCTCTCGGCCGTCGACGCACGGCACGAGCATCCTGTCGCCGACCAGGGGAACGGGGAGATGGCTCACGGTCCTCATAATGGCCGATGTTGACTCTCGTCGAGCGAGCGAGCGAGCGACACCTCGCCACCGGTCCAAGAATGCGGCCCCTGGAGCACGGCGACTCTTTGTCGTGTTTCTATCGTTTCGCTTGATTAAACAAAATTGCAGTAGCCTGATCCGCAGTGAGCTCGAAAGGCGCGACGATCTCGAAGCCCAGCCCGAGCGACTTCGGTTGGCTCCTTCGTGGCAGACCGGTCAGCATGCTGCCGGACAAGTCCTTCGACTTGGCCGGCGTCAAGGGTGGTGGGGCGTTTCTCAGGCCCTATTGCCTTGATGTCACGACACTCCAGTCGTGCCTGCAGTGCGGCGCTTGCACCGCCACCTGCGACCTCGCCGGTGACGAGGGGCTCTTTCCCCGCCGGCAGGTGACCTTCGTCCGGCTCGGGTTGCAAGACCGTCTCGCCGCTGACAAGGACCTCTGGCACTGTTACGGCTGCAGCGAGTGCTCCACCCGGTGCCCGTCCGGGGCGAAACCGGCAAGCATCATGAGCGCGCTCAGGCAGTTTGCCACGGACCGCTACGCGACCCCGCGCGTCGTGGCGCGCATTGTCAACAGTCCGAGGCTCTTCTGGCTGGCGTACCTGGCCACGGCCGCTCTCCTCACGGCCATCGTCGCCGCAACCGGCGCCTTCAGCCCCGGGCCAGGGCCTTTGCGTTACGCGGGCATGATCCCCAACTCGGCACTCATCCCCATCTTCTCCGGCCTCACGATCCTGCCGTTGGTGGCGGTGGCCATCGGTGCTTGCCGAGCCTGGCAGTCCTGGTACGGCACTTCGCTGTGGGCAACCAGGCCGCGGGCTCTCGGGCGCTCCCTTCGCGAGGCGACGGCCGAGATCCTCGCGCACAGGAACCTCTCCTCGTGCAAGGAGCGCCCACTCAGGCCCTGGGGCCACCGGGCGGTTCTCTTCGGCTTCCTGGGCCTCGCCCTGGTGTCTGGCGTGATGGCCCTGCTCTTGCTGTCGGGGCGAGCGTACCCACTGTCGATGGACAACCCGATAAAGGTGGTGAGCAATCTCTTCGCGGCGCTGTTGATCGGTGGCACGAGCTACTTCCTGCTGGCTCGCATCGCCGAGGCATCGCGTGGCAACCGGAGCAGTTTCTTCGACTGGGCCTTCCTCGTGAACCTGCTCCTCGCCGGGATCACCGGCGTGGCCACCGAGATGGTGCGCGTGGCGGATGTACGGGCGTGGGCCTACCCCGTCTACTTCGTGCACCTCGTGGTCGTGTTGGTGCTGGCCCTGACGCTCCCGTACACCAAGCTCGCCCACGCCGTGTACCGGCTCATGGCAACTGCGGGCAGGGATTACGAGGTGCGCGTTGTCGGCGAGCCGCCGCTGGCCGGAGCGCCACCCGCCGGCGAGCCGCCGCTGGCCGTAGCGACGCCCGCCGGAGCACCTCCCGGCGCGAAGCCGCCGGTCGCAGCGGAACACCTTCTTGCTCTGAGTCATGAGGACCTGGCCTCTTATTCGGACGAGGAGATCGCCACGGCCTACTACACGCTGCGCGACGAGGCCGAGCCGTGCCGCGACGGGAACTACTACCCGAACATCAAGCGCCTCTCAGGCACGGCTCTCGAGCGCGAGAAGGACAGGCGAGAGGTGAGGGCTCTTGTCGCAGAGCCAGACAGGACCGAGTGGCAGGCGTGGTACGAGAAGGCGGCCGAGCAGCCCTGTACTTGGTGGGTCGAGAACCATCTCGTCGCCCGCCATGCCCTCACGAGCTGCCTGTCCTGCGGCATGTGCACCTCGGTCTGCCCAGCAGCCGAGCACTTCGAGGAGTACGACCCGCGCTGCATCGTGGACGCGGCCCTCTCTGGCGACGAGGACCGCCTCGTCGAGCTGCTCAAGTCCGACATCATCTGGTACTGCGCCCAGTGCGGCTCATGCAACTCCCGCTGCCCACACGAGAACGACATCATGGGTCTCGTCGGCTCGTTGCGCTGCCTCGCGCAGCTGAAGGGCTACCACCTGGAAAGCGTCCGCGGCAGGCAGCAATATGCCGGCCGCCATCTGTGGGGCGCCAACTTGTGGAACAGGGCCGTCAGCCTCTATTTCCGCAACGGCGATCCACTGGCCCATCCGGACTTCGGGCCACGCTACGCACGCTGGCAGGCCGAGCTGGAGGAACAGTTCATGCGTGTCGGCGCTCAGCCAGACATGGACGGGACTTTTCCCGGCCGCAAGGTGACACCAGAGACACTCGCCGAGCTGAGGAGCTGCATTCGTGCAGGAGGCGCCCTTTTCCTGTGGGACAGGATCGAGGAGCACGCTGCGGCCGATGCCGCACGGCGTGGCCTCGACATCGACCAGTACTACGACAAGGTGAGGACGGAAGGATGACACCTTGAACGCCACGGACACGATGAGCACAACCGCAGGAGTCGGCCAGCCGGTCTCCCAAGCGCAGCAACAGGCTGTCATCACTCGTCGCCATCAAAAGCCGATCCCCGACGACGGCTACTACCTGACGTCGAGCTGTGTCATGGGGACCTTCGCTCCCGCTGTCGAGCCCCTCATCGCCCGCATCTACGACCTCCTCGGCCGCCGCTGGGCGATGGGCGGGACTGGAGCAGCGTCGTTGAACACGTGCTGCTCGGGCATAGTCACCCACGGCAACGTCTTTACGACCGAGAGCTCCCTGCTCGTGGTGGCCCGGCTGTGGTCGGTGTGTGCCGAGACGGGACTCGAGAACATCACGACCACGTGCGTCACCTCGTTCGCGATCCACAACGAGATACTCGAACTGCTCCACAAAGAGCCCGGCCTGGCCGAGAAGGTGGACACCGCTCTCTCGGCCGCCTGCGGTCGCCGACTGGTGCTCCCACGCCACATCGTGCACTGCAGCGACGTCGTCTACCGGTATCGGACAGAGCTCGCACAGCTCATGCAATACCGGCTGGTCGAGGGGACCAGCGGCCGATCCCTGAGGGTCGTGGACCATGTCGGCTGCCACTACAACAAGATCTTCCCCAGCAAGTCAGTGGGCGGGACAGAGTACTGCGACGTGCTGGCCGCGATGATCCGCGAGTGGGGCGGCGACGAGGTCGACTACCCAGAACGCCGGCACTGCTGCGGCATGGGTTTCCGGCAGTGCATGATCCGCCCGAACCGTAGCTTCACAGTGGCATGCGCCCGCAAGAAGTTCGAGAGCATGGCCCCGTTTGCACCTGATCTGATCATCACCAACTGCCCGGGTTGCAGCCTGGTCCTCGACCGTGAGCAGTGGGCCGTCAACGAGCTGACGGGCGCAGGCTTCGAGATCCCGGTCCTCAACTATGCCGAGCTTGCGGGCTTGCTTCTCGGCTGGGACCCCTACGACGTCGTCGGCATACAGAGTCACACCGTGCCGGTGGAGCCGTTGCTGGAACGCATAGGCATCCCCCGCTCTTCGCGTCCGGCATATCTGCGTAAGGATGCGGATCTGGTGCCCGTGCTGGCCGGACAGGCTCGGGGCGGCGGTGCGAGATGAATAGTCCCGTGTTGATCCTCGGCGGTGGCGTCACCGGTATGCACGTGGGCACCGCCCTCGGCGAGCTGGGTCACCGGTCGATCCTGGTCGAGAAGACCTCGAAGCTCGGCGGCCGGGTGCGCCGGCTGTCGCGCACCTTCCCCTTCTTCAACGACGACGGTTTCAACGACGGTCTCGAGTTCACCTCTCAGATCGAGGAGGAGATGAGGGCTCAGCCCTGCGTGGACGTGCGCATGGAGACGACGCTCCTCGGCCTCGAGGGCGAGTTTCCCAATTTCCGGGCTGTCTTGAGCGACGGTACGTGCGAGAAAGTGAGTGCCGTGGTCATAGCCACCGGCTTCGAGCCGTACGATCCTTCGGACCTGGAAGAGTACGGGTACGGCCGCTACGGGAACGTCGTTACAGCCCCAGAGCTGGAGTGGTTTCTCAACCCCCGTGGCCCGACCCACGGAGAGATCCGGCGCCCTTCCGACGGCAAGACGGTCCAGCGGATGGCGATCGTCTTCTGCGTCGGCTCGCGCAACCGGCGCATAGGGGCCCCGTTCTGCTCACGCATCTGCTGTTCCTACAGCACCAAACAGGCCCTGACAGTGCTCGATCGCAACCCAGCGGCCGAAGTCACCTGTTTCTACATGGACGTGCGCACCTACGATCGCGGCTTCGAGGAGATGTACTCGCTGGCCCAGGAGAGGGGGATCCGCTACGTCCGCGGGCGCGTGTCAGGGTGCAAGCAGCTGCCTGACGGCGACATCGTTGTCCGGGCCGAGAACACTCTCGTCCAGAGGATCTTCTCGGATCGCTTCGACCTGGTCTCCCTCTCGACTGGCATGCGGCCCTGCCTGGACGTTGACCAGCTGACGAACGTGCTCCAGATCGACCGGGCGCCCGACGGCTTTTTCGCCAGCCGTGAGTGGTTCCGGTACCCGCACGACTCGACGAGGGAGGGCATCCTGGTAGCGGGCTGCGCCGCAGGGGTCAAGCCCATTCGTAACTGCATCATCGACGGCAGCGCAGTCGTGGCCAGAGTGGCCGGGCTGCTGCGCAGGTCGCCAGCCGTGGCGCCGATCCCGGCGCGGAGCTGAACGAGCCCACCAGGCTCGAGGTATCGCCCAGAGCCGCCGCCCATCATACCATACCCCGTATAGTATAGTTCGGCTTGAAGGAGGCGCGAGATGAGCGCAGTCCGAGGCGCGTCGCCCTCCCATCACTCACCGCCGACCCGTCGAGGGCGACCTAGGAGGCGGTCGATGAGCTGAGCCGCTAGCCGGCTGGCTTTGGCGGTGCGGGCTCGTAGCTGAACACGCCCACTGGGGTCGCCTTGCTGGAGCCGCCGAGCGCAGTCACGTAGACATCGACGGGGCCCGAGCCCGGCGGCGCCCAGACGGTGAGCCTCCCGGGCGAGTAGACGGTCAGGTGCGTGGCCGGTGCCGTCCCGAAGCGCACCCTCACCGCGCCGAGGAAGCCGGTCCCGTGGATAGTCACGACCGCACCCCCCTTTGCTGGCCCGGAGAGGGGCCGGACTCTTGTGATCGTGGGCACGCCGGCGAACGTGAACTGATCAGACTTGGCGACGGTATTGACGGTCAGGTCCTCGACCAGCACCCTCAGATCGTCCGTGCCCGCCTTTGTTGGCGGAAGAGTGGCCGTGCAGCGAGTGCTGCTCGGGCAGGAAACGGTGATCCACTTCGAGCCGACCTTCAACATGTCGGCGCCCTTGATGGGGAGGAAGCCTGAGCCGGAGATCACGACCCTCGTCGAGAGCGTGCTAGGCCCCAGGTCCGGCGTCACTTGGGTGATCTTGGCAGTGGTGAGCGTCGTGGCGGTGATCCCGCATATGAGGGCGGCCAGGCCCGGGAAGAAGTTGCCGGGATAGGCCGCCGTGGGAGTGCCCAGCCCGCTCGCCATGTCATAGCCCTTTCCCGCCGGGTAGACATCGTCGGTACTGCCCGAAGGCGAGTAGAAGTTGTTCCCATGTGTCACGTCGTAGAGACCGAGGGAGTAGTAAGGGCTGGCCGCGATGTAATAGAGGCTGTCGAACAACAACCCCGTGGCGTCCTTCGACAGATTCCCACTGGTGCTCTGATCGGCTGAGCCGTAGTAAGTGCAGAATGGCGAGGAGTCCACGAGGGCCCCAACCGCGGCCCACAGCGGCGTGGCGGCGCTCGTCCCTCCCAGGCCTCCCAGCCAGGACGCCTTCGCCCCTTTCGTGTCCGGTGTCCAGTAGACGACGTAGCCTGTGGCCGGGTCGGCGTCAGCCGAGACGTCGGGTACCTCGCGCATGTAGCTGCCCGAGGGGCAGCCCGAACCCGGTAGCGAGGACGCCAGCACGGAGTCGGAGTTGAGCAGTCCCGGGACCTTCGATTGGCCCGGTGCCGTCGACTGATCCTGGTAGCTCGGCATGCACCAAAGCGACGAGACGCCTCCGCCACCGGCACCGTTCACGCTGGCCGAGTCGTTCCAGACGTCCTCGGAGCTCGTGCCCATGGACGTCCCGCCGACACCGATCACATACGGTTGGCTCGCAGGGTCGTCGACCGACAAAGTAGCGCCGTAGATCGTGTCGGGGTCCCCGTAGCAGTCGGTTGAGCCGTTGTCGCCTGCGGTGGCGAGGACCGTCTGGCCCTGAGTTGCGGCCTGCTCGAAGAGAGTGTGCTCGGACGATACGAAACCGGTGCCGCCGTTGCTGGCCACGGTGTCGAGTTCGCAGTCCCCCCAGCCGGTGGAGACGATCTGATCGGACTGCTGGTTCATGATGGCCGAGTAGACATCGAGAGTCTCGCTCATGGTCGGGTTCACCGCCCCCTGGTAGACGTCGATCGTCGCCCTCGGGGCGAGCCCGATGACGTCTTCTATGTCGAGGGTCGCCTCGCCGCTGCCCGTGCCGGGGCCGGGACCCCCGTCGATCTCGACGTAGTCCACCGTTGTGTGCACCCCGTAGCAGGCCTTGTAGCCGTCGATGTCGCTTTCCAGGTTCGGTTCGAACTCGACCAGGGCGATGTGGACTCCCTGGCCGAAGTCGCCGAGGGCGTACAGCGGCGTCATGCCGTAGTAGGAGGCCAGCCGGTCGGCCGTGTTGCTTCCCACTTGTTCGGCCGCGGCTATGGCTGCCGAGCACGGTGCCGGGCCGAGCGTCCGCGGCTGGACGAGTCTCGAGGAGCGCGGCGTGGGCTTTGCCGGCGCCGGCGGGAGTGGGCTGCGCGACGCGACCTCGGCCGGGACAGCCGAACGAACTAGCGAGCTGTGGGGCTGAACGAGGTCGTTGAGCCCGATGACACCCTCGATGTCGACCGAGACCGCAGCCGCGATGCTCGGTGGCGACAAGGTCGTGAACGCGGCGCGGCCGCCGGGCAGCCGGTAGCGCACGAGGCTCACGTGAAAGGCCCTGTCGATCACCCGAGCCGGAGCCGTCACCGGGATCATGAGCCGGTCGAAGGTCACCTTCCCTGGGTCGAGGCCGTCCGAGCGGAGCACGGCGTCGACGGCCGCCACTTCTCGCAACGGCGGCCCGAAGCGCTCGCCGAACTGCCCGGGGCGCAGGAAGTGGCGGAAGTTCGGCGAGCTTCGATCGGCCAGGGAGGCGATGAAGGCGCTCAGCGCCGAGGGATCCGGTGGCTTGAGCGTGACGTCAAGGTGGACTTCCGTAGACGATGGCAGTGGCCCGAGCGCGACCGAGCGTGCCGGCAACGACGGACTCGCGCTCGCCCCGAGCAGGGTGAGCCCGGAGGGCACCACCGCTTGTGCCGGCGAGGGCGATGACAAGACGACGATCGATGAACAGGCCGCAAGGACACCCGCGAGCAGTACCACGGGCCAACGATTCGACATCTCGCCTCGCTCTCTTATGGGCTCTCGCAACCATATACGCGGGTTCTCCCGGCCCGGCAGCGGTTCGTGGCGAGCTCGGTGGACGGTAGTTTGCGCATGTGCTGACGAACCGTTCTCTCCCGACGAGCACCGTCATCCCTGTGCTCGTGTACCCGGACGTGCGCGCCGCCGTGGCCTGGCTCACGACGGCATTCGGGTTCGTCGAGCGCGTGCGGATCGGTGAGGCTCACCGTTCGCAGCTGCGCATCGGGGACGACGGCTCAGTGATCGTCGCGGATGTCAGGGGCGAACAGCAGCCGCCGCAGCCGGGCATCGTCTCTCACGTCATGAAGGTGCGCGTGGCTGACGCCGTCGCCCAGTTCGAGCGAGCTCGTGCATACGGGGCTCGAGTGCTCGAGGAGCCGACCGTACAGGAGTATGGCGAGCTCGAGTGCACCGTCGAGGACCTGGCCGGTCATCGCTGGCAGTTCACCCAGACGGTGCGGGACGTGGCGCCCGAGGAATGGGGAGGAGAAACGGTCGCGCCATAGTCGTCCAGTCGGGTTCGCAGACTTGAATCCGGCGGGCCGGACGCGAACCGAACGCGCCCGGACGTCGCCCGACCCCGACGGCGGCGCCTTCCCGATGAGACGGATACGGGTCGTGCCTTTTGCGGCCCCAGCCTGAGCTTTGCGACCAGCGAGCGCCATCGACTTGCCGCCGTGCACGAACAACGCGAGATCATGGTCGCCATGAATGACCAGTTGCCTATGACGGTCGCAGCGGAGGTCCAGGCGGCGATCGACCAAGGGCGCCCCGTCGTGGCTCTCGAGTCGACGATAATCAGCCACGGCCTGCCGAGACCGCGCAACCTCGAAGTTGCCTTGGAGCTGGAGGCCATGCTGCGCGCGGCCGGGGTCGTACCGGCCACGGTCGGGGTGCCTGCTGGCAGGCCCACCGTCGGGCTCGACGCGCCACAGCTCGAGACGCTCGCAACCGCCCCGGACGTGGCCAAGGTCGGCGTGCGCGAGCTGCCGATCGCGATGGCGGCGTCGAGGCACGCGGCCACGACGGTCGCTTCTACAGCGACACTCGCCCGGCTGGCGGGGATCCGGGTCTTTGCCACCGGGGGGATCGGCGGCGTCCACCGTCGCGCCAGCGACACCTTCGACGAGTCTGCTGACCTGACGGCGCTGGCACGGACGGCCATCACGGTCGTCTGCGCGGGCGTGAAGTCGATCCTCGACGTGCCGGCGACCTTGGAACGGCTCGAGACGCTCGGTGTCACCGTCGTCGGTTATCGGACGCTGCGGTTCCCTGGCTTTTACGTCGCCGACTCCGGTCACAGCATCGAGTGGGCCGCTTACGATCCGGACGAGATCGTCGCGATAATGCGGGCCGCGGATCGCCTCTCGCTCACGAGCGCCGTCGTGATCGCCAACCCGGTGCCGGTCGAGCACCAGCTCGACCCTCAGACCCACGACGCCTTGCTCGCCGACGCCCTCGCCGCCGCAGAGCGAGAGGGTGTCCGCGGCAAGGCGGTCACCCCATTCCTTCTCGATCACGTCTACCTGGCCTCCGGGGGCGCCAGCCTCGAGGCGAACATCTGGGCCGTGCGCAACAACGTGGCATTGGCGGCCCGGATCGCCCGCGCCTGGGTCGAGACAGGCAAGTGACACGACCATTGGTGGTGGTCATCGGCGACGTCATCAACGACGTCATCGTGCGACCACAGGGGCCGATCGCCGTTGGCACCGACACCCCGTCGGAGATCGAGAGGTCGCCTGGTGGTTCGGGGGCCAACCAGGCGGCGTGGTTGGCTGCACTTGGCACGGCGGTGCGATTCGTGGGTCGGGTGGGTGCGCACGACGCCGCCTACCACCGGGCGGCCCTCGAGCGACTCGGCGTCGACACCTGGCTCGTAGCCGACTCTGACGAGGCCACGGGAACGATCGTCGTGCTCGTCGGCGCCGATGGCGAACGCTCGATGTTCACCGACCGTGGGGCGAACGCCGCCTTGGCGGAAGCCGACCTGCCCGACGGCGTGCTCGACGACGCCGCGCTCTTGCACGTCTCGGGCTACCAGTTCTTCGAGCCGGCGACGAGACCACTGATTCGCGACCTGTGGGCAAGAGCGCTCGACGCGGGTGTGGAGACATCTGTCGACCCGGCCTCGGGCGCAGGTCTGTCGCAGGTGGGGGCGGGGCCTTTCTTGGAGTGGACCTCGGGGGCCCGTTTCGTTTTCCCGAACCTGGACGAGGCCCGCCTGCTGTCCGGCCGCGAGGAGCCGGAGGAGATGGTCGCCGAATTGCTCGAGACCTACCCCGTGGTGGCGCTCAAGCTCGGCCCGGCGGGCGCTCTCGTCGCCTCGGCCGGAGGGCGCGTGGTGAGAGTGGACGCCCAGCCGGCGCGCATCTTGGACTCGACGGGTGCGGGCGACGCGTTCTGCGCCGGCTTCCTCACGTCCTGGCTGCGTGGCAGGGACCTGGAAGGCTGTGCCCTCGAGGCGGTCAGGGCGGCAGCCGGAGCCGTCGGCCAGGTGGGGGCGCGCCCGCGAACCCGCTTCGGCCTCGAAGCGGCGCGCGGAGAAGGCCCGTGCCCGTCCTGATCGGGACCTCGGGCTGGCATTATCGCCACTGGCGAGGCGGTTTGTACCCTTGCGCGCTTCCGGCACGCGACTGGTTGGGTTATTACGCCGAGCGGTTTGCCACCGTCGAGCTCAACAACGCCTTCTACCGGCTGCCCGAGGCCTCCACGTTTGCGGGCTGGGCGGAGATGGTTCCTCCCGACTTCGTCGTCTCCGTGAAGGCCAGCCGCTACCTGACCCACGTCCGTCGCCTTCGCGACCCCGAAGAACCGGTTCGGCGGCTCATGGAGCGTTCACGCGAGCTCGGTCCCAAGCTCGGACCGGTGCTCCTCCAATTGCCGCCGGGCCTGCGCATCGATCTCGACGGCTTGTCTCAGACGCTCAGAGCTTTCCCGGAAGCGACCCGGGTGGCGGTGGAGCTACGGCACGAGAGCTGGTTCGAGCCGAGCGTCCGCCGACTGCTCGAGGCGGCGGGCGCCGCCTTCTGCCTGGCCGACAGGGCCGGTCCTGTAGGACCTCTGTGGCGCACGACCGATTGGGGTTATCTCAGGTTCCATCAGGGGCGGAGCCGGCCGGAGCCGTGCTACGGACGCGCCGCCCTCGGCACCTGGGCAGGGCGCCTGGCCGAGCTCTGGCCCGAGACGGCCGACGTGTTCGCCTACTTCAACAACGACGGCTGCGGGTGTGCGCCCCGCGACGCCCGCCGGTTTGCCTCCGCGGTGCGACGGGAGGGCTTGTCGCCGACGCGCGTCCCGCCCGCCCGCGACGTGCCGCTCACCGCGGGTTGAGGAGGCGGACGTGCCGGGGAGCCTGTCTTCCATAGGGGTGTTCTGCGGATCGAGCCCTGGGCGGGATGCGAGGTTCGCCGAAGCAGCCGGGTCGTTGGGGCGCGAGCTGGCGCACCGTCACATACGGCTCGTGTACGGGGGCGGATGCGTGGGGCTGATGGGCGTGCTGGCCGACGCCGCCCTGGCAGAGGGGGGCGAAGTGCACGGAGTGATTACGCGGGCGCTGGAGGCGAAGGAGGTCGCCCACCTGGGCCTCACGAGTCTCGTGGTCGTCGCCACGATGCACGAGCGCAAGGCGGCGATGGCCGATCGGTCGGAGGCGTTCATCATGCTGCCGGGTGGGTTCGGAACTTTGGACGAGTTTCTCGAAGTGCTCACCTGGACCCAGCTCGGAATACACGCCAAGCCGTGCGGCATCCTCAATGTCGGCGGCTTCTTCGATCCCTTGCTGGAGCTGTTCGAGTCGGCCACGCGGGAGCGCTTCGTTCGCGCCGAGCACCGCGACATGGTCGTGGTCGAGCCCGATCCCGCCTCGATGATCGAGCGGCTTTGTTCCTGGGCACCGGTGACAGTCGGCAAGTGGCTCGACCGGGACCAGCGCTGACACCGAACACCCACTCTCAGCAATGGGCGGCAAGGATCCGCTGAACCGCGCGCCAGTACGCAAGAGACGGCCGTCGGCCGTCGTTCGCTGTTCCCGGTGAGCCCGAGCCGTGGGACGGCACCAGCGAGGCCACCAGGGTGCCGGTTGTCCCGGCCGTGCTCGCGACTTGGTTACTGTCCCGGCAATGGACGAACGTCTGGAGGCAAACAGGGCCAACTGGGACGAACGCACAGCTGTTCACCTGGCGTCGCGCTTTTACGATGTGGAAGGGTGGCTGCGCGACTGCCGGGGGCCGCGCCCGTACGAGCTCGAGGCGCTTGGCGAGGTCTCGGGTCTGCGTTTGTTGCACCTGCAATGCCACATCGGGCTCGACACCTTGGCCTGGGCGCGGGCCGGGGCTCGCGTCACGGGGCTCGATTTCTCCCCCGCCGCGATCGACGCCGCCCGCGACTTGGCGCGCCGTTCGGGACTTTGCGACAGGGCCGAGTTCGTCTGCGCCGACGTGTACGAGGCGGCGAACGCTTTGGGACACGCCACTTTCGACGTCGTCTACGTGAGCCTTGGCGCTCTCTGCTGGCTGCCCGATGTGGATCGCTGGGCCGAACAGGTGGGCGCCCTGGTCGCCCCGGGCGGGCGCTTTTACCTCCACGATGGCCATCCCTTCGCCGACGCGCTCGCCGATGACGGGCTGGTGGTGGAGAACGACTACTTCGAGGAGGCAGAGCCCTACGTCGACGACTCCGAGGACACCTACACCGATTCCGAGCGCCCCCTGGTGAACCGGCGGAACTATTCGTGGAACCACGGCATCGGCGAGACGGTCACCGCTCTCATCCGCCACGGGCTTCGCCTGGAGTGGGTCGTCGAGCATGACTGGACGTCGTGGCGGCGCTATTCCTTCCTCGTCGAGGAGGAAAGGCACCGCTGGACGACTCCTGCGGGCATGCCGCGCATCCCCATGTCCCTCAGCCTGCTTGCCTCCCGACCCATGGACGGTCGATGACTGACCCCTGCGCGGCCACGACTCGAGAACCGCGACAGGGGCCGCCACCTGGTGCTCAGCTCGTGGTGGTCGTCGTGGTGCCGGCCCGGCCGACGGGCGGGGGCAGGAGAGCAGGCCTAGGGCGACGGGAGGGCACCGGGCGCCACGCACGCTCGCGCGGCACCCGGTGCCAGGTCGGAGAGAGCCGGGAACGGGATCAGAAGGCTACGATGCCCTCGCCTCCCGCGGCCCCGCTGACAGTGACAGAGGCGATCTCGCTGAGCGAGCCGTTCGACGCGATCTGGAACTCGTCGACGATGCCGTTGAGCCCGGTCTGCACGTAGAGGAAGTTGCCGTTCGCCGAGCCTGCCGCATCGACCGTTCCAGGGTCGGTGGCGGTCAGGCCCTCGAGTGACAGGATTCCTGCGCTCGTGTCCTGGAACTGGCTCACCGTGGCGCTGCCTGCGTTCGAGACATAGAAGTTCCCGTCCACCGCCGTGACCCAGCAGGTTGCAGCTTGGCCGGTGCCCACAGCGTCCAGCTCGGTCACGACGCCGCTCGGGTTGACGGAGAAGGTCACAAGCGCCCCGAGCCCCGTCTCGGCGACGACCAGGTTCCCGGCTTGATCGAAGGTGACGGCGAATGGAACGGCGCCTGGCTCGGAGTTGACCACAGGCGCAGGCGAGAGCCGCCCGTCGTAGAAGACACGGAACACGTCTATGTCGTTGCCGTTTGCCTTGGTCGTGACGACCAGCTGTGAGCCGTCCGGCGTGAAGGCCACCTGCCCCGGTGTGTTGGTGAACTGCGGCGTCGCCGTCGGGTCGAGCCCGAGGGGCCGGCTCGAGCCGAAGATCGGCAACACGACCCCGAACACGATCCGGTATCCCTGCACCGATCCGCCGTTCTCGGCGTTGAGCACATAGACGAGGTTGCCGTGGACTGCCACGCTCACGGGAAACGTGCCACCCGAAGGCAGGATCTCCGCCAAAGCGAGGCTGTCCCCGCGGACCCGGAAGACCGAGATGGTGTTGCTGCCGGCGTTCACCGCGAACAGCAGGGCATTCTCGCTCGAGTAGGCAAGTGAGCCTTGGGAGGCGAGATGGTCGACGACCGAGCCCGCGAGCTGGCCGCCGAGTCCGCCGGTGGCGTAAGTCCCCGCGAGCGAGAGGGTCCCATTGCTCGCCCGGTCATACGCCACCACCTGGTTGCCGGACAGGTTGTCAGTCTGTACGAACACGACGTTTCGCGCTCCCAGGTAGGGGAACTGCCCCAGGTCGTGTGGGGACTGTGCTCCTGCCACCCCGGAGCCGACAGCGGCCAGCCCGAGGGCGAGGGCGGCGCCAGATATCAGTTGAAGTGCTTTCTTCACTAGAATTGTCCTTTGGTTGGGGGTAACTGGCTTTGCAGCGACTCAGTCCCCCAACCACCGGTGTTGTTACACATGGGTACGAACAGCGGGTAGCTGCGTATCGGTCCGAGAGGGTCGCAGCTACCGGAGGAATAGACCCAATGTTTCTGAGCTGGTGAGGGTGAGCATGCGAGGACTCGGGGCATGACCGAGGAGCGACCGGGCTACCTGCGTCTCGAGGACGCGTACCTGGAAGACACCGCGGCTGGGCTGCGTGAGGTCCTCCGGGTGGCGCGTGCGCTCGGCAGGATCTCCGAAGAAGCCGAGCTGCTCGACCTGGTGAACACCACCACCCGCGAGAAGCTCGGCTGCAAGGTGTGCGCGATCGCCATGAGGGGTGACGACGGCGCCTACCGCTACTCGGCGGCCTCGGGGCTGAGCCTGAAGGAGGATCGTGCCCTTCGCCGCCGCGTGCTCAGCCAGTCGGCCTTCGAGGCGCTCAGAGACGCCGCGGTCTCTATCGGCGCCGTCTGGCTCGTCCCGCCCGGAGATCCGGTCCGCGAGCGGTCCGATGTGATTGCCGGCACGCTCCTGGCTGGCAGGGCGGCCGCGCCGCGCTCACGCCAGTCGGACCCGCTGTTGTTCGCGCCCCTCATAGGGGCGGACGGTGAACCGGTTGGGCTCATGCATCCGGCTGATCCCCTTCACGACGACTTCCCTACCTCGCGCGAGGCCCTCCTCTTGGAGACGCTCGCCGAGCTCACCGTCGTGGGCCTGGAGATCGTGCGGGCCCGGGTGCTCGAGCACGCCGCGGTCGTAGTGGCAGAGGCTCAGCGGCGCCAGCTGGAAGACCTCCTGGCGGCGAGTGCGCAGGTGCGCGGTTATTACTCGCTGGACGAGGTGCTGAGCGAGATCGCGAGGGCGATGACTACTGCGGGAGGCTTCGGTCGCGCCGCGATCTATCTGCGCCTGCCCGACGACTCCCTGGAAGTCAGGGCGACAATCGGTCTCAGCGAGGTCGACGCCGAACAGCTGCGGGCGAGCGCGGTGACCGTCGAGGAGTTCGCCCCGATCATGCGGCCCGAGATGCTCGTGAGTCGTTCGTACCTATTCGACCACCGCAGGTTCCAGCTGCCGCAGGAGCTCAACCAGAAGTTGAACACTCCGACCGTGGAAAGGGAATGGGCAGAGGGCCAGTGGCACCCGGAGGACATGCTGACGGTGAAGATCGCCGACGTCGACGGTGAGCTCCTCGGTCTGATCTCGGTCGACGAGCCTCTCAACGGCCTGCTGCCCGATCGTGCCCATGTTCAGGCCATCGAGTTCTTCGCCGACCAGTGCGCCGTGGCCGTTGCCCACGCCCGCCGTTATGAGCAAGTGCGGGCCGAGGCGCTGACCGACCCGTTGACCGGGCTCGCCAACCGGCGCGCTCTCGACGCCGCGGTTGTCCGTGCGATCGGCCGCGCCCGCCGCGAGGCCGCGTTGTGCGCGGTGCTCTTCATCGACATCGACCATTTCAAGGACATCAACGACTCCCTCGGTCACGCCGTCGGCGACGCCGTGCTGCAGCGCGTCGGGCGAGCCCTGCGTGACCGACTCCGCAGAGGCGATCTGCTGGCGCGTTATGGAGGCGAGGAGTTCGTGGCCCTTCTTCCCGACACCGACCTCGAAGCCGCCACGCGGGTGGCCGAAGTGCTCCGCAGGCGCGTGGCGACAATCGACTTCGGCTCGTGGACCGGCACGCTGCCGGTGCGTGTCTCGATCGGCGTGGCCCAGCTGTCCGAGAAGCTCATGGGCGCGGGGTCACTCGTCTCCGCCGCTGATGCGGCCATGTACGAGGCCAAGCGCCAGGGCCGGAATCGAGTCGTTGCCGCCACCTGAGGCACCCGGCCGGCCGGTTATCGGTGTCACGCACCGGTGGGGCTGTAGCCGGGCGCCTACGATGGCGCCCGTGACCGTTCCCGTCGGGCTCGAGCAGCTGCGATTCGAGGCTGCCAAGTACGGGGACACGCCCTACTTGTTGACGGTGTCGGACGACGGCCGTCCCCACGCCGTCTCGGTGCGCGTTGGCTGGGAGCAGGACGAGCTCAGGTTGTCCGGCGGGACCCGCTCACGCTCGAACGCGTCGGCGCGCCCGGAGGTCACCTTGCTGTGGCCGGAGATCGAGAACGGCGGCTACTGCCTGATCGTCGACGGTACGGCAGGCGTCGCCGGCGACCAGATCGCCATCCGGCCGGTCTCGGCCGTCCTCCACCGCTCGCTCGTGGCGAGCGCTGACCGTGCCGCAGGCTCGGAGTGCAAGCCGGTGCTCACCCCCGAGCCGGGCTAGCAAGACCGGGCTAGCAAGACCGGGCTAGCAAGACGCGGCGGCATTTGCCGCTCGGGCTCAGGGTGCGGACGACAGCACGTAGGCGACGGCGGCCGTTAGGCGCCGGGCCGTGGCGAGGTCCAGCATCTCGTTCGGCCCGTGGGCGTTGCTCGAAGGTCCCAACACGCCGGTGACGAGGAACTGGGCGCCGGGGAACCGCGAGACGAGCTCGGCCAGAAACGGGATCGTCCCGCCCTCGCTCATCGCCCCCGCCGGCCGCCCGAAGAAGGACTCTGACGCCTCGCCGGTGGCCCGCGCCAGCCACTCCGCCTGTGGGGGAGCGTAAAAACCGGGCGATGCCGACACCACGACCGCACTCACCTGCGCTCCTTGCGGCGGGGCTGCCGACAGGGCGCGGACCAGGGCTTCGCCGGCCCGGTCCGGGTCGACAGGCGGAGGCAGGCGGAGCGAGAGCTTCGCGGTCGTAAAGGGGCGCAGTACGTTTCCGCCGTCTCTCACCGAAGGCACGCCGTCGATCCCGGTGACCTCCAACGCGGGCGTCCAGGTTCGCCGAAGGAGCCGGTCGCTTGCGTTCAGCCCGGACAACTCGAGTGACGGGACGGTCGGGAAGTCGCCGGTGGCAGCTGGGCCGAGCTCGCTGATGATCGCCTCGTGCGCGGCCAGGTAGCGGGCAGGCGGCTCGGCGTGGAGCTCAGGGACGAGGATCTCGCCCGTCGTCTCGTCTTCGATGCGAGAGAGCAGCTGGCGCATGAGGCGGAACGACGAGGGCACGACGCCACCGGCGCTCCCGCTGTGGATCCCTTCGGAGAGCACCTCGACGCGAAGGGTGATGATGAGCGAGCCACGGAGAGTGTTGGTGCTCCAGAGTCGGTCATAGGTGGCGCATCCCGAGTCCAGGCAGACGACGAGTCCGGGGCCCGGCTCTCCTATGCGGGCCACGACCTCATCGAGGTACAAGCCGAGATGCGGGCTCCCGCTCTCCTCGCTCGACTCGATGAGCACGACGCAGCGGCCGTGGGGCATGCCCGCCGCCGCGAGGGCCTCGAGTGCGCCGACGGCGGCGAAGATGGAGTACCCGTCGTCGGCGGTTCCCCTGCCATAGAGACGATCGCCTTCTCGCACCGCTGCGAACGGGTCGAGCCCCTCCCTCCAGCTCCCGAGCGGGGGCTGCTTGTCGAAGTGGCCATACAGCAAGGTGACCAGCTCCGTCTCGGTACCGGGCGTGGCCGGCACGTCAGCGATGATCACAGGGGTCAGGCCTTCGCGCTCGACGATCTCGACGACGCTGCCCGGGATGGGCCGGGAGGCCGCCCAGTGCGAGAGGAGCCTCGCGGCGCGCCCGATCTCACCGTCGTGCGCCCAGGCTGGGTCGAATGCCGGGGACAGGCATCTGACGGTGACGTAGTCCGAGAGGACACCTATGATCTCGTTTTCCCAGAGCTTGTCCACGTAGCTCATGAGCATCCCCGGCTTTGTGAGAGGCGAATGCACGACCGCTGCTCCTCGGAACTCGAAAAAACCTGGCGACGTCCGCCAAGGGGTGGACAATAGGGCATGGATCGTCGCCCGTTGTCGGCCATCGTCCTCGCCGCGGGAGAAGGCACCCGCATGCATTCCCAGACGCCCAAACCGCTGCACCGGCTCTGCGGGCGCCCGATGGTGCTCTACGTCCTCGACGCGCTTGCCGAGCTGAGTGTGGACCGGGTCGTGGTCGTCGTCGGTCGCGGCGCGACCGAGGTCACCAAGACGATCCAGACGGAGGCTTCCCGTCTGCTCGCGATCGAGTTCGTCGAGCAGCCCGCGCCGCGCGGCACAGGCGACGCCGTCGCCGTCGCGCTTACGGGACTGTTCGGCTCCTACGGCCTCGCCGACTTCGACGAGGGCGACATCATCGTGCTCCCGGGCGATACTCCGCTCTTGCGGCGGGCGACGCTCACGGCGCTCGTCGAGGGCCATCGGGCCAATGGTGGCGCCGCGACGCTTCTCACCACCAGGTTGGACACACCGAGCGGCTACTCGAGAGTTGTCCGCGACAAGGACGGAAGGGTAGCCCGCATCGTCGACGAGCCTGAAGCGACCGAACTGGAGCGCCAGATCGAGGAGGTGGCGACGACCGTCTACTGCTTCAGGCAAGGCGTTCTAGCCCCGGCGCTTCGCCGGCTCTGGCCGGACAACTCGCTTGGCGAGTACTACTTGACGGACACGGTCGCCGTCCTCCACGACGCCGGTTACGCGGTCACCACCGTCGCGGCACCGGACCCGGTCGAGGCGGTCGAGGTGAACGACAGGGCTCAGCTCGCCGGTGCCGAGTCGCACTTGAGGGCGCGCATCAACAGGCGCTGGATGCGCCGGGGCGTCACGATGTGGGACCCGTCGGCTACCTACCTGGATGCCTCCGTGCGCCTCGAGGCCGACGTCACGCTGCTCCCCGGCGTCATCCTCGAGGGACGGACGACGGTGGGTACTGGGGCCGTGCTCGGGCCGTCGGTACATCTCGTCGACTGCGAGATCGGACCCGGGGCGGTACTGAGCCACACAGTCGGTTCGCACGCCGTGATAGGCGAGCAATGCTCCGTCGGACCCTATGTCGTCCTGGAGAAGGGGACGCGGCTGGCGCGCGGGGAGCGGCGCGGGCCATTCTTCGGACCTGGGATAGGTCAAACGAGCTGAGCGCGGGACACCTCTTCGGCCGTAGGCTCCGGCGCGGGCTTCGCGGATAGCGGCGGCGTGCTTTTGGCGCGCAAAGGAGGCCAGTCGATGGAGATGACGCCGAGAAGGCGGCTCGAGCTTGTCACAGGCCGTTCCCACCCTGAGCTGGCGGCGGAGATCGCCTCGTGCCTCGGTGTCACCTTGAGCGAGACCAACCTCCACAGGTTCGCCGACGGCGAGATCCATTGCCGGTTCGACTCCTCGATGCGCGGCGCCGACATGTTCATCGTCCAGACGCACGCCGGCCCGGTGAACGACTCCATCGTCGAGCAGCTGATAATGGTCGACGCCGCCAAGCGTGCTTCTGCGCACCGGATCACGGCCGTCTGCCCCTACTACGGGTACTCGCGCCAGGATCGCAAGGCGACCGGTCGCGAGCCGATCACGGCCAAGCTCGTCGCCGACCTGCTGTCGGCGGCCGGTGTCGACCGTGTCGTGAGCGTCGATCTCCACTCGGGCCAGATCCAGGGCTTCTTCGACGTGCCGGTCGACCATCTGACCGCTGCCCCGGTGTTGCTGGACTACCTGCGTGAGCATGGCGCCAAGGACCTCGTCGTCATCGCCCCGGACGCGGGCCGGGTCAAGGTCGCCGAGCGCTACAGCCAGCTGCTCGAGACGGATCTCGCGCTCGTGCACAAGAGGCGCCCTCGCGGGACCTACAACGAGGCCGTGGCGATGGACGTGGTCGGAAACGTCGAGGGGCGGCCATGCGTGATCATCGACGACCTGATCGACACCGCCGGCACGGTCAGCGGAGCCGCCTACCAGCTCGTCGAGGCGGGCGCGACCGACGTCTGGGCGATGGCGACACATGCCCTGCTCTCCGACCCGGCCCTGGATCGGCTGAGCTCCAGCCCGATCAGCCGCGTGATTGTCACGAACACGCTCCCGCTGCCTGTCTACCGGCGGATCCCCAAGATCGAGGTGATCTCGGTCGCGAAGATCATCGCCGACGCCATCGACGCCGTGTTCGAGGACACCTCCGTCTCGGAGATCTTTGGCGGCCAGAACCTTCTCTGAGCACCATTTCGGCATCCAGAAGCGTCGTGGCCAGTCGCTCTCCAAGCTCCGGCCGAGCGGGCTCGCACGATCGCCTACACTCGGTGTTCTGCAGCGCCATCGCACCTAGGCATGGCCGCGTCCGCTGCCGCACCAGCCCGCCTTTTTCTTCGCAGGAGCGTCACATGGCCGAGATCACACTCAACGTCGAGTCGGGTCGCCCGCTGGGCACGCGTCCGAGCGGGCGTCTGCGCACCGGGGGGAAGATCCCCGGCGTCGTGTACGGGCACGGCATGGCCCCGATTCCAGTCGCCATCGGGGCCCGTGACCTGCGGGCCGCGCTCACGACCGAGGCCGGGCTCAACGCCCTGCTCAGCTTGAAGATAGGGGACACTACGCACCTCGCCATCGCGAAGGAGCTTCAGCGCCACCCGGTACGCCAGACCGTCACCCACGTCGACTTCCAAGTCGTGCGGCGCGACGAGATCGTCACGGCCGAGGTTCGCATCGCCCTCGTCGGTGAGTCCGAGGCGGTGCACCGTGTCGAGGGCACCGTCGACCAAGAGATGCTCAGCCTGCAGATCAAGGCGAAGCCGGGCGACGTCCCTGCTGTCATCGAGGTTGACATCTCCTCGCTCGAGGTGGGCGACTCCTTGCGTGTCTCGGACCTGAAGCTTCCCGAGGGAGTGGCGACCGACGTCGACCCCGAGGCCCCGGTCGTGATCGCGCACATGCCGCGGGCGCTCGAGGCCGAGGTCGAGGTCGAGGTCGAGGGTGCCGAGGCAGCCGCCGGAGGCGAACAGCCGGGCGCTTCCGACGAGGGCTGAGAGCGGGCAAGCTGTTCCGGCATATCCGCGCCGCTCGTTCCCGGCCGGACGGCGGGGACCGACAGGACGTGCCCACCGCCGACCTTGTCGCTGTCGGGCTCGGCAACCCGGGCGTTGAGTACGAGGGCACGCGCCACAACGCCGGTGCCGACGCCGTGCGTCTTGTCGCACGACGTCACTCGCAGCGCCTGCGGCCAGAAAAGGGCGTCAGCGCCGAGACTGCCGTCGTGCACGCCGATGGGCGGACCCTGGTCTTGGCGGTCCCCCAGACCTATGTGAACGACTCCGGCCTCGCCGTCAGGGCCCTCGTGCGGCGCTACCTCGCGGCCGAGGAGGCGAGGGGCTCGGGCGAGGGAGGGCGGGGTCGCGGTCCTCTCGTCTTCCCGCCCGACTCGCTCGCGATCGTGCACGACGAGCTGGACCTCGAGCCGGGTGTGGTTCGTGTGAAGCTCGGCGGAGGCACGGCCGGCCACAACGGGCTCCGCTCGATCGAGTCTCATCTGCACCACCTCGACTTCGTCCGCGTCCGCATCGGTGTCGGCAAGCCTCCGAGCCCGGCCGCCGGGGCGAGCCACGTGCTGAGACGCGCCTCGCGGGAAGATCGGGAACTGATCTCAGGCGCCATCGAACTCGCCGCCGATGCCGTCGAGTGCCTGCTCACCGACGGGCTGGAGGTGACCATGAACAGGTTCAACACCCGGGGGTGAGCCAACTCGAGATGAGCCCGCGCCCACTGGCGGCCCTCCCGGGCCTGCTCGCAGGCGAACCCGTCGTCGCCGAGCTTCTCGGCGTCGACGGCGCCATCGTCGCGGTCCCCGACTCTGCGCGATCTGTCGTGCTCGCCGCCCTCGCCGAGCTGAGCTCGTCGCCCACGGTGCTCGTCGCGACGGCGACGGCTCGTGAGGCCGAGCAGCTCGCGCACGACCTGGGGCCGTTCCTCGGTCCCGAGGCGGTAGAGCCGCTGCCGGCATGGGAGACGCTGCCCTTCGAGCGCGTATCGCCCGCGACCGAGACGATGGGCCGCAGGCTCCGCACGATGTGGCGCCTGCGCCACGGAGCGGCTGGGGGGTCCGGCACCGGCCCGGGTCGGGCACCGGCTCCTCGCGTCGTCGTCGCCCCGATCCGGGCGCTGTTGCAGAGGCTCGGCTCGAGGGTCGAAGACATCGAGCCTGTGGTCGTCCGCCAGGGTGCCGAGCTGGACCCCGAGCAGCTCGTGGCGCGCCTCGTCCATGCCGGGTACCGACGCGAGTACCAGGTGGAGGCCCGCGGTGAGCTCGCCGTCCGGGGCGGGATCGTCGACGTCTTCGGCTCGACGGCGAGCCAACCGATCCGCATCGACCTCTTCGGCGACGAAGTCGATCGGCTTACTGCCTTCGAGGTCGCGAGCCAGCGGTCCGTCGCCGACCTCGAGCAGGTCGAGCTCTTCGGCTGTCGCGAGCTTGTGCTCACGGACGACGTGCGTGAGCGCGCCCGGACCCTTTCCCAGGAGGCGCCGTTCGCCCGGGAGCACTTCGCCAGGATCGCGGACGGTGAGCTGTTCGACGGCATGGAGTCATGGCTGCCCTGGCTCAGCGCCAAGGAGCGTCTCTTCACCGACCTGTTGGACGAGCGTTCCCGGGTAGTGCTGGTCGAGCCCCGGCGCCTGCGCGACCGGGCGGCCGAGATCTTGGACGAAGAGGTCGCCCTGGGCGAGAGTCTGGCGACGACCTGGGGGCTCAGGGAGGTCGCCGCCACGGCAGCCGTGCCCAGGCTGCACCTCGGCTTCGATCGCCTCTTGCAGCACTGCGCCGCCAAGGTGGCATCGCTGCTGCCGGTCGCGGAGAGCTCGCGCACGGTCGCCTTGCAAGCTTCTGGCTGGCCGCCGGTCCTGGGCGACCCCGCCGTCCTCGCCCGCCGGTTCGCCGAGCTCGCGGGCTCGGGTCACCGGGTCGTGATCTGCGCCGACGGTCGTGGCAGTGCCGAGCGAATGGCGCAAGTGCTCGACGGCGAGGGACTCGCCTGCGGCCTGCTCGTCGACAAGCCGCCGGAGGTGGCGGAGCTCGAGATACGCCGCCCGGGCGTGCACATCGTCGTCGCGCCATTGGACCGGGGCGGCCTCATCTCGAGCTCGAAGCTCGCCGTCGTCGCCGAGCCGGATGTCACAGGCAGGCGGCGGCCGCACCGTCAGGCGCGGGCGCGACCGCGTGCCACGGAGGGTTTCTTCGACGACCTGGCGCCGGGCGACTACGTGGTTCACAACGTGCACGGCGTCGCCCGCTTCGCCGGCATGGTCACCCGCTCGATGGGCGGCGCGGAGCGTGACTACCTGCAACTCGAGTACCGCGGCGGGGACAGGCTGTACCTCCCCTCCGAGCAGATCGACGCCCTCACGCCCTACACCGGGGGCGAGTCGCCGGCCCTCAACCGGATGGGGGGGGCGGAGTGGTCCCGGCAAAAGGCGCGGGTTCGGGCGGCGGTGCGCGAGGTGGCCAAGGAGCTGGTCGAGCTCTACCGGCGCCGCCAGATCACGCCCGGCCACGCCTTCGCCCCCGACACGCCCTGGCAGGCGGAGCTCGAGCAGGCCTTCCCTTATCCGGAGACACCGGACCAGCTCAAGGCCATCGAGGACGTGAAGGCCGACATGGAGCGGCCCGTGCCGATGGACCGGCTCGTCTGCGGCGACGTCGGTTTCGGCAAGACCGAGGTAGCCGTGCGTGCCGTGTTCAAGGCGGTGCAGGACGGTTGCCAGGCGGCCATCCTCGTCCCGACGACGCTGCTCGCCCAGCAGCACTTCCAGACCTTCTCCGACCGGTTGGCGCCTTACCCGGTTCGCGTCGAGGTGCTGTCCCGCTTCCTCACCGCCGGCGAGGCACGAAAGGTCGTCGACGGACTGGCCGACGGGTCGGTCGACGTGGTCATCGGGACCCACCGCCTCCTCACGCCCGACGTCAGGTTCAAGAAACTGGGCCTGCTCGTCGTGGACGAGGAGCAGCGCTTCGGGGTCTCGCACAAGGAGGCCATCAAACAGCTGACCATCGGCGTCGACGTGCTCACCCTGACCGCGAGCCCGATCCCCCGCACGCTCGAGATGAGCCTCACGGGGATCCGCGACCTCTCGCTCATCACCACACCGCCGTCGGAGCGCCAGCCGATCCTCACCTATGTGGGCGAGCACGACGAGCACGCCGTGGCCGAAGCTCTACGGCGCGAGCTGTTGCGCGAGGGCCAGACCTTCTACGTCCACAACCGCGTCCACGACATCGAGCGCGTCGCTGCCGAGCTTCGCACCCTCGTCCCAGACGCCCGGATCGCCGTAGCCCACGGCCAGATGGACGAGGGGACCCTGGAACAGGTCGTGCTCGATTTCTGGGCCGGCGCCTACGACGTGCTCGTCTGCACGACGATCATCGAGTCGGGCATCGACATGCCCTCTGTCAACACCCTCGTCGTGGACCGGGCCGACCGTCTCGGCCTGGGCCAGCTCCACCAGCTTCGCGGCAGGGTCGGGCGGGCAGGGAGGCGTGCGTACGCATACCTGCTGTTTCCCCCCGACCGCGTGCTGAGCGAGCAGGCCTACGAGCGGCTCCGGACCATCGGCGAGCACACAGAGCTCGGATCGGGGTTCAAGATCGCCATGCGCGACCTCGAGATCCGCGGTGCCGGGAACCTTCTCGGCCGGGACCAGTCCGGCCACATCGCCGCTGTCGGCTACGACCTTTATGTCCGGCTCGTGGCCGAGGCCGTCTCGGAGCTGAAGGGAGAGCCGATCCGGGTCCCCGCCGACATCACCGTCGACCTGCCCGTCGACGCCTTCTTGCCGGCGAGCTACGTAGAGCGCGAGGACCTCCGTCTCGAGGCTTACCGCAGGCTGGCCGAGGTTCGTGACCCCGGCGCGGTCGAGGACCTGCGCACCGAATGGCTCGACCGCTACGGCCCGTTGCCCGAGGAGGCGGAGGCGCTCGTCGCCGTCGGGCGGCTCCGGGCCGAATGCGTCCGCACCGGCGTCACCGAGGTGACCGCCTCGGTCTCGCGGCCAGGTGCGGGCGGTCCCGGGCGGACGGGCGAGGCCGTGGCCCGAATTTCACCGCTCCGCCTGCGGGCATCGGCCCGGGTGCGTCTCGGCCGCCTCTGCCCCCGGGCAATAGTGAAGGAAGAGGTCGACCAGATCATCGTGCCGCTTCCCGCAGGGCCCGATCTCGCAGACCGGCTCGCCGTGCTACTTCGTGAGCTCGTTCCTCCCGAGCCCGCCAGCGGTGCCGCGCCAGATCCCGACGCGGCCGCTCTCGCCGCTGCCGAAGCGGTGGCGGCTGGCTTTGGCGGTCGTCACGCCCCTACCATCTGAGAACCGTGAAGCGAATTACCGCCGCGCTGGCAAGCCTGGCCGTGATCTGTGTCCTGGCGGTCGGGCTGTCCGGGTGCAACGCCGACTTGTCTCCCTATGCCGCGGTCGTGAACGGCTCGGAGATCTCCCAAGCCCAGCTGCGCGGCGCGCTGTCAGCGATCTCGTCCAACGCCAGCTACACGTGCGCCATCGAGTCCAGTGGCACCACGCACATCACAGGAGCCGGGCAGGGCACTTACAACGCCGCCTTCAGCGCGGAGGTGCTCTCGATCCTCGTCCAGGACGAAGTGGTCCGCCAACATGTGGCCCGGCTTGGGCTCCCCGAGCCGGCGAGCCTTTACTCCGTGGCCCTGACGCAGCTGGAGGCGGCCACCGCCCCCCCGAGCACATGCCCGGGCTCGGGGGCCTCCCTCATGGCGGCGTTCGTCCCGTCCTACCGTGCTCAGCTGGTCCGGTTCCAGGTCGACGAGGATGCGCTGGCCGCCCACCTGGCAGGTACCTCGCTCAGGCCGGCCGCGCTCGGCGCCTTCGTGGCCACCCGCAAGAACGAGATGTCCCTGGCCTGCGTCTCGGTCATCGAGGTCGCCAGCAAGGCAACGGCATCGTCCTTGCGCAGACAGCTGCTCAAGGGTGCCAGCTTCGCCGCCTTGGCGAAGGCGGACTCGCTCGACACCAGCAGCAGCCCGAATGGAGGGTCGATCGGGTGCATCCCTGATTCGGAGTTCACCGCTCCCCTCGACACCGTCATCGCGGACCTCGCCGTCGGCCGTGTCTCCAGCCCTATCGCCTTCAGCACGGACTTCTTGCTGCTCCTCGTGACCGGCCGGCGGTCGGAGCCCTACTCGCAGCTCGTATCGAGCTTGGTCGCCACCGAGCAAACCGCCCTCAACAAGATCTTCCCCGAGCTCATCCGAACGGCCAGAGTCCAGGTCGACCCGCAATTCGGCACCTGGGACACCAAGGCGAGCCCCGCCCGGGTCGATGTCAACACCGCGCCGCCGGCCGCGATGGTGCCCAACCCGGGCGCCGACTCGTTGTCGAGTGCGTCCGGCTAGCGACCAGGTTCTCCTGCGCCGCCACGGCCCCGAGCAGCACCCCTCATGAGCGCCGAGGGCGCACGGCGGCCGATCGTCGTAGCGGTCGGTCTCGGTCCTGCCGGGCCGGAGCACACCACGCCGGCCGCGATCGAGGCGCTCTCGAACGCCCCCGTTGTCTTCCTGCGCACGGCCTGGCACCCCGCCGCGGCGGCGTGGCTCGGGAGAGCGAAGGTGGTCGAGCTCGATCGCTGCTACGAGTCCGGCGCCACCTTCGAAGAGGTGTACCGCTCGATGGCCGGCATCGTGCGAGCCGGGGCGGAGGCGCACGGGCGGGTCGCCTACGCCGTCCCCGGGTCGCCCGTCGTCGCCGAGCGCACCGTCGAGCTCTTGAGAGCCGATTCCTCGATCGAGCTCGAGGTCGTACCGGGCTTGTCGTTCTGCGATCTGGCGTGGATCCGGCTCGGCATCGACCCGGTGGAGAGTGGCGTCCGGCTCGTGGACGCGGGAAGCTTTGCCGTCCAGGCGGCCGGCGACGCCGGGCCGTTGATGGTGGGGCAGTGCTGGTCGAAAAGCGTGCTTTCTGACGTCAAGCTCTGTTTCGACGCCGATCCCGGGCCCGCCGTCCTGCTTCACCACCTAGGGCTGGCCGATGAGGTCGTCGTCGAGGTCCCGTGGTCGGAGATCGACAGGACGCTCGAGGCCGACCACCTGACGTCGCTGTTCGTGCCCCGTGCCGCCGTGCCGATCGCGCGGGAGCTGACGCGCCTCGCAGAGCTCGTGCGGGTGCTGCGCGAGCGTTGTCCCTGGGACCGTGTGCAAACTCACGACTCGCTCGTCCAGCACTTGCTCGAGGAGACCTATGAGGCGATGGAGGCCATCGAGGCTTTGGGAGACGATCCGGCCGCAGCCGCGCCCGAAGTGGTGGCGCATGTCTCGGAGGAGCTCGGGGACCTGCTGTGCCAGGTGCTGTTTCACGCAACGCTTGCCGAGGAGGAAGGCCTCTTCGACCTGGCCGACGTCGCCCTTTCCGTCCACGACAAGCTCGTGGCCCGTCACCCGCACGTCTTTGGCGAGGTGGTCGCGACCTCGCCCGGCGCCGTGCTGGCGAACTGGGAGCGCAACAAACATGCCGAGAAGCAGCGCACGCACCTGTTCGAGGGCATCCCCGCAGCGATGCCGGCGCTTGCGAAGGCCGCCAAGGCCGAGCGCAAGCTGGCGAGCTTCGATCTCGGCTGGGCCGAGACGGGACTGGACGCCGGGTCCTTCGTCAGCGCCCTGGCCGGCTTCTTGCGGCTCACGGAGTCGGACGGCCCTGTTGACGAGAAGACCGCCGCCGCCATCGGCTCTCTGCTGTTGGAGGAGGCGAGGCTCGTCGCCCACCGGGGCGCGGACCCGGAGTCGCTCCTGCGCCAAGCACTGGACCGCCTCTCAACGAGGGTGACCGCCGTCGAGAGAGCGGCCACCGCGGAGGGTGCGCTCGGGGCACTGGATCCGGTCCGGCGTCTCGAGCTGTGGCGGGCGACGGGGCCCGAGGCGGAGTAGCTCCTGGGCGTCCCAACGCGTAGCCCCGGCTACGGCGGGGAGTGACACGCCTACAAAGGCTGCCACTGTCACACCGAGTCACTTTGCTAACTTGGATCACACCTTTCACAGGAGAAACAAATCAGTGAGTGCGATAGAGCACTTTTCCGCACGGGAGGTCCTCGACTCCCGCGGCAATCCCACCCTCGAGGTCACGTGTCGTCTCGACTCCGGCGCGACCGGGAGCGCGATCGTTCCTTCCGGCGCGTCGACGGGCCTTTTCGAGGCAGTCGAACTGCGAGATGGCGGCGGGCGTTACGCCGGCAAGGGAGTGCGCCGGGCCGTGGCGAACGTCACCGGTGAGATCGCCGACGCGCTGCTGGGCAGTGAGGCCTATGACCAGCGGGCGGTTGACTTGGTGCTGATCGACCTCGACGGCACGTCGGACAAGTCCCGCCTCGGGGCCAACGCCATTGTGGGCACGTCTCTCGCGGTTGCCCGCGCCGCCGCCTCGGACGCGGGGGCGCCTCTTTACCGTTACATCGGCGGAGTCGACGCCCATGTGCTGCCTGTACCCATGATGAACGTGCTGAACGGGGGCGTGCACTCGGACAACAACGTCGACTTCCAGGAGTTCATGATCGTGCCGCTGGGCGCGGCCTCATTTGCCGAGGCGCTCGAGTGGGGGGCCGAGACCTACCACGCGCTGCACCGGGTACTGCGCGCCCGCAACCTGTCCGGAGCCGTCGGGGACGAGGGCGGCTTCGCCCCGGACCTGAGGACCAACGAGGACGCGCTCAGGATCCTGGTCGACGCGGTGGAGGCCGCTGGGCGTGTGCCGGGCGAGGAGGTCGCCCTCGCGCTCGACCCGGCGTCGAGCGAGCTGTGGCGCGACGGCGCCTACGTGCTCGAGGGCGAGGGCCGGACGCTGTCTTCCAGTGAGCTCGTCGAGTACTGGGCTGATCTCGTCAGCCGGTACCCGATCGTCTCGATCGAAGACGGCATGGCCGAACAGGACTGGGAAGGGTGGGTGGCGCACACGTCATCGATCGGCGATCGGGTCCAAGTCGTCGGCGACGACGTCTTTGTGACCAGTGCCGAAAGGCTGGAGCGAGGTATCGCGGCCGGTGTCGCCAATGCCATCCTGGTGAAGCTCAACCAGGTGGGGACCCTGACCGAGACGCTGGCAACCGTGGCGACGGCGACTCGAGCCTCGTACCGGTCCGTGGTCTCGCATCGATCCGGCGAGACCGAGGACACCTTTATCGCTGATCTTGCCGTCGCGACAAACTGTGGTCAGATCAAGACGGGCGCGCCCGCGCGCTCTGAGCGCGTGGCGAAGTACAACCAGCTCCTGCGCATCGAAGGGCAGCTCGGCGGGTCGGCCGAGTACCGCGGTGAAGGCGCTCTTGGTCGCTCGGTCGGAGGCGGCGAGGCTCTCCACCATCCGGTCGGAAGCGGCGAGGCTCTCCACCATCCCGTCGGAGGCGGCCCCTCATGATCCAGCGCGCCCGGCTGTTCTTCTTCGTGGCGCTCTTGATCGCCGTGGTCGTACTCGTGGCGAATCTTCCTGTCAGCGCGCTCTTGCGGGAGCGCGCCACTGTCAGGGCCGACAGCGCTCAGCTAGCGACCTTGCAGGCGGAGAATCGGCAGTTGTCGGCCCAGGTGAAGGCGTTGCACGACCCGGCGGTGGTTGGCCAGATCGCCCACTCCGAGTACGGCCTGACTGTGCCGGGCGAACGTTCCGTCGTCGTGCTCCCGGGTTCGACCGAGGCGCCTTCCTCCACGCCCAACCCGCTTGCGTACAACCCGGTCCCGCCCTCTGATCTCCTGCCGAGCGATGCCATCCTCGATCCGAACGTGCCGGCGGCACCACCAACCGTGCACGAGCCGGGCTTTTGGCACCGCGTTCTCGGCAGCTTGGAGTTCTGGCATTCGCTCTTCTGATCGCCTGCCTGAACGCCACCTGATCCCGAGACGAGCCCACCGCCAGAACCCGCCGTTCGCGTCGCGAGACGAGCCCACCGCCACCACCCGCCGCTCGCGTCGCGAGCGTGCCGCGGCTCGCCCGTTGTCCTGGCGCACGGTGGCGATAGCCTCGGACGCCATGTGGTGGAGGTGATGGAACGATGAAAGAGGTGATCGCCGACATCGACCGTTGGCAGGCCGCGGGCCGTCGCGTCGCCATCGCGCGGGTGATCGGCATCGAGGGCTCCGGGCCGCGGGACCCGGGCGCAACGATGGCCGTCAACGAGGACGGGGAGGTCGCGGGCTCGGTCTCGGGCGGCTGTGTCGAGGGTGCCGTGGTCGCCGAGGCGCTGGCCGTGCTCGAGAGCGGCAAGGCGAAGGTGTGCACTTTCGGATACTCGGACGACGAGGCTTTTGCCGTCGGGCTGACTTGCGGCGGCACCGTGCATCTCCTCGTGGAACCACTCGACTGGTGACGGGGGACTCCAGCCCGTGAGCGGCGGGCTGTACCGCAAGCTCCGTGCGTCACTTCTCGCCGACGAGCCTGTCGTGCTCGCGACCGTGACAGCTGCAGAGGGCGATGCCGAAGGCCGCACCGCCCTCGCCGCCAAGGTCGTGGTCTGGCCTGACGGCCGGAGCCTCGGCAGCCTCGGCGAACCGGAGCTGGACAGAATCGCAAGACGCGACGCTCTTGCCGCGCTCGAGCGCGGCGTGACAGCGACCCGCCACTACGGCCCGCACGGAGAAGCCCGCCGCAACGAGGTCGCCGTCTTCTTCGAGGTGTTCGCCCCCCCTGCTCGCCTCATCGTGTTCGGTGCCGTCGACTTCACCAGGGCCCTCGTCGAGGTGGGCAAGGTGCTCGGCTTCGCAGTCACGGTCTGCGACGCCCGCCCGGTGTTCGCGACCAAGGCCCGCTTCCCGCTCGCCGACGAGATCGCCGTCGAATGGCCGGACCGCTACCTGGAACGGGTCGGCCCCACGCTCGGGCCGCGGGATGCCGTTTGCGTGCTCACCCACGACACCAAGTTCGACGTCCCCGCCATCATCGGCGCCCTCAAAACCCGGGTCGGCTATCTCGGGGCCATGGGCTCGCGGCGGACGCACGAGACAAGGTGGGCGCGCCTTTTGGAGGCGGGCGCCGACGAGGCAGAGCTCGAAGAGCGCCTCATGAGCCCGATCGGCCTCGCCATCGGTGCCCGCTCTCCGGAAGAGACGGCCGTAGCGATCTGCGCCGAGATCATCGCGACCCGCACCGGGCGGGCACAGGGCGTCGTTTCCTCTCTCCGCCGCGAAACAGGGCCCATCCACCGGAGCTGAACGCCCGCTCACCTCGGCTGCCCGACCCGGCCCGGCTGTGGAGCCGTGCGACAGTGCCGCAGGCGTCCCACGCCTCGGCCGTTACGCTCCGATTGGTGTCCGTTGCTGCCGTGATCCTTGCTGCAGGGGCTGGGACGCGTTTCAACCGGGACGACCCTGGCGCCAGCCCGGGAGCGAAGCTGCTGGCCAAGGCCCGCGGCAAGCTGCTCATCGAATGGGCGATCGGCCCGGCGGTCGAGGCCGAGCTCGACGAGCTCGTTGTCGTCTGCGGTGCTGCCGACTTGAGCTCGGTCGTACCCGACTGCGCGACGCTGCTGCGCAACGATGACTGGCTTCTTGGCCAGGCCACGTCCTTGCGGGTCGGGCTCGACTGGTGTGCTCGACAAGGCCACCTGTCAGCGGTCGTAGGTCTGGGCGACCTTCCCGGGCTCACGGCTGAGGCGTGGCGTGCCGTCGCGGCAGCGCGCGGCGGCCCCATTGTCTTCGCGACTTACTACGGTCAGCGTGGGCACCCGGTAAGGCTCGACGCCGAGATCTGGTCGCTGTTACCGATCAGCGGTGACGAGGGTGCCCGGTCCCTTGCCACCCGTCGCCCCGAGCTCGTGACAGAAGTAGCGTGCGAAGGCACTACGGCCGACATCGATACTCAGGAGGACTTGCGCCGATGGAGTTGAAGAACGAATCCGAGGACGGCGCTGCGCGCGTCGTGAAAGAGACAGCAGTGAAGCCGGCCGACGACGCCGCAGCCGCCAGGCCGGCCGAGCCCGCCAAACCGGCCGAGCCCACGGCAGCCGCCAAGCCGGCCGAGCCCACGGCAGCCGCCAAGCCGACCGAGCCCGCGGCAGCCGCCAAGCCGGCCGCGCCCACGGCAGCCGCCAAGCCGGCCGCGCCCACGGCAGCCGCTAAGCCGGCCGAGCCCGCCAAACCGACCGAGCCCACGGCAGTCGCTAGACCGGCCGACGCCGCCGCAGCGCCCAAGCCGGCCGCGCCCGCGGCAGCCGCCAGGCCGACCGAGCCCGCCAGGCCGGCCGCGCCCGCGGCAGCCGCTAAGCCGGCCGACGCTGTCGCACCCGCCAAGGCAGCCGAGCCCGCGGCGGTCGCCAAGCCACCGGCCCCCGCGGCAGTCGTCAAGCCGCCGGCCCCCGCGGCAGTCGCCAAGCCGCCGGCCCCCGCGGCAGTCGCCAAGCCGCCCGAGAAGGACAAGCTGGCTGAGGATGCCGAGATCGATGCCGACGTCGCCTTCTACCGGGACAAGCTCGAAAACGAGATTGTCACCGACAAGGTCGAGCTCCAGGAGGAGGATGAGTCAGCGCCCCGCGGTTCTTATTCAGCGCCCGGCGAGACCTACTCAGCGCCCGCGGGGACTTACTCGGAGCCCGACGAGCCGGTCAGCTACCCCATCGCGAAAAGACCATCACTGCTCAAGCGCCTCTCGCCCTACCTGACCGTCGCCGGGATCCTTCTCATCGGGCGGATAGTCATCTACTCGTTGAGGCGCCGCCGCCGGTGAGCCAAGGCGACTGGGAAGCCGTCGCCGGACTGCTCGGAAGGGCACCCCAAGGAGCCTTCGAGGTCATCGTCCGCGACCGCGACGGCGGGCCGGTCGTCATCTTGAATTCCCCGCTGCTCGATGACGGCACGCCCATGCCGACCCGGTACTGGCTCGTGGGACGGGCGGAGCGGGAACTGGTCAGCCGTCTCGAGTCGGAGGGCGGGGTGAAGGCCGCCGAGGCGGCCGCCGACCCCGCCGAGCTCGAGGCTGCGCATTCGCAGTACCAGGCCCTCCGTGATGCGGCGATTCCGGCGGAGCAGGCAGGCCCGAGACCGACAGGTGGTGTCGGAGGGACCCGCCGTGGCGTGAAGTGCCTGCATGCTCATCTCGCCTGGTTCCTCGCCGGCGGTCCCGATCCGGTGGGTCGTTGGACTTGCGAGCAGCTCGGCCTCGACCCGTCGATCTACCGAGTCGACCTTTCCAGGTCTGCAGGCGAGGGATCGTGAGCGCCGGCGGACCGGTAGCAGCGATCGACCTGGGCACCAACTCCACCCGCCTTTTGATCCTCGACGCCGACGGGCAGCCTCTCGAGCGCCTGATGCGTATCAGCCGCCTTGGTCAAGATGTGGACCGCACGGGGCGCCTCTCCGAGGAGGCGATGCAGCGGACCATTGATGTCCTGGCCGAGTTCCGGAAGGTCATGGACGACCACGGCGTGACTCGGGCCCGGGCGACGGCGACCTCAGCGGCCCGCGACGCAGCGAACGAAGCCGAGTTCTCCCGACGGGTGGTCGAGGTTCTCGGAACTGTGCCCGAGGTTCTCGACGGCAGGGAGGAGGCCCGGCTCGGCTACATGGGCGCGACGTCCGAGCTCGATCCCACCGAAGGCCCGTACCTGGTGATCGACGTAGGAGGCGGCTCGACTGAACTCGTAGGAGGCAGGCCTCCCGGTCTTCACGCCGTGTCGCTCGAGATGGGCTGCGTAAGGGTCAGCGAACGCTTTCTCGAGCACGACCCGCCGCTCGGGTCCGAGCTCGAAGCAGCCAGGGCGTACGTGCACGGGCTCGTGACGGGAGCGATCGAGGCGCAACCCGAGCTTGGTGGTGCCGCGCAGCTGATCGGGGTGGCGGGCACCGTGAGCGCGCTGACACGCCTCGACCAAGGCCTGGATCACTACGACAGGAGCCGGATCCATCACGCCCGGTTGCGACTGGAAACCATCGAGCGCCTCCTTGGCGAGCTCGCCTCCGTGAGTCTGGCGCGTCGCCGGGAATGGCCGGCACTAGAGGTCGGGAGAGCTGACGTGATCATCGGGGGCACCGTCGTGTTGGCCGTGTCGATGACGGTGCTCGGCTTCGACTTGGTGACCGAGTCCGAGTCGGACCTGCTCGACGGGGTCGCCTCCGAGCTGCTCACCGCCTGAGCTGCCACCGGCGGAGCTGCCACCGGCGGAGCTGCTCACCCGCGACCCGGACGCGCCGCGGGCCCGCCCGCCCGCCTGCCACCTGCTGTACCTGCCGCGCCCGTTCCCCAGCCGCGCCGACCTAGCGCCCGGCTCCTCAGGCGCAGGGTCTTAGGCGCTCTTGGCCTGGACTGCGAGCGCCGCGCCCACCTGGTCGGCGATGAAAGCCGCGACGAGCAGGCGGTCGGACGACACAGGCGTGCCCGGGGTCGGGGTCATGACGAAACGGCCGAAGGTCTCGCCCTGGAACTTGACGATGAGCTCGACCTCCCTGCCGGGCAGCCCACTTCGGTGCGCTCCCCAGTGCAGCCCGCCGAGAGCGACCACGCCCGAGTGCTCGATACGTGTCGGGTGACGGTCCGACATCTGGGTCTCGAAACGGCAGTCCCTCAGCTTGAGCAGCGATTTCAGCTCGGCCGCCGCGTGGGCGACGACGAACTGCGCCGGCTCGCCTTCGGCCACCAACTCGGTGAAGTCATGGATGACGGCGATGTTGTCGGCCTCCTCGGAGGCCTCCTCGCGGTAGCCGCGACTGCGGGCGGCGATCTCTGTGATCGCGAGTCCCACCACCAGCAGGCTGATCTCGGTCTGGAGGTCGGGCCTGTAGGTGATGTTGAAAGTTTCGTAGGGCTTGGTCAGGAAGAAGTCGAACCAGGCCGCGGAAGACAAGGCGGCGAGCACGCCGGCGAACCGGCTGCCGAAGGAACCGACGGCCACGACGACGAAGACCAGCACGAGCGCCGAGGCGGGCAATGCGAAGCCGGTACGGAAGGGAACGAGGGCCGCTGCGACGCCAAGAGGGAGCAGCAGGCCGCACAGGGCGGCTACCCAGCTCTTGTCGAGCGCATCGATCACGCGCCTCATCGAGCGGCGCTCCGTGAGCAGAGCACGACCAAGACGCTAGCGCTCGCCGGGCCAGCACGGTCATCCAAGCGCGAGCCGCGCCACCTGTTCCGAGAAACGGCGCTGGTCTCCGTGCACGCTCTCCGCCCACGCACGCCCGCACCCGGAGAGCCGTTCCCGCAGCAAAGCATCGTCGAGTATCGCCTTTGCGGCGTCGAACAGCTCCCGGTAGTCCCGGTACCAAAGGCCACCGTCGGAGCGCTGCGCGTGCTCGGCAGCCACCGTGCCTTCGGGCACGACGACCGGGGTGCCGAGGAGCAGGGACTCGATCGTCTCGCGCCCGACGATTCCCTGCGGCCGGAGATCGAGGCAGACCTCGGCATGCGATAGCAACTTCCAGAGATTGGGCCGGGACGCTTTGACAGGGAACAGGCGCGACTGGCGCCGGTCCGAGACGGACCAGCGCCCGAGAGCCACCTCGGCGACGGCTATCGGGCCGAGCGAGCGTCGCACGTAGTCGTGTCCGGGCGAGCGAACCGCCCCCGGCGAGCCGTCGGGAAACCCGGTCATGAGCACTACGAAGCGATCGAAGTGGGACATCCCGACCATCCGCTGCTCGGCGGCAGGCCGGTTGACGGGAAAGGCCACGTCGAGCTCCATTACCTCCGCTCGTCGCTGCGGTGTGGGCCGCCGGTGCGCCTCCGCCCCGCCGCCGAGCCGTCTCCCCTCGGCGCGAGAGAGCACTCCGACGGCGTCGACCTGGGTCACGAGCGGCCTGAGCTGGGGGAGGTCGCAGATGGGGTCGTCGCCCAGGAGGGGCACCGACACCACCCGTGGAGTGCCGGCTGCCGGCTCGAGGGCCTCGGGGAGCCACCATGTCTCAGGGCCGGCGAGCAGCACCGAGTCGGGCTGAAGCGAGGCGATCAGCTCGACGGCTCCAGGCGCCTGCCCGCCGTAGAGCTCGACGAGCCGCTGCCCGGCGATCTCGGGGAGCCGCCCCCCTCCGCTCAGCGCCAGGGCGGCTCGGAGGAGTCCCGCTTGCGCCCGCCCGGCCCGGCCGGCGCCGGCCTCGTGAACGACGAACACGCTGTCGCGCCACGTTCGCCCAGGAGCGCCCGGGGCGAGGGAGGCGCCGGAGGTGAGAAGCGACACGACCTCGACCTGCGCTCGTGCCGAGAGCGCTCCGGCCAGCAGCCGGACCACGACGCCCGACTCGCCGTGCGACTCTCCCCACCGAGCCGTGACGAGGACGACCCGGCTCACTCGTCGAGTCGTTCGTCGACGTACTGGGCGAAGTCGACCAGGTCGGCGCGCATCGCCCCGACCGAGCGCAGCTGGGTCGCCGCCTGGTCGTCCACCCGGCGCGCCACGCTGTCGAGGGCGCGCACGGTGACCGAGATGCAGTCCTGGACCTTCACCAGGTAGGGGCGCATCACGGCCAGCACAGCACGGTGGACCAAGCGCTTCGCTGAGGCTTTGAGGCCGCTGCCCTCCGGCGGGGCGAGGGCTTGGGTGAGGTCGCAGTTGTCGTGGAGCCAGGAAAGGTGGTCGTTGAGAAGGACCGGCGTACGGTCGGCGTCCTCGAGCAGAGCGTCGAAGGAGGCCGACGGCATCCAGGCTCTCGGCTCCTCCCCCGAGGGCGGACGGGGGGCGGACCTCAGCTCGTCGACGACACTTCGAGCATCGAGCGGAAGATGTTCCATAGGTCACGCTCCTCCTCGGTGGACAAGCGGCAGTAGGGGTCGAAACGCGTCAGGTTGCAGTTGTAGTAATGGTCTCCGCGCAGCATCTCGTCTCGCCAACGGTTCCTGAAGACGGGGGTCTCGACGACGTCGTCGGCGTGCCCACGGCTCTTGGACTCATGATGGATCAGCTCGGCAAGCGGCGTGTAGACGACGAGCAGGTCCTTCTTGCGCAGGCGCAGGCAGTAGTCGACGTCGTTGAAGGCGACGGGAAGAGAAGTGTCGAAGCCACCGAGGTCCTCGAAACACGAGCGCCGCGTCATCATGCACGCCCCTGTGACGGCGGTGCAGTCTCGGGTGAGATCGGTCATGAGCATGTAGCTCGGGCGGCCGAAAGGCAGGCCTTGTTGGACATGGCCCGCTCCCCAGGTCATGCCGACCACGATGCCCGCGTGCTGGACTGTGAGATCCGGGTAGCGCAAGAGGGCGCCGACTGCGCCGACCTCCTCCCGCTGCGCGTGGCCCAGCATCGCCGCCAGCCACCCGTCCGAGCGCGCCTCGATGTCGTTGTTCAAGAAGAGAAGCACGTCGCCCCGCGCCTGGGCGGCCGCGGCGTTGTTGATCGCGACCCAGTTGAACGGTTGCGGGTCGTGGACCAGGCGCACCCTTGGGTCCTTTTCAAGCTCACCCGAGAGGGCCTGGGTCTCGGGGAGCTCGCTGGCGTTGTCGACCAGCAAGAGCTCGAGGCGCTCGTGGCCGGGCGAGCGCACGAGGGACCGGTAGCACGACGCGGTCATCTCCGGCTCGTCCCGGAACGGCACGATGATGCTCACGAGCGGTTCGCCGACGACGGCCCGGCGAACGTGGAAATTCCCGACGTATCGCCCGTGCGGCTCGACCACCGCTGCGATGTCCCGCCTGGTGAGAGCATCCTCGAGCGCCCGGCGCTCGGCCTCGAAGGCCCACGGTTTCGCGTGCGGGTCGGCAGAGGTCGAGCCCGCCAGCACTCGCCAGTGGTACAAGATCTCCGGCACGTGGACCACGGCGCGGGCAATCTCGGTGGCGCGGAGCATCAGGTCGTAATCCTGGCTCCCGTCGAATTCCGAGCGCAGCCCGCCGAGCTCGGCGACGAGCGAGCGGCGCACGACGAGCAGGTGGCAGAAGTAGGCGCTGGAGAGCAACAGGTCGGGCGACCAGTCAGGTTTCAGGCTCGGCACGCAGCGCTCGCCCGAGGGGCTGAGCTTGTCCTCGTCGGAGTACAAGACGTCGGCCTCCGGGTTGGCTGCGATCGCAGCCGCCATCTTCGCGAGGGCTTCGGGATGGAGCTCGTCGTCGTTGTCCAAGAACACGATGTGCTCGCCTCTCGCGTGCTCGATCGCCGAGTTCGTGGCAGCCGAGATGCCGCCGGTCTCGTCCCTGAGCATGAGCTCGACACGAGGGTCGAGGCGGGCAAAAGAGTGGAGCTGGGCTTCCAGCGCGCCGTCGCGGGAGGCGTCGTCGGCCAGCACGAGCTGGAAGTCGTGGTAGCTCTGGGCGAGCACGGAGGCAACGCAGCGCTCGAGTGCCCACGCGGGCGGCCGGAGGACGGGCACTACGACGCTGAAAGTCGGCGGAGCCTTCGCATGCACGCGCGCCCGGGCCACCGGGAGGCCACCGCTGAGCGGCAGCGTGCACGGTTCGCCTCGTTGCTCGAGCCAGCGGTGATAGGCCGCCAGGTCCTCGGAAGCGTTCGGGGGATAGTCCTCAGAGGCGGCTTCCCAGCCGTCGTCACGCTCGAGGGCGGGGAGGAACGAGGCGAGCTGTCGTGTCGCCCATTCCAAGGCCCCCCAGAGCTGCTCGAGGTCCCGGCGCCCGTCCAGCACCGTGGTGACCCAGGGTGATTCGGGCTCGGGAGACGGTGGGTCGAAGTAGTTGTGCGGCCCGACGAGCTGGGCGAGGAGCGAGGCCAGCTGTCTCTGGCTCTCGAGAAGCAGTCCCTCGTCCTTGATGGCGCCGTCGCTGCCGACCGACGGCCCGAGCAACTCCTCCAGCCGGGCGGGCGAGGGCCGCTCGGCTAGCCCTGCCCCATGCAGCAAGAGGAAGCTCCCGACGGTGCTGGCCCAGCCGGCTGGGTCGCCCATGGCGCTCGAGCGGCTTGTGACCAAGACCGGCAGTCCCCTCAGGTTGCTCAGCGCGGCACGCTCGTGCCGCTCCCATGCGGCCAGGGCGCGAGGTTGTTCGAAGCCGCCGGCGTGCACAAGGTCCCTCGCCGCCTCGAGCGGGTCGGTGACGACGAGGACCACTCCGGCCGGCGTTCCCACCGCCCGCCGGAGGAGTGGCAGGAGCGACGCGCTGACCTGGTCCGCGAGAAGCAACGTCCCCGGTGCCGGGCAGCCCCGGTCCCTCGCCTTGTCAGCGGCCTCGAGGAAGGCTTTGCGCGCAGGTGCGACGAAGGCTTCCAGCTCTTGGTCGAGGCTCGCCGGCGGACCGTCCGAGCCGGCGCCCGCCGCGCTCACCGGTGGGTCCCACCAGCTTCGCCCGAGCGCGCCGAGCGCCTTCGACGAGACCGCTCTAAGGCGCGGGGCCTCGAGTGAGGACAAACCAAAGGTGCAAAGGGCCCTCTCGATCGCATCGAGGTCGTGTCCCGGCACGCCCACGAGGGCGACCCACGGACGCGCCGGTCCGCCATCGGTCGTCGGGAGGGCGTCGGGCTCAGGCATGGGTTCTCAACGATCACCAACGGCCCGATCGCGCGATCCACGCGCTCACCGGTCTTCTGAGTTGGGTGGCTCAAGTCTACGCGTGAGGCCGGCGGATCTGCGACGATAGAGATGTGAGCAACCGTGATGGCGCGGAGCTGACATGGCCGAATTGGTAGCCTCTGGAGTCTCTTCTGAGTTGGTGGGCCGTCGGGTTCGCCTGCGCTCTTTGCGCGAGGACGACTACGAGGCCTGGCAAGAGGTGCGCACGCGCTGTCGCGACTGGTTGCTGCCGTGGGAGCCGCGGCCGGCAGGCGCGCCCTACCCGTCGGAGGACAGGACCACGTTCACCACTCGCTGCTCGATGCGTGAGCGCGAGAGGCAGCTGGGCACCGGGTACGGTTTCGGGATCTTCGCGATGGGGCGCTTCGCCGGCGAGGTGAACATCTCCTCGGTCGCGCGGGGACCTTTCCAGAACGCCTATGTCGGCTACTGGATCGACCAGGCCCAGGCGGGACGGGGCTACGTACCGGAGGCCTGCGTGTTGTTGTTCCGCTTCGCCTTCGAGGAGGTCGGCCTCCACCGCCTCCAGGTCTCGATCATCCCGCGCAACCGCCCGAGCCGCCGTGTCGCCCAGAAGCTCTGGCTGCGCGGGGAGGGGATCGCCCTGCGCTACCTCGAGATCGACGGCCGCTGGGAGGACCACGTCCGCTACGCCATCACCGCCGAGGAGTGGGCCGAGCGCCGCGACCGCTACTACCGCCAGTGGCTGTCCGGCTCGACCAACTGGTAGCGCCTCACCCGGCCGGAGAGACTTGCCCTGGTCGGAGCCCTAGAGCGGTCTCAGGATGCCGCAGGCGGGGTGGAGCTTGTCAGGGTCGACCGGCCGAGACGAATCCGCCCCAGTACATCGGGTAGTAGGCGACGTTCGTGCCGGTCTCCGCCGCCTGGATGATGGTGTCGGTACCAAAAGGACCGGAACCGACGTAGATGGCGACGTGGGTGATCGGCAGGGGGCCGTCGTCGGGGAAGTGGTAGAAGAGGAGGTCGCCTGGTTCGATGTCGAGCAGGTTGACCGGCGTTGACTCCGAATCTTGGATCGTCGCCCCGTGGAGCAGGTCGACTCCTGCCGCCGCCCAGGCCAGCATCGTAAGGCCCGAGCAGTCGACGCCCTGGCGGCTCGACCCGCCCCATACGTAGGGGACGCCGAGGTAGGACTCTGCTGCCGCCACGGCGGTGAGACCCTGCGGGTTCGTCCCGGCCGGGATGAGCGGGTCAGCGAAGCCAGGCTGGTCGGGACCGGTTCCCGGACCGAACGGCCACTGCCCGGTGTCGCTCGTCCCGGGTCCGAGGTTGCTCCCGGTACCGCTCAGCGCGCTGGCGTCCGTGGCGGCCCGGCCGGCCCTTTCCCTGGCGGCTTTGGCGGCCGCTGCCCTCTCGGCGGCGGCGGCTTTGGCGGCCGCGGCCCTGGCGGCGGCGAGAGCGGCCGCGGCCTTTGCAGCGGCGATCTCTTGCTCTTTCTTCAGGACGAGCACGGCGAGTTGCCCCTTCACCTCGCCGAGAGCCGACTCGACGTTCGAGGTCGCCGCCTCGGCTGCAGCTCGGGCCTGGTCGGCCGAGAGCTGGGCCCGGGCGGCGGCCGCAGTGGTTTCCGCCTGCGTCGCCTGCTCGGCGGCCAACCGGATCGTGACCACATGCAGCTGGTTCATCGCCGCCTTCAGGGAGTGAACGACGATGTCGGAATAGACGGCCGCGCTCTGGGCGTCGTTCACGCTCGAGTCGAGGATCCCGCCGACCTGGGAGTCGAACCCGTCGCCGGTAACGTAGGCCTCGATGGCGGCGTTCTCGGCCCGGGCCCGCACGGCGCGGAGCTGTTTGCGGGTCTGAGTGAGCTGACCCTCGGTCCTGGCGAGCGTCAGCTGGTCCTCCTGCAAAGTGACCGTGTCCTCGTCGTACTCCTCGGCGGCCACCGACACTTCGTTCTGGTCGCGCGTGATCTGGAGGGCGAGCGCCCTGGCGCGGACCTGGAGAGAACTGATTTGCGAGTTGGTACCGTTGATGGGGCTAGGCGTCGCCCCGGCCGGCGCCCCGGCCACAAAGAGTGAACCCGTCAAAGCAAGGACGGCCGCCACTGGACCGACAGTGCCTCCCAGGCTTCCCCTCTTGTGCAACATGCTTTAACTTTCGTCACATTGGTAACGACTGTCAACTGCCAACCCTATAACAGCTGATTAGGGTTTCTTGACGACCCTTCCGGGCGGCTGAAGCGTCATAGCCGCGAAAGACGCCTTTCAGTGGCCGTCAAGCGATCTCGGGGACGTAGCCCAACCGGCAGAGGCAGGGCGCTTAAAACGCTCACAGTGAGGGTTCGAGCCCCTCCGTCCCCACCAGCGGGCTGCTCAGCGGGCTCCAAGCGAGGATCTCGCGTTCGAGCGGCGATCGACCTGCGTAGACGGCCCGGTCGAAAGTCGGTTTCACGGCGGCGGTGGCCTCGGCGAGTTCTTGACCAAGGCTCAGGATAAACACAGGGAACACGCTTATCCTTTCCCCGTCGCAGCCGCTAGAAGGAGTTCCTGACGTGTTCTTGTTCAGTTATGCCTGGGACGAGCTTCGTCGCCGCTGGGGGCGCACGCTCGTCACCGCTTTCGGACTTGCAGCAGGAGTCGGCCTCGTCATGGGCATCATCGGGGTCTCTCAGGGACTTTCCGACGCCCAGAACCGCGTCCTCTCCCCACTCGGGTCGGTCGGGACGGACATCATCGTCACCCGTACCGTCGCCGCGACCACTTCCCAGACCACGACGACGACGACCGTTCCGTCCTTCGCCGGGGGCGGCGGAGGCACCTTCCCGGCCGGAGGCGGCGGAGGCACCTTCACGGGCGGCGGCGGCGGGGGCTTCTTCGCCCGCGGCGTCGCGGGCGCCGGCATCACCGGCGACAACGCCCAGGCGGCGACGCTGCTCAACAACAACGCCTCGGTGATCACCGACCTCGCCAAGCTCGGTAAGCCCGGCACCCAGTTCACCCACGACTTCTTTGTGCCCGGCACCCTCATCACGTTCCCTTCGGTCGCGATCAGCGACGTGGCGAAGATCCCTGACGTGAGCTCGGCCGTCGGCGCTCTATCCTTGGACGCCCTGCACGAGAGCGGCACGGTGCCGGAGATCACCGACACCTACAAGACAGGCGGCCAGACGATCTCCACGACCGTGAAGCCTCCTACGCTCACCACAGCCCAGCGGCAGGCCGAGTCGGCCTGCATCCAGAAGATCGTGCAGAAGACCTTCAACACCAGTGGCGGTGCCGCTGCCGGTAGCGGCGGGGGCTTCCCGACCGGCCGCCCCACGGGCGCCGGCTCGGGCTCGGGTTTTCGCACCTTCATCGGCGGCTTCACCTCGAACCCCGCCATCGATGCGTGTCTCACCCCGGCACAGAAGGCCTACCAGCAGGATGTCGTCGTACCGGAGCAGACCATCACCCGGGTGCTCAACCCGCCGACGACCAACACGGCCACGAGCAGCTACAGCGTCGCCGGCGTGAACCCGTCTAATGAGACCACCGGTCTCATCACGAAGTCCCAGCTCGTCTCGGGCACCTGGTTCACGAGCAACCCCGCCGACGAGGTGCTCGTCTACACCGAGTACGCCACCACGAAGAAGCTGACCGTCGGCGGCACGCTCACGATCAACTCGAAGAGCTACAAGATCGTCGGCCTCGTCTCGCCGACCCTCACCGGCAACGTCGCCGACATCTACTTCCCGCTCTCGACGATGCAGAGCCTCGCCTCCGCGCCCGGTTATGTGAACGAGGTGCTGGTGTCGGTGAAGAGCGCCTCGGACGTGTCGGCGGTGACGGCGGCGATCAAAAAGGAGCTCCCCGGGGCCACGGTGCTCACCTCCAAGACGCTCGCCGACTCGGTCAGCGGCAGCCTCAGCAATGCCCACAAGCTGGCGAACGACCTGGGCGGAGTGCTCGCCGTCGTCGTCCTGCTGGCAGCGTTCCTGATCGCTGGCCTTCTCACCCTTTCCAGCGTCGCGAAGCGCGTCCGTGAGATCGGCTCGCTGCGGGCGATCGGTTGGACTCGGGGGGAGGTGGTTCGCCAGATCATCGCCGAGACCATCGGCATCGGCATCATCGGGGGATTGTTGGGGGTGGGGATCGGGGCCGCGGTCTGCGCCATCGTGGACGCCGTCGGTCCCGCTCTCTCGGTCACCTCGACCGGGCTCGAGGTGGGGGCTTCCACCTACACCCATCTCGTCAGCGGGTCCTCGGTCACGGGCAGCGTCACCACGCTCGTGCACCTCACGGCACCGATCCACGTGGCGACGGTCCTGCTGGCCTTCGCCGGTGCGCTCGTCGGCGGCCTCGTCGCGGGCGTGATCGGTGGATGGCGTGCGGCTCGGCTCGCACCGGCATCGGCGTTGCGGGACCTCGGCTGATGGCCACGACACCGGGCAGCGAAATCGGAAAGGACGACGAGACGATGAGCGAGACCGAACCGACACCGACTGCGGGCGCGACTTCGGGGTCGCCGCCCGCGAAGCCCGCCCCCAGCACGCTTTACCAGCTGTCCCGCCTCGAGCGGACCTTCACCAAAGGCGGCTTGTCCGTAAGGGCGGTCAGAGGTGTGGACCTCGTGATAAAGAGCGGGGAGATGGTGTCGCTCGAGGGACCGAGCGGGTCGGGCAAGACCACCCTGTTGCAGTTGCTCGGTGCTCTGGACAGCCCGACCGGTGGCTCGATCCGCTTCGCCGATCAGGACCTCGGCGGGCTCAGCGACAAGGAGCTGACGAGGATCCGTGCCAAGGAGATCGGCTTCGTCTTCCAGCAATTCAACCTGATCCCGACGCTCACCGCCGAGGAGAACGTCGCCGTCGCCATGTACCCCAACCACGTCCACTCTCACGAGCGCCTCGAGCGCGCCACCGAGCTGTTGGACCAGATCGGCTTGGGCGAGCGCTTGGGCCACCTTCCCTCGCGGCTGTCGGGAGGAGAGCAGCAGCGCGTCGCCATCGCCCGTGCGCTCGCGAACAATCCCAGGGTCATCATCGCCGACGAGCCGACCGGCAACCTCGACTCGGAGACGGCCAAGGAGGTCATGGCGACGTTGATGGAGCTGCACAACAGCGCCGGCGTGACGATCGTGGTCGCCACCCACGACAACGACGTCGCCCGGCTGACAGACCGTAGGATCCGCGTCCGCGACGGGACGATCCGGGAGGACTCCGCCGCTTAGCCGCCTGTCCCATGGTGGCGCCACCGGTCCGGCTCTGTTCGTCACCGGTCCGGCTCCGGTCGCAGGGCAAATACACTCACGCGTCGTGACGAACTGCCGGGCGAGACTTGTTCGCCTGGAGCTGGCGTGATCACCGGAACGATGCTGCTGGCCGGCGTCGGCTGGATCGATGCCATCGGGAGGAGCTTCAGAGAGGGCTTCTTCATGCTCTGGGAGACGCTGTGGCCCCTGATCTTGGGCTTCACGCTCTCGGGAGCGGTGCAGGCTTTCGTCAGCAAGGAGGCGATGCAGGCCAAGCTCGGCGATCACGGCCCGGTCGCGGTCGCCCGGGCCTCCGGCTACGGGATGGCCTCCTCCTCGTGCTCGTATGCGGCCAGTGCAATGGCGAAGTCGCTCTTTGTGAAGGGCGCGGACTTCGTGACGGCGAGTGTGTTCATGTTCGCCTCGACCAACCTCGTGATCGAGCTCGGCATCGTGCTCATCGTGCTCATGGGCTGGCAGTTCGCGGCGAGCGAATTCGCCGGCGGGGTGATCATGATCGTCCTGCTCGCGAGCCTGGGCGGTCTCTGGTTGCGGGGCAGGCTCGTCGTCGAGGCCCGGCGGCGCCTGACGGCGGGCGCCGAGCCGCGTCATGGTCACGACGAGGGGCATGGTCACGACGAGGGGCACGGTCACGACGAGGGGCACGGTCACGACCAGGGGCAGGGCAGCGGGCCGTTCGAGAACGTCGCCTTCGAGAGGGAACCGTGGGCAAAGAGGCTGCGTTCCAAGGGTGGATGGGTCGACGCCGCCACCTACACGATGGCCGACCTCACCATGTTGCGACGCGAGTTGCTGCTCGGCTTCACAGTCGCCGGGTTCCTGGCCGTCCTGGTGCCCGTCGGGGTCTGGAACACGGTCTTCATCCACGGTCACGGCTGGGGGACGACGCTCGAGAACGCCTTCGTGGGACCGTTCATCGCGATCATCAGCTTCGTCTGCTCGATCGGTAACGTGCCGCTGGCTGCCGCGCTCTGGAAGGGGGGGATCTCCTTCGGCGGAGTGATCTCGTTTCTCTTTGCGGACCTGATCAGCTTTCCGTTGCTGCTCGTGTACCGCCGCTACTACGGGACGCGCCTCATGCTGCGGATGCTCGTGGTCTTCTGGGCGGTGATGTCGGCGGCGGGGCTCGTCACCGGGGCGATCTTCGACGCCGCCGGCCTCGTGCCCACGAGGCGCCCCGCCCAGGTGGCCCCTGTGCACTTCTCCTGGGACTACACCACGTACCTCAACGTCGTCTTCCTCGTGTTCCTGGCCGTCCTCTACTGGGTGTACCGCAACAGGGCCCGCCTTGGAGCTGACACCGGCTATGGCATCGACCCGGTCTGCGGCATGCAAGTCGAAGTGGCCAGCGCCCCTGCCTCCGCCCTGCAAGACGGCAAGGTGTTCCACTTCTGCTCGGACCGCTGCCGATCGCGCTTCGAGGCGGACCCGGCACGCTTTTCAGCCAAGGCGGGCAGCGCGGGGGGTGCTGCTACACGCCCAGCCCATCGATGACCTCGGCACCCGGGAGGCGGGCGAGCAGGGGACCGGGGAGGAGGATCTTGGAGCGGCGCACGCCGGACCCGATGAGGACGACACGTGTCTCGACCACGAGACGGTCGACGAGCAGGGGCCAGCCGGAGGGAAGGCCGATGGGGGTGATGCCTCCATATTCCATGCCCGTGAGCTCGACGGCGCGATCCATCGGCAGGAATGACGCCTTGCGGACATCGAGAAGGCGTTTGACGACCCTGTTGATGTCGGCGCGGGTCGTCGCCAGCACGACACAGGCGGCCAAGCGCTCGGTCCCTTCCCGCTTGCCGCCGACCACGACACAGTTCGCGAGCGAGTCGGGCTCGAGCCCGTACTCCTGCTGCGTGGCGGCCGTGTCGGAAAGGGCCGGGTCGATCTCGACGACTCCGACGTCTTCGAGGAGGCGCGCCTCAGCCAGCGCCTTTCGGGTCGGCTCGGCGAGCAGGTCGGGGCGCTCCGATGCCGGGACGCTCGAGAGGGCGCCGAGGATGAAGGTCCCCATGCCCGACCATCTTGTCATCCGCCGGGTTGAGAGGCCCTTGGCACACGTACCGAGTGCTCAAGCCTGACCTCAAAAGTGCCGACGTTCCTTTCATGCGAGGGAATCCGGAGTGAACCTGGAGTCTCGGTCGAAGAAGACGTCGGGAACGACACGCAAATGCCAAGGCCTCGGCCTTGTGCTCCCAGCCGGCGTCGCAGCCCTGTACCGGCCTCGATCGTCAGCTCTCCGCTCGCAAGTGCCACAGCGACCCGTCGTGCGGTGGCCACGTCGGTCTCAGCGAGGGACGGTTCCATCCTGGTATCCCTGACGGCTCCCTAGAGCCGTCAGGGGACCAGGATGCCGGAGTTGGCCAGGTTCGCCGCCCCGAACGGCCAGGCGGGCGGGGCGGCCAGCGCCCTTTCTCGGTCTCACTTCGGCGACCCGCTCCTGTAATCGGCCGTCTCGGGACGGTTCCGGTCAGAGGCCGAGTCGGGGGGCTCAGCCTCAGCGACACGCGTCGGGCCGGCGCCGCCGTCATCAGAGCTCAGAGCCGTTCCCTGTGCCACCGGAGAGCGCCAGGGGTCGGTGACTCCGTCGTGGGCGCGGTCGCGGTCGTGCCACAGCAAAAAGCCGGCGAGCGCTCCACCAACGGCTACGAATATCACCGAGGCGACCAGGACGGCTATGTCGCCGCCGGTGTTGTGCGGCAAGAGGACGAACTCGTCATTGAAGCGAAAGGCGCCGTAGAGCGTGACCACGGTCGTCGCCACGATGCCGATCGGGCCGCCCCGGCGGGCGATCCTGCGTTCCACCCACAAAGCGACGAGGTAGACGACAGCGTCCTCGAGCGCCTGGATGATCGGCACCGGGACGCGCTTTCCGGCTTGGCCGGCGTAGGCCATGCCGTACCAGGCATGTGTGAGGTTCCCTCCACCTTGGTACATGAGTTGCGGACCGAGAAGGCGGCCCATGGTCCATGCGATGACCAGAACCGGCGCCACAAGGTCGAGAGCCGCGCCCAGGCGCAGCTGAGGGCACCGGCGCCGGGCGCAGATGAGGCCGGTCGGCACACCCCCGAGGAGTCCTCCGAAGCTGGACAGGCCTCCATGCCAGATCGCGAAGATGTCCCCGGGGTTCTGTATGTATCCCTGCGGGCCGTTGAGATTCGCGACCACGTGAACGAGCCGGGCACCGACGATCGAAGCGATGACGATCCACACGAAGGCGAGCCCGAGCCAGGCATCGGGGTACCCGTGGTCGCGAAGACGCTTCGCGAAGTAGCGGTAGGCGAACCAGAAAGTGACCGCGAGCCCGATCCCGTAGGTGTGGATCTGGAGCGGCCCGAGATGGAAGACGACGGGTATTGGCTTCACGGCTCTCCCATGCTGGAGTAAACGGTAACGCCACGTCGAGCGCTTCCAGGCGTCAGCCCTGTCGGCCGACCAGAGGGGCAGGTCCTCAGATCGGGGCCGGGCCCTCAGACGCGGAGGGACCCCGGGTAGCCGGTCAGCTTGCGCCTCCGTACTTCCCGGGGTCATCCCCTGGGCGGCTCGCCCTCCTGTCCGACAACCGGGAACCTTGCGGCCCTGCCGGTGCCTGAGCCTTCGTGCTCGCCCCGAGAGGCTCGCCTTGGGGCGGAGGTCCGTCCACCTCTCCTCTGGCGGTTCAGTCGCACACCTTACGCTCCGGACTCCCCTGCGGGCTTCCCTCGCCTTGGGCGATTGACTGGATCGCTTTCGGTTGATTGAGAGCTTGCTCCCAGGCCCGCCAAGCGTCAACCCGTTTCCGCGAAATCCACCGTAAGTACACAGAAGTTAACGCTTTTCCCCCTTCCATCCCCAACTCGATACCAGGCTCATCCACAGCTGAGGGGAATACTCCCGCCTTCGCACACCCCGGTTCGGCCGCCTCCCCAAACCCGTGTCCGCCAGCCTTGGCGAAGTCTGGTCCGGTCGCCTTCGCAGGCCCCGGTCGCCCCGCGGTTGGAGGTCCGGGCGCGCTCTCAGGTGCCGCGGCCGCTCACCTGAGAGGGGCCCGGAGGCTCGGCGCCCCGGCAGTCCCCCGATAAGGTCATCTGCTCGTGCCGTCGGCTCAGCGCGTCGACCAGCGAGAACGACATTTGCCAGCAAGGAGGGTTACTCACATGTCAGGCACTGCGTCCGCGTCCCTACGACGCCAGGAACCCCTCGTCCTCGGAGACCTGTTGTCGGCGACGCTCGCGCAAGACCTCCTGCTCGTCATCGCCGGAGCGGGTCTTGTCGGCGTGCTGGCACAAGTCTCGTTCCACCTCTCCTTCACGCCAGTTCCGGTGACCGGCCAGACGCTCGGCGTGCTCGTGGCGGGGACCGCACTCGGCTGGAAGCGGGCCACCGCCGCCATGGCCCTTTACGGCTCGGCGGGGCTGGCCGGGCTTCCCTGGTTCGCCGACCATGCGAGCGGTTACGTGGGAGCGAGCTTCGGCTACGTCGTCGGTTTCGTTCTGTGCGCGGGACTTTGCGGCTTCCTCGCCGAGCGCCACGCCGACCGGTCGCTCTTCAAGTCAGTGCCGGCCATGGTCGCCGGCGAGGTCGTGTTGTACGCCGTCGGCGTGAGCTGGCTCGCCGTGAGCCTGCACGTCGGCCCGCAGAGGGCGGTCGCCCTCGGGCTCACACCGTTCCTCGCGGGTGACGCCATCAAGGCGGCCATCGCCGCGGTGCTGCTTCCCGGGGCGTGGAAGATGGTCGGCAGGCGCTGAGACGGCCCTCGAGCAGATCGACGCGAGGGCGCCCGGGCGAGGGGCGACAGGCCCGAACGCGGTGGTAGGGTCCGCTCGGCGGTCTGTCCTGGAGGCGCGATCGATGACTACAGAGTGGGACGGACGGGATCTTCCGCCCGCTGCATTGGCCAGGATGGAGCGGGGCCGCTCGTCAAAGGTGCACAGCAGCCTGCTTTCGGTGCCAGGCCACGTCGGTGTCGAGGCCTGTGGTTTCTCTGTCGTCGGCGAGGTGATGGGCTGCATCGTCGAGAGCATCGGGTTCACCGGCTGGGCGGGTTGCGGCTACGGCGGTTACGGGCTTTCCGGCTACGGGCTGATCGGCGGTTACGGCGGAGTGAGCACGACGGTGACGAGCGGGCGATCCAGCGGATGGGTCGGCTACGCCCCTTATGTCGATGCGCTCTACCACGGTTTCGACACCGCCATGCACCGCATGCTGCTCGAGTGCCAGTCCCTCGGCGGCGACGGTGTTGTCGGTGTACGTCTGGAGCAGCGCCATCTCGGGCAGGGCAACCGCGAGTTCGTCGCGCTCGGCACCGCCATCCGCGCGGCCGGCGACCAGCGTCCTGCCCGGCTGTTCTCGACGACGTTGAACGGTCAGGACTTCGCCAAGTTGTTCCAGGGCGGGTGGATGCCGGTCTCGGTCGTCATAGGCATCTCGGTCGCGATCCGCCACGACGATTGGACGACCAGGAGCCAAGCGAGCGCTTGGACTTACAACACCGAGGTCTCGGGTTACACCGAGCTGGTCAACCATGTGAGAGCCGACTCGAGGTCCCAGCTCGCCCGGCGTGTCGGCGCGCTCGGTGCCGATGGTGCGATCACACGCACCATGCAGCTCAGCATCCACGCCCAAGAGGTAGCCGAGAACCACACCGACCACGTCGCCGAGTCGCGGTTGATAGGCGACGCCGTCGTCCGGTTCCACCCAGAAGGCACCAACCCGCCGAAGAGCCTCACGATCCTGCCGCTATCGAACCCGAACGGGAGCAAACGATGACCATCGAAGCCAACGAGCTGGGTATCCCCCAAGATGCGATGCGGCGCCTGGCCGAAATGCGGCCGGGCCAGCCGGGCGCGTTGTTCACCTCCGACTTGAGCGTGAACGAGTTTCTCCTCGTGCGGGAGGCAGGCTTCCGGCCTCTCGGCCGCGCGCTCGGCTCGAGCATCTACCACGTCGGTCTCCAGGTCGGCCGGTGGAGCCAGAACATGGAGCTCGACACGCTCTCGCAGGCGATGTACCACGCCCGCGAGCTGGCGATGACCCGCATGGAGGCCGAGGCCGACGCCCTTGGCGCGGACGGCATCGTCGGGGTTCGGCTCGACATCGAGTTCAAGGAGTTCGGCAACGACCTCGCCGAGTTCATAGCGGTCGGCACCGCCGTCAAGTCCGACGACAAGGGCAACTGGCGCAACGACGAGAACAAGCCCTTCACCTCCGACCTGTCGGGCCAGGATTTCTGGACGCTCGTGCAGGCGGGCTACGCGCCGCTCGGCATGGTGATGGGCAGCTGTGTGTACCACATCGCCCACCAGGGGGCCCTGAAGGCTATGGGCAACGTCGGGCGGAACGTCGAGATACCCAAGTTCACCGAGGCCCTCTACGATGCCCGCGAGCTGGCGATGAGCCGCATGCAGGCCGAGGCCGAGCAGCTGAAGGCCGAAGGGATCGTCGGCGTCCAGCTGTTGTCGCTGGCTCACAAGTGGGGCGGGCACACGACCGAGTTCTTCGCTATCGGCACCGCTGTTCGGCCGCTGCGTGCTGACCACATCATCGCCAAGCCGCAGATGGTCCTCCCGCTGACCGACCGGTGAGCTCCGAGATCGTCCCCGGCGCCCAGGGCGGCGGTGCGGCCGGTCCCGGGGGCGCCGGCGAGCCGCCGGCCGAGAGTGAGGCCAGCGTCGTCGACCTGGTCGCCGCCGCCATTCGGGCCGACACGGCCGATCTGGACGCCTACCACCGCGTGCTCTCGGCGACAGTCTCCGACCTCTTGCCTGTCGGGATGGTCGAGGTGGACCGGGAGCGGTCGGTGAAGGACCGGATGGCCGGGCGTGAGGGTCGGGCGACCTCGATCCGGGTCCGCCTCGGCGATCTCACCTTGGAGCTCGCCACCCGCCACGGCGGCCTCGTGGCCACCGCGGCCCGCCAGGTGCGGGGCGTGGTGATCAGCCGCCAGGAGATCAGCGTCGCCGAATGGACCCAGTTGCTCGCCCAGCACCTCGCGAAGCTGGCAGCCGAGAGCGCCGATGCTCGCAGCGCCCTCTCCAAACTTCTCGGCGAGGGCTGACACGGCGCCCTGGCGGCCTTTGGCGGGGGGCTCCTAGCGCGACGCGGCGATGCGGCGCCTGGTCTGGCGGGCGGCGGCGGCATCGCCGGGACCGCCGCGTCGTTCGAGCTCGGCGACGACCGCCTCCCGGTGGGCGACGTCGACGTTGTCGCCGTACTTGAACTTCGCCCGGACCTGCTCGACGGCGATGCGGACGGCGCGGATCGTGCGCAGCTGCGGCTCGTGGGCGGCGAGCGGGTCGGCGATCTCGACACCCGGTTGGATCGCGGCCAGCTGGCGGCGGAGCACGGCCGCGACCTCTTCTGGGTCGGACAGGATGTCCGCCACGCCTTCCAGCTGGACGGCGGCGTAGTAGGTGGTCGGCACGCCCAAGAGCGGGTCCTCGTCGCCGATGACCTTCCAGGCCGAGGGTATGAACGCCCAGTCGCCGGCGACGCTCATCAGCGCCCGGGGCTGCTCGGCGATCGCCTCGAGGATCGGGTTCTTGCCCACGAGATGCAGGAAGATCTCGTCGCCGTCGAGCACGAACTGTGTCGGGACGACGACGGGGACCTCGCGACCCTTACCGGCGGCGACGAGGTGGCCGAAACCCTGCGCCGTCACGAATTCGCGCCACTCGTCCTCGCCGATGCCGCTGTCAACCTTGGCTATGTACACGTGTCTCCTCCGCCGGTCGCCTGCGGGAGAGGCTAAAGCGCAGGGCCAGGAAGCTGACCGGCAGCGGAGCGCGTGCTCACGATCACCTCCCCCATGATGGGGAACGCCCTGACCCGGATCCGGGGCGAGCCGCGCAGCACCGGGACGTCGCGCATCGAGATGCTGCGCTGGCCCATGATGGAAAGGCCCGTGACCTCCACGTCGATTCCCTCGGGAACGACGATCTCGATGACTCCCATGATGCCGAGGGCGGTGATGAGGATCTCGGGACCGTCGATCTCGGCGCGGCTCAGGTCGACGTGGCACTGGCCCATGACCGCCACGACCGAGGTGTGGCCGCCGAGGCGCCATCGTCCCTTGGACTCCGACTCGCTCATCACGGCGACGAGCTCGCCCCGCGTGCGGGCCGCCAGCGCCAAGCCGGTTCGTTCCGAGAACTCGTCGAGCGTGAGCCGCCCGGCCACGCAATGGTCACGGAGCAACGTGACGACCCGGTCCCGGTCGGAGTCGCCGGCGCGCTCGGAGACCGCAGCCGGGACGGGGGTCGGCGCCGGGACGGCGACCGTTCCGGGGACCGAGATCGTCCCGCCAGCCCCCGATATCCCGGCCGTCCCGAGGACCCCGGGGACGGAGATCGCCCCGCCAGCCCCGGGCGCTTCGGGTACCGCCGGCACCCCGGGTACCGAAGAGGCAGGAGCCTGCGGCACCGCAGACACCGGAACAAGCTCCACCAAAGGCTCCTCGGCCATGGTGCCAGTCTCTTCCTTTCGCCCTCGAACCGCCAGCGGTTTCGACGTAGCGCCGATTGCCGGCCCGCGAGCGGAGCGCACTAGGGTCGCTCGGAGAAACGAGGATCCGCCAGCGACGAGGAGTGGTTCAACGATGAAGGCTCTCGTCAAGGCCAGGCCCGAGCCCGGCCTCACCTACGAGGATGTCCCTGAGCCGGAGATCGGGCGCAGCGATGTGCTGATCAAGGTGTTGCGCACCGGGATCTGCGGGACCGACCTGCACATCTACTCCTGGGACGCCTGGGCGCGGGCGAACGTTCCCGTCCCGCTCGTCATCGGCCACGAGTTCGTGGGCCGGATCGTCGATCTCGGCGTCGACGTCGACGAGCTCGCCGTCGGCGACCTCGTGAGCGGCGAAGGGCACCTCGTGTGCGGACGTTGTCGCAACTGCATCGCGGGACGGCGTGTGCAGTGCGCCCACACCAAGGGGATCGGGGTCAACTTCCCCGGGGCCTTCGCCGAGTACATCGCACTGCCAGCCTCGAACGTCTGGCGTCACAGGTCCGACATCGACCCGGACGTGGCCGCGATCTTCGACCCGTTCGGCAACGCCGTGCACACGGCGCTCACCTTTCCCGTCCTCGGCGAGGACGTGCTCATCACCGGAGCCGGCCCGATCGGGATCATGGCGGCCATCGTCGCCCGCCATGCGGGGGCGCGCTATGTGGTCATCACCGACGTGTCCGACTACCGGCTCGAGCTGGCGCGTTCGGTGGGCGTGACGCTCGCGGTCGACGTAGAGCACACGACCGTGGCCGATGCGATGCGCGTGCTCGCCATGGCCGAAGGCTTCGACGTCGGCTTCGAGATGTCCGGGCGAGCCTCGGCATTTCAGGAAATGCTCGCCAACATGGCCCATGGCGGCAAGATCGCCATGTTGGGCCTCCCGAACGAGAATTTCGGGATCGACTGGTCGCACCTTGTCACGAACATGATCACGATCAAGGGCATATACGGCCGGCAGATGTTCGAAACCTGGTACTGGATGTCCGTCCTCGTGCAGTCGGGGGTCGACATCTCGCCGGTGATCACCCACCGTTACCCCGCGACCGAATTCGACGAGGCCTTCGACGCCGTGCACCTCGGGCGCTGCGGCAAGGTCGTGCTCATGTGGTCCGAAGCCTGATCGGAGGTCCGCCATGTTCACCCAGGTTCGCGAGGAGATAAGCGGGCAGCTGGACGAGATCCGCGCCCAGGGGCTGTTCAAGCCCGAGCGGGTCATCGTCACGCCGCAACAGGCCATGGTCAAGGTGTCCGGCGGCGGCGAGGTCCTGAACCTTTGCGCGAACAATTACCTCGGTCTCGCGGACGATCCCCGACTCGTCGCGGCGGCGAAGGAGGCGCTCGACCGCTGGGGCTACGGCATGGCGAGCGTGCGCTTCATCTGCGGGACCCAGGCGGTCCACAAGGAGCTCGAGCGGCGGCTCTCGGGCTTCTTGGGGACGGAGGACTCGATCTTGTACTCCTCGTGCTTCGACGCCAACGGGGGCCTGTTCGAGACCCTGCTCTCCAAGGAGGACGCCGTCCTCAGCGACGAGCTGAACCACGCCTCGATCATCGACGGCATCCGCCTTTGCGCCGCGACGCGTTACAGGTACCGCAACCGGGACATGGGCCACCTCGAAGAGCTGCTGCAAGAGGCCGCTGGCGCGCGCCGCCGGTTGATCGCCACCGACGGAGTGTTCTCGATGGACGGCTACCTGGCGCCGCTTGGCGAGATCTGCGAGCTGGCAGAGCGGTACGACGCCATGGTCATGGTCGATGACTCGCACGCCGTCGGCTTCGTGGGCGAGCACGGGCGGGGCACGCCCGAGCTGCACGGGGTCGCGGACCGGGTCGACGTCGTCACCGGCACGCTCGGCAAGGCCCTCGGCGGGGCGAGCGGCGGGTACGCGAGCGGACGCCAGGAGATCGTCGACCTCTTGCGCCAGCGCTCCCGGCCGTACCTGTTCTCCAACTCGGTCGCTCCCGCGATCGTGGCCGCCTCGCTCGTAGTGCTCGACATCTTGGACGAGAGCGACGACCTGCGGGTGAAGCTGAGAGAGAACACGGCCTTCTTCCGCCGTCGCATGACGGCCCTCGGCTTCGACGTCCTCCCGGGTGACCACCCGATCGTCCCGGTGATGCTCGGTGACGCCGCCCTGGCGGGTCGCATGGCCGAGCTGCTGCTGCAAAAAGGCGTCTACGTCATCGGGTTCAGCTACCCGGTCGTCCCCATCGGAAAGGCGCGCATCCGTGCCCAGATGTCCGCCGCCCACACACGCGACGGCCTCGAGCGCGCGGCCACCGCCTTTGACCAGGCGCGAGCGGAGCTGGTCTGAGAGCCTTGGGGCCATGTACAACCCGACCAGGCTGACGACGCCCTCCCGGCACGCGGACAGGGCGAGCTACGACGCCGCCAGTGTGCACCAGATCCTCGACGAGGCCCTGATCTGCCACGTCGGCTTCGTTGCCGAGGGACACCCGCAGGTGCTGCCGATGCTCTTTGTCCGCGTCGGTTCCACCGTGTTCCTCCACTCCTCGACCGGCGCCCGTATGGCGAGGACTGCGGCCCACCAAGCCGGCATCGAGATCGCCCTGGAGGCCACCGTCCTCGATGCCCTCGTCCTTGCCCGCTCGGCGTTCAACCACTCGGCGAACTACAGGTCCGTGGTCGTGCACGGGACCGCCACCTTGGTGCGCGACGCGCAGGTGAAAGAGGACGTCCTCGAGGCCTTGATGGAAAAGCTCGTGCCGGGGCGCACGGCCGGAGTCCGTGCCCCGACCGAAGACGAGCTGCGCCAGACAGCCGTTCTGGCCCTCCCCCTCGTCGAGGTCTCGGCGAAGATACGCACGGGGCCGCCGGTGGACGAGCCCGAAGACCTCTCCCTCGGGTGCTGGGCCGGCATCTGGCCCGTCCGGGTGGCTCGCGGCACGCCCGAGCCGTCGCCCGACCTCGGCCCGGGCATCGAGCTGCCCGCCTACCTGCAGGCGACCGGCGGGGCCGACAGAGGCGGCTGAGGTGCGAGCCGTCGTGCAGCGGGCGGCCTGGGCCCGCGTCAGCGTCGCGGGAGAAGTTGTCGGGTCGCTCCAGGGAGCGGGCTTCGTCGTGCTGCTGGGGGTGAGAAACGGCGACGGTGAGCAGGAGGCCGTGGCTATGGCCTCCAAGCTCTGGAACCTTCGGATCATGAGCGACGACGAGGGGCGCATGAACCGATCTCTGGCGGAGGTCGGAGGCGGCCTGCTCGTGATCAGCCAGTTCACCTTGTACGGCGACGCCTCCAAGGGCCGGAGACCCTCCTTTGCGGCCGCGGCGCCCGGTGAGGTCGCGCAGCCGCTTGCCGAACGCGTCGTCGAGCATCTCCGCGACCTCGGGGCCGAGGTCGCGACCGGGAGCTTCGGCGCCCACATGCTCGTGGAGATCGCCAACGACGGCCCAGTCACGCTCATCGTGGACACGGCCGGCTGACCCGGCCCGCCAGGGTGGTGACCCGGCCCGCCAGGGTGGTGACCCGGCCCGCCACGGCCGGCTGACCCGGCCCGCCAGGGTGGTGACCCGGCCCGCGACGCCAGGCGCTGCGATCTGAGAAGCTCGCACCATGCGTTATGTGATCCTCGGAGCGGGAGCGATCGGCGGTTCCATCGGGGGCCGCCTCTTCGAGCACGGCCACGACGTCGTCCTCGTCGCGAGGGGTGCCCACCAGGTGGCGCTCGCCAGCCGTGGCCTGGAGCTTCGCGATCCCGACCGCATTGTCAAGCTCCCGGTCCCTTCCGTCTCAAGCCCTGCCGAGGCCGGCTTCAAGGAGGGCGACGTCGCCATCTTGGCGACCAAGACCCAGCACAGCGAGTCCCTCCTCATCCCCCTCGCCGCCTGCGCGCCTCCGAGCACGCCGGTTGTCTGCGCGCAGAACGGGGTGGAGAACGAGCGCCTCGCCCTGCGCCGTTTCGCCAACGTCCAGGCGATGTGCGTGTTCATGCCCGCCACCCATCTCGAGCCGGGCGTCGTCGAGATCCCCGTCGGCCCGCTCACCGGCCTTCTCGATGTCGGGCGCTATCCCGCAGGAGTCGACGAGGTGAGCGAGCAGCTGGCCCGGGACCTCAACGAGAGCAGTTTCGACTCGATCGCCGATCCCCAGGTGATGGCCCGCAAGTACCTGAAACTGCTGTCCAACCTTGGCAACGCCATCGAGGCGGCCAGCGGCACGCTCGAGGACCCGGCCGCCCAGACGCTGTGGCAGCTCGCGCAGGACGAGGCTCGCCGGTGTTACGAGGCGGCAGGGATCGAGGTTGCCGACCCGGCCTTGGACGCCGAACGCCGCGAGGCCCTCGGCAGGCCCCGGCCGATCGGTGGCCATGAGCGCCTCGGCGGTTCCTCCTGGCAGAGCCTCGCCCGTCAAACCGGCAACGTCGAATGCGACTGGATGAACGGTGAGATCGTGCTTCTCGGCCGCTTGCACCAGATCCCGACGCCGGCGAACGAGCTGTTGCAGGCGACCGCCAACCGCATGGCCGCAGAAGGCATCGCCCCGGGGTCGATCCCGGCCGAGAGGTTGCTCTCTCAGCTTTGAGCCGCCGCGACCATCGCGCGGAGTTCGGATGTCCTTGTGGCTGGCGTCACGCGCTCGACGACGACGTCGTCGCTTCCGACCCAGGCGGCGGCCTCCGTCAGCGCAGCTGTGACATGGACGGAGGCGTCTTCGGTGTCGAGAGAGACGTGCTTGGCGACGAGGGTCTTGCCGACCCGCCCGGGGTCCACGAGCCCGACGAGCCGGTCGCCGCCGAGCACCGGCATCGAGAAGTACCCGTGCAGGCGCTTGGCGCGCGGCACGTAAGCCTCGAGGCGATGGCGGAAGCCGAAGAGGCGCTCGGTCCTAGCCCGGTACCAGGTGAGCGAGTCGAACGGAGAAACGAGCACGGCGCGGCCTCGCATCCGCCGCCCGCGCACTCCCAGTGCTCCCGGGGAGGCATAGGCAGGCTGGTCCCATCCCTCGACGCTCACCGGGAGCAGTCCTGTCTTCGCCACCACCTGATCGACCTGGCGGCGCGTGAGCCCGTGATAAGCGGCGAGGTCGCTCGCCGTCGCCACCCCCAAGGCTGCGCCCGCCGCCTCGACGAGGCGTATCTGGCAGGCTTCGTTGCTGAGCTCCACCCCGAGCAGCTCGGCGGGAATGGCCCGCGCGGCGAGGTCGTAGACGCGCTGGAAGCCCTTGCGCTGACGGCAGACAAGCTCGCCGATGTCCAAGAGCCTCTCGGCGGCGATCTTGGTCTCGCTCCAGTCCCACCAGACGCCGCCCTTCTTGGCACCGCCGAGCTCGCGGGCCGAGAGCGGTCCCTCGGCCCGGATGCGGTCGCGGACGTAGGCGCAGCTCTTTTCGGGGTCCTCGAGACGGTGCCAGCGATGGCCCCGGGCCATGAGGGACCGACGTTTGAAGGCGTAGGCGGGCCAGTCCTCGAGGGGGAGGATGCACGCCGCGTGCGACCAGTACTCGAAGGTGGCGCTCGCCGGCCCCCAGTAGGCCTCCTCGATGCGGGCGCGCCCGACCGGCCCGAGGCGGGCGAAGGTGACGAGCTCGTGCGAGCGGGCGAGGACCGAGATCGTGTCGAGCTGCACGGCTCGGAGCCGGCCGAGGACGGCCTCCGGACCGCCGCTCGTCTTCAGCCCGAGCAGGCCTTGCGCGGCGAGCGCGACTCGTCGCGCCTCGCGGGCGCTCAAGGAGATCTCCTCTTCGGGCATCTCTCCTTCCTAGTCGGCTCGCCGTCCCGGCGCGGCGGTGCACGCTCTGACGGGGACGGCCTCGGAGTGTCAGGCTTCGTCTGATGGAAGAGGCACCTTATGCGGTACCGAGGATCCCGGCCTCGGCCGGGGCTCTCATGTTCGATCCGTCCGGCCGCCTGCTCGTCTTGAAGCCCACCTACAAGTCGGGTTGGACGATTCCCGGCGGTCAGGTGGAAGCCGATGGCGAGACACCGTGGGAGGCCTGCCGACGCGAGGCGCGCGAGGAGAGCGGGGTCGAGGTCGACACCGGCCGGCTCGTGTGCGTGGACTTCCTGCGGCCCCGTGAGGACCGACCGGGCGGCATGCGCTTCCTGTTCGATTGCGGCGTGCTCGATGCCGAGCAGCTGGGCCAGCTCGAGGTGCAGCCCGGTGAGATCGCCGAATACCGTTTCCTGCCCGTGGACGAGGCGCTCGAGCTGCTGAGCGGGCCGCTTCGCCGCCGGGTCCGCGCCGGCGTCGGAGCAAAGGAGTGCCAGTACCTGGAGGACGGAAGGCCGGCCGCCGGCGTGCGCAATTGAGCCGAGAACCCGGTGCCGCCGGCGCCGGCGCCGCCTTCCTGGCGGCGCTCGAGGGCGAGCTGGGCGAGCTTGCCCGGCGCGACCTGCGCGGCCCCGCCTCAGCGCTCTCGGAGCGTTACCGATCCGCGGAGGCGGACGAGGACCCCCACCGTTTCTCCTCAGTCGACATGCAGGCCTACCTCGCCACCCGCGCCCCGGCCACCTTCGCGGCGAGCCGAAGGGTGCTGGCCGAGCTGGCCTCGCTGCGGCCGGGCTGGGCCCCGGAAAGCCTCCTCGACCTCGGGGCAGGGCCGGGGACCGCCACTTGGGCGGCCGTGGACGTCTTCGCGTCCATAGGGCGAGCCGTGCTCGTCGAGCGCGATCGGGAGGCGGCCGCCCTCGGCGCCCGGCTCGGCGAAGGCGGCCTGAGCGCGCTCGTGCCCGAGGTCTCCTGGACCGTCGGCGACGCCACCTCGGCCGCGCTGGCCGAGAGCGACCTCGTCGTCGCCGCCTACGTGCTCGGGGAGATCGGCCAAGATCGCGTGCTCCTGTCGCTGAAGCGATGGTGGGGCGCCACGAGGGGCGAGCTGGTGATCCTCGAGCCAGGGACCCCGGCGGGCTTCGAGCGGTTGCGAGCCGCGAGGAGCGCCTTGATCTCCTGGGGAGCGAAGGTGACCGCCCCCTGCCCCCACGACGGGCCCTGCCCCATGGAGGGACCGGACTGGTGCCACTTCGCCGTCCGTCTCGAGCGTTCCGGACTTCACCGCGACCTCAAGGCGGCGCGGCTCGGCCACGAGGACGAGAAGTACTCGTACCTCTCGGTATCTTCGAGCGGGCCCTTCGCCCCGGCGCCCCGGCTGGTGCGCTCCCCGCGTCCGCACAAGGGCCACGTGAGGCTCGTCCTGTGCGAGCCGGGTGGCCTCTTCGAGCGTGTCATCAGCCGGCGCCAGGGCGAGCTCTACCGGCGTGCCCGCGACCTGCGCTGGGGGGACCGGTTCCAGCTCGACTGAGCCTGTTATAATGCTTGCTAGCAAGCAAGTAGATGGAGTCGAAGCTGATCACGCAGGAGCTGCCCGCACGGGGCACGGGACCGGGACAGGAGCCGGATCTGAGCGCGGCGCGCCTTCGCATCGCAGTTGCCCGGCTGTCGCGCCGGCTGCGGCCCACGGCGGCCGCCGGCCAGCTCACGGCGACCGAGGTCGACCTCCTCGTGGCCGCCGAGCGCAGAGGTCCCAGCCGCCTGTCCGACCTTGCCAGTTTCGCCGGTCTCAACCCGACGATGGTGTCGCGCCTCGTTCCCAAGCTCGAACAGGCCGGGCTTATCCGGCGGCTGCCAGACGAGCTCGACCGGCGCGTCTGTCGCGTGGAGGCGACCGGCAAGGGACGCCGCCTGCTCGAGCGGGTCCGCTCCGAGCGCAACGATGCCCTTTCGCGCCGGCTCCTGGAGCTCGAGCCCTCCCAGCGCGAGGTCCTGCTGGCGGCCCTGCCGGTGCTCGAGGAGCTGGCGGAGCGGTTTGCAGACAGCGAACGACCTGCACCGGGCGGAGTCGGCCTGTGAGCCGGGTGCTCGCGATCGGGCGCCGTACCTTCTCGGCCTTGGCGGTCCCGAACTTCAGGCGCTACTTCCTCGGCCAGTCCACCTCGCTCATCGGGACCTGGATGCAGTCGGTGGCCCAGTCGTGGCTCGTCTACACCCTTACCCACTCGGCGACCGCCCTCGGCTTCGTCGTCGCCCTGCAGACGCTTCCCGTGCTCGTCCTCGGGCCCTATGGAGGGGTCATCGCCGACCGCGTCGACAAGCGCAAGCTCATGATCGTCCTGCAGTCGTTCATGGGCCTACAGGCTCTCGTACTCGGGCTGCTGGCGGTCACTCATGTCGTGCGCTTGTGGGAGCTATGCGTCCTCGCGGTCGTGCTCGGCCTCAACAACACCTTCGAGAACCCGGCTCGCCAGTCCTTCGTCCTCGAGATGGTCGGTGCGGAGGAGCTGCGCAACGCCGTCAGCCTCAACTCGACGATGGTGAACGCGGCCCGGGCGATCGGGCCGGCCATCGCAGGGCTGTTGATCGCCACGGTCGGCGAAGGTGTGTGCTTCCTCGTCAACGCCGCGAGCTTCATCGCCGTCGTCTACTCGCTCGTCTCCATGGACAAGGGCGCCCTCAGCCCGACCGAGCCGACCGGGCGGCACAAGGGCCAGATGCGCGAGGGGTTCCGCTACGTGGCCAAGGAGCCGCGCCTCGGCGTTCCCTTGCTCATGATGGCCTTCGTCGGGACGCTCGCCTACGAGTTCCAGGTGACCCTGCCCGTCGTCGCCAAGCAGACCTTCCACGGGGGCCCGGCGACCTACGGCTTCCTCACCGCCGCCATGGGTGCCGGGGCGGTGCTCGGTGGTCTCGTGACCGCCGCCCGCGGGCGTACGGGGCTCAGGCGTCTCACGCTGGCGGGCTTGTCGTTCGGGCTCGCGATCGGTTTTGCCTCGCTCGCCCCGCTGCTCGTGGTCGAGTTCGTGGCGTTGGCGGCCGTCGGGTGGGCGAGCGTGACGTTCCTCGCCACCGGCAACTCGACCCTGCAGCTCCAGGCCGACCCGGCCATGCGCGGACGAGTGATGTCGCTGTGGGCGGTGGCGTTCATGGGCTCCACACCTGTCGGCGGCCCGCTGATCGGCTGGATCGTCGCCGAGACGAGCGCCCGCATCGGCCTCGGGGTGGGCGCGCTTGCCTGCCTCGTGGCCGCAGCCATCGGGCTGGTCGCCATGCACAGGCTCGGGATGCTCCGCCGGGGCAGCGGTGGCGACGAGGCTCGAGATGGCGAGGACGGGGGCGTCCTGGCCATCGCCCCCGCCGGGCTGGTCGCCGAGGCCAAGTGAAAAGCTCAGCGGACGGGGAACTGGATGGCCACTGTCTCTAGCGGTCCTCGGCCGCTGCCAGGATGGCCGCGACGGAGCGGTCGACGTCGGCCTCGGTGGTGCGCCAGCTCGATACCGAGATGCGCATGAGGCGTTGCCCGTGCCAGGTCGTGCCGCCCACCCAGCACTCTCCGGAGCGTTGCACGGCTTCTATGACCCGGTCGGTCCGCTCGTCATCGCCAAAGCCGACGAGGACTTGATTGAGCACGACGTCGTTGGCGATGGCGGCGCAGCCGCTGGCGCCGAGCTGCACGGCAAAACGGCGAGCCAGGGCGCAGCAGCGCTCGACGAGCTCGGCGACTCCACTCCGGCCGAGTTCCCGCAGGGCGGCCCAAGTGGCGAATCCACGGGCCCGGCGTGACGACTCGGGCACGTAGTCACCCGGCGAGCGCAGGCCGCCCTGACCCTGTCCTGTTAGGTAAGCGGCGCTGAAGGACATGGCCGCCGCGTGCGCACGGGGATGGGCGCAAAAGGCGTACCCGACGTCGTAGGGGACGTTGAGCCACTTGTGGCCGTCGGTCGCCCACGAATCGGCTGACTCGATCCCAGCGGTGAGGTGCCGAGTGGCCGGGCTGGCCGCCGCCCACAGCCCGAAGGCGCCGTCGACGTGGGCCCAGGCTCCGTGATCATGAGCCACCGCGCTCGCCACGGCAAAGTCGTCGAAGGCGCCGCTGTTCACGTTGCCCGCCTGCAGGCAGACGATCGTCGGGCCCTTTGCGCCGCGGGCGAGGACACGGGCGAGGTGGGCGACGTCGATCGCCCCCTGGGCGTCGGTGGCGACGGGCTCGAGCGCGCCCGTACCCAGTCCCAAGAGGCGCAGGCTCCGGTCGATGGTGGCGTGGCGCTCAGCGTTGGCGACGACTCGCACCGGCGGTGAGCCGAGAAGCCCACTCTGCTCGACGTCCCAGCCGAGCTCTGCCAAGACGTGGTGGCGTGCGGCAGCCAGCGACACGGTATTGGCCCCCTGTCCACCGGTCACGAAGCCGAACGAGGCGTCGGCCGGCAAGCCCAGCAGCTCTTTCAGCCAACCGCCCGCGACGTCCTCGACCACGGCGGCAGCCGGCGAGGTGACCGGATTGAAAGCGGGCTGGTCCCAGCCGATCGTGAGCATGTCCGCCGCCGTCGCCGCGTCGAGGGCGCCGCCGACCACGAACCCGAAGTAGCGGGGACCGGTGGTCGCGACCAGCACCGACGAGACCGCGCCGAGCAACTGTTCGATCACTGCTGCCGCCGGCGTAGGTCCGTCGGGCAAGGAACCCAGCGAGGCGCGCACCGCATCGAGGTCGACGTCGCTTGGGAACACCGGTTGCTCGGCCACCTTCCCGCGGTACTCGGCGGTACGCGCCGCGGCGTCGGTCAACAGATCGAGGAGAGAACCCATCCCCCGATTATCACCGTTTCGCGGCCGCCGTGGCGGTTGGCCCCCGGGGGGGCGTCATGTCCACCCGCCACGCTCGCGGGCCGGCTACATGGGCGGGCGGACTTGCCTAGGGTCGTTCCCCATGGGCGCGGGCATGGAAGAGATCCACGACGGTGACACCCTCTGGCGCTTCGACAGGGACTTCCTCGAGTCGAGATGGACTTGCCTGTGGGGTCGAGGCTGCCTGGGCATCGGTCCCGAGCCGGCGGCGCACCTCGGCCTCGGGTGCTGCTCGGTCGGCGCGGAGCTCTGCGACGTGGACGAAGCCCGCTTGATCGCCGCGCTGGCGGCGACGCTGGACCCGGGTCGCTTCGAGCGTCACGCCGAGGCTCGCGAGGGCGGCATCTTCGCCGACGGCACCCGCCGTCACACCCGCGTGGTCGACGGAGCCTGCATCTTTCTCAACCGGCCCGGCTTTGCCGGTGGCGCCGGTTGCGCGCTGCACCTGGAGGCCATGGCGGCGGGCGAGTCCCCGATCGACTGGAAGCCGTCGGTCTGCTGGCAGCTGCCGATCAGGGTGGACTGGGCCGAGGGTGCTGACGACACCGAGGTGGCGACGGTGCGCCGCTGGACGCGGAGCGACTGGGGCGAAGAGGGCGAGGAAATGGCTTGGTGCTGCACGGAGGGTTCGCTTGCCTACGTGGCCGACCGCCCGGTGATCGACTCGCTGGGCGCAGAGCTGGAGGCGATCGTCGGCACGCGCGTCTACCTCGAGCTACGCCGCCGGGTCGTGGGCCGGTAGCCGCGCCCCGTTGCGAGAGCCGGCCACGCCGGGGATCGGTGCCCCGGCGCCCTGGCGGGTGCAGGATGGGGGCCATGGCAGGCAACGACGTATACGACAAGGCTCTCCTTCGACTGCAAAGCGAGCTGGTGAGCATGCAGCAATGGATCCGCGAGGAGCAGCAACGCTTGGTGATCGTCGTGGAGGGCCGCGACGCCGCGGGCAAGGGGGGAGTGATCAAGCGGATCACCGAGCACCTCAACCCTCGGTGGTGCCGCATCGCCGCCCTTCCCGTCCCGAGCGACCGGGAGAAGACCGAGTGGTACTTCCAGCGTTACATCGCCCATCTCCCCGCCGGTGGGGAGATGGTCCTGTTCGACCGCAGTTGGTACAACAGGGCCGGGGTCGAGCGGGTCATGGGGTTCTGCAGCGAGGAGGAGTACCAGCGTTTCTTCCGCCAGTGTCCGGCGTTCGAGCGCATGCTCATCGACGACGGCATCATCTTGGTCAAGTACTGGTTCTCTGTCAGCGACGAGGAGCAAGAGCGCCGGTTCCAGGACCGCCTGAACGACCCGCTCAAGCGGTGGAAGCTGAGCGACATGGACCTGGAGGGCCGCAAGCGCTGGGTCCAGTACTCGAGGGCCAAGGACGAGATGTTCGCCCATTGCGATCTGCCGGACTCGCCCTGGTACGAGGTCGAAGCCGACGACAAGAAACGGGCCCGCCTCAACTGCATCGCCCATCTCCTCTCGTCCATCCCCTACGAGCAGCGCAAGACCCCGAAGCTCAAGCTGCCGCCGCGCTCGCCGGTTGGCGACTACAAGCGACCGCCGCGGGACCGGTACCGCTACGTCCCCGACTACGCGGCGACGCTCCGCTGAGCAGCCCGGGCCGCAGAGCCCCGGGCGGCAGAGCCCCGGGTGGCAGAGCCCCGGGTCGCAGAGCCCCGGGCCGCAGAGCCCCGGGCCGCGTCCGGTTCTTATAGTGGTTCAATGCCACTAGATGGGGAGTACGAGCCCAGCCCCGAAAAATGGGTGCGGGACCAGGTTGCCGAGTACGAGGCCTCCGGGGGCCGGAGGGCGAACACGCTTCGCGACACCGAATGGCCGATCATCATCGTCACCATGCGGGGTGTCAAGACGGGAAAGATCCACAAGTACGGCCTCATGAGGGTCGAGCACGACGGGGAGTACGCCCTGGTCGCCTCCAAGGGTGGTGCGCCGAGTAACCCCGTCTGGTACTACAACCTGACCGCCGGCCCGGAGGCCGTCATGATCCAGGACGGCCCCGAGCCCTTCGAGTTCGTCGTCCGGGAGGTCACGGGCGAGGAGAAGGCAATCTGGTGGGAGCGGGCGGTAGCGGCCTATCCGCCATATGCGGAGTATCAGGCAAGAACCACGCGCGAGATCCCCGTCTTCGTCGCCACTCCCAAGGGCAGCCGACCAGCCGGCGCCGGCTAGCCGCTCGGCCAGCCTGCTGGTCGGCTGCAGTCAGTCCTTTTCAGCCCCGGCCCTGACCCTGGTACACGGGCAGCGGGATGGGCCCGTTCGGCAGGACCGCCACCGAGCTCGCCGTCAGCGTGTCGGTGGAGGCAAGGGTGCCGACGACTGCTACGTGCCCGCCGACGCAGACGTCGGCGAACGAGGGGCTCATGACCGCGGGGGTGGGGTCCGTGACCACCGGGGTTGGGTCCCAGACGGCGAGGTCCGTGAAGGTCGTCGTCAAGGTGACCTCGACGGTGACGATCCCCCGGCTCCAGTTGCCTATGAGCGTGAAGTCGCCGGCGGTGGCGGCCGTGCCGCAGCTGTCCGGGCCGGAGTTGCCGTTGACCGAGGTGACGATCCCTTGGTCACGGCTGGTCTCGGGCGGTATCACCTCCACCGAGGTCGCCGTCAGTGTGCCCGACGAGAACGTGCCGACGGCCTTCACGCCGACGCCCACGCAGACGTCGCCGAACGACGGCGTGGTGACGGCGCTGTCGGTGAAGGTAGTGCCCGGCGAGGTCACGTCGACGGTCACTATCGCCGGGTGGCGGCGGGGGACAACGGTGAAGACTCCCGGGTCACCCGCCACGCCGCAGGCGCTGCTGGCCGCCGAGCCGTTGACGGAGGAGACGATCCCCGTGATCGAGTCGGTGCTGGTGGGCAGCACCGTGACCGAGCTCGCCGCCAGCGAGCCGGACGAGAAGGTGCCGAGGATCTCCACGTTGCTGCCGACGCACACGTCGTGGAACGACGGCGACGGGTCGGCGCTGTCTATGAAGGCAGTACCCGGCGAGCTCACGTTCACGGTCACGATGCGAAGGCGCCTTCCGACGTAAGTAAAGGTGCCCGCAGCGGAGGCCACGCCGCAGGTGCCCGCCGTGGAGATGCCGTTCACGGAGGTGACGACACCTTTGGGCTGGGCTGTGTTCGGAGGCAGCACCGTGACCGAGGTCGCCGAGAGCGCGCCCGAAGAATAGGTGCCGATGATGGTCACGTGGTTGCCCACGCAGACGTCGGCGAACGACGGGGACGGGTCGGAGCTGTCGATGAAGGTCGTGCCCGGCGACGACACCTCGACGGTCACGATCTGAAGGTGCTTGCCCACCACGGTAAAGGTGCCCGCAGCGGAGGCCACGCCGCAGGTGCCCGCTGTGGAGGTGCCGTTCACGGAGGTGACGACCGAGCCGCCGCGCTCACGCCCGCCAATCCTGTGTGCGGGTGCCGCGGCGGCGACGGCAGATCCTCCGAGAATGACGACGCCCGCTACGAGAGCGATCTTTCCCAGGTGCAACTTCTTGAGCTTGCCGAACATCTAGTTCCTCCCTCGCTAAGGACTATCAGGCGCATGTTACTTGCCCGCAATACCCCTGATGGACGCGCCCCCGAATGACCCGTCGAAGTGATCTCGGTCACCAGGCAGCTGGCCTCGAAGTGGGCGAGCACGCTGGTGCTTCGGCAGCACTAAGGTCAACGAGGGCCGCCGCGCGCGGATTCCGAGACTAAGTCGACGGAGGCCGGTCCGCACATGCCGACAATCCAAGCTCGGGGGCTGACGAAGCGCTTCGGCGCGGACGTTCTCGCTGTCGACCACCTCGACTTCGACGCCATCCCGGGGGGAGTCACGGGCTTTTTGGGGCCGAACGGGGCCGGCAAGACGACCACGTTGCGCATGGTCCTCGGTCTGGTGACACCGACCTCGGGCACGGTGCTCGTCGACGGCCTGCGCTACCGCGACCTGCCCCACCCCACCAACCGCGTGGGCGCCTCGCTCGAGGCGTCAGGTTTCCACCCGGCGCGCACCGCCCGCAACCACCTCAAGATCATCGCCACGATGGCGGGCCTGCCCTTCTCCAGGGTTGAGGAGTGCCTTGACCTCGTGGGCCTGTCCGAGGTCGGGGACCGGAAGGTCGGCGGGTTCTCATTGGGGATGCGCCAGCGGCTCGAGCTCGCCCGGTCGTTGTTGGGCAAGCCCGACATTCTCGTCCTCGACGAACCGGCCAACGGCCTGGACCCGCAGGGCATCGCGTGGCTTCGCGACTTCCTCAGGTTCTATGCCACCGAGAAGGCGCCCTCGGCCGGCGATGGGCGCATCGTGATCGTGTCGTCGCACCTGCTCTCCGAGGCGCAGCTGATAGTGGACGACGTCATCGTCCTCAACGCCGGGCGTCTCGCCGCACAGGGGAGGCTCTCGGACCTGCTTGCCGGTACGAAGCGGTCCGTGCGGGTGCGCACACCCGACGCCGACCGCCTCGTGCAAGCTCTGCGGGCGGCGAATCTCCCGGCAGTGATGCAGGACGGATATGTCGTTTGCGAGGGCGTCACACCCGAGCAGGTGGGTCCGGTCATGGTCGAGAACCGTATCGAGGTGCACGAGATGGAGTCGTCGACCGAGTCGCTCGAGTCGCTCTTCTTCTCGCTCACCGGCGGTGAGTCGGCCCAACCCGGCCCGACGGCGCCGATGGGGGACTATCGCCGCTTCAACGACGGCCCGGCGGCTCCATCCGCACCGCCGCCAGCGGTGGTTTCGGCCGCACCATCGCCCGCGGCCGGCCCGGCGACGGACGGCTCGGCAGCTGGTTCGGCGACGGCCGGCCCGGCGGCTGGTTCGGCGGCGGCCGGCTCGGAGGCTCCACCTGCACCATCGCCCGCGGCCGGGCCCAGGCCCGGGGGAGGTCAGACATGACCCGGCTCTTGAGGGCCGAGAGCCGCAAGCTTTGGACTATCTGGTCGAGCTACGTGATCTTCCTCATCGTCGTGCTGATCGACCTCTTGTTCGGTTTCCTCGTCGCCTTCGCGCCGGGGGGACGGCACCGGGGCACCGCCGGCCTGGTGCCCCACGGCTCCACCCAGTGGTTCGTGAACGTGTTCTCCGTGCTCGACAATTCGCGGCTCTTGGCTCTGGTGCTCGGAGTGCTGGTCATCACGGGCGAGTACCGCCACAAGACCGTGACCCCGACGTTCCTCGCCGAGCCGCGCCGGGGTCGTGTCGTCACGGCGAAGCTCGGGGTCAGCTTCGGCGCCGGCCTGCTGCTGGGTGTGGTCACGATGCTGACAGGACTGGTCATCGGCTTCGTGCTCGTCGCTGTCGGGGTGCACTCCTGCCTGTCGTTGGCCGGCGTGTCCCAGGGGATGTCGCAGGCGACGTGCGCGGGACAAGGCGTCTTGCATCACTACTACGTGGCGAACACCCACGACATGTGGCACGAATGGTCGCAGATCGCTCCCGGGGTCATCCTCGGGACGGGCCTGTTCGCCGTCTACGGCCTAGGTCTCGGGGCATTGCTGAAGAACCAGATCGTCGCCATCGTCGTCGGCCTGGGCTTCACCCTGGTCGTTGAGTCCATCATCGTCGCCGTCTGGCCCACGATCGGCAAGTACCTTCCCGGCCAGGCCGCAACGGCGCTCGAGAATGCCGCCCGGACGAGCTTCTCGGCGAGCTCCACGCCTCTTCTGTCTTGGTGGGAAGGAGCCATCATCCTCGTGATCTACGGCGTCGTGCTCTCCTATCTCGGTACGGTCACAACGCTCCGCTCCGACATCACCTGACCTGTCTTTCCGGCCTCCCGGGGCTTGTTTCGGCACGGCCCCCGCTCGAAACGGGGTGCTAATGGCGGCGCCCCACGACCCAGGCGGTGGCGCAGGCGCCGGCGACGGTCCAGGCAGCCAGGGCGATGAACGAGGTTGTCACATGGGCCACGACGCCTGAGGTGAGCCCGGCTCGAATGACGACGGCCATGTTGTAAAAGGGAAGGAAGTAGTGGACGGTCGCGAACCATGCGGGTAGCTGCGACGCCGGGTAGACGATGGGCGAGAACAAGAGCACGACGAACATCAGCGCGTTGACGACGACGTTGGTCACCATTGGGTTGGAGATGAGAAGGGCCATGCCGTAGCCGACCGTGATCGCCGCCAGGGCGCACAGCACGGCAGCGGGGGCGAGGAGGGGCGAGACCGAGAGGTGCACGTCGTAGCGCCACGCCGCCACGAAAAGGGCGAGGAGCGAGCCCGGCAGCGCCAAGAGCGTGAAGAGCAGGAAGGTGGAGGTCGCCTGGGCGCTTCTCGGCGAGGGCAGTGACCAGATGTAATCGAAGATCCCCTCCATCTTCTGCTGTGCGACCGAGCTCGGGAGCATGACGAAACCGAGGGGAATGAGCGCCAGCGTCGGGGCACCGGTCGTGATGTACAGCGCCCTGGTGGCGGTGACATGGGGGTAGAAGAACCCGTACAGGAGTGCCATGGCGGCGCCCATCATCGTCTGGACGACGATCATGAACGGCATCCACTCGCGGGCGCGGGCGTAGTCGAATCGCAGCATGGAGGCGAGACTGGCCAACCAGTAGCCGAGGCCCGAGCGCAGCTCGGACTCCGCCAGGCGACCCGGGTGGCGCCCGAGGAGGGACGCGGTCACGGCCGCCGCCCGAGCGCCCGCCCGGCGAGGGCGGCACAGGCGATCGCCCACAGGGCGAGCACTATGTAAGCGGACGTCACCGCCTGGACGCCGGGGATAAGAGCTGCCCGGGTGACGACGGCCATGTGGCGGAACGGGAACCACCAGTTGAGGGCTCCGAGCCAGCGGGGCATCTGGGAGAGGGGGAAGAGGATGGGCGCGAAGCCGAAGATGACGAAGGCGAGCAGCTGGGTGATGAGCCTTGTCGCCATCGGGTTGCCGAGGGCGTGCCCCAGCGCGTAGCCGAGCATCGTGCCGGCGAACGAGGTGAGCAGGACCGCCGGGACGATCATCGGCGAGACGTGCAGGGGCAGCTCGTAACGCAGCCGGGCCATGCCCAAAGAGACGACCATGGCCGGCACACCGCCGATCAGGCAGACGGTGTACCACGCAGCCGCGGTGACGGATCGGGTGACGGGCATCGAACGGAGGTAGTCGTAGCTCCCGTTGGCCTTCTGGTCGGCCACGAGCTGGGGCCCGAGCATCAACCCGATCGTGACGAGGTTGATCACGGGCACACCGGTGGACACGAACAGGGCGGCTCTCATCGGGATGTGGGCGAAAAACAAGGAGATGCCGAGCACGAAGCCCACGCCCGCGAGCAGTTGGACGACGGTCAGTGTCACGAGCCACATGCGAAGGCCGGCGAGATGCCATCGCACCATCACGGCGTAGCAGCGCCCCCATCGCTGCAAAGCGCCTTCGCCGGCGCCGTGTGCCACCGAGACGGCACCAGGCCGAGCCTCAGCCATCGTCCTCGTCTCGGTCGCCCGACATGTGCGAGGTGAGCCGGATGTAGGCATCCTCGAGGGTCATCGCCGCCAGGGCGTACTCCTCGGCAGCGCCGGCGCTGGTCATCTGCGCCGCCCAGGCGATCGCGGTGGGGGCATCGGCCTCGGCGATGGTCGTGACGAGGTTGTTCCCCACGCGCACCGGCGGACCGGCCCACGGCGGCAGGGTCGGCGTAGCCGTGCCCGGTGCGAGCATGAGCTGCAGGCGGAGCTGGGAACGGTCGGCGGCCTTCATCGACGACGGTGTCCCTTCAGCCACGAGCCGGCCCTGGTGGATCACGGCCAGGCGGTCAACCGACTTCTCGGCCTCGAGGACGTTGTGGGTCACGAGCAGCACGGCAGATCCTTTCGCGCCGAGGGCGCGGACCTCTTCCCAGAGCAGTCGCCGCCGCAGCGGGTCGACGTCGTTCGTCGGCTCGTCGAGGATCACGACGCGCCCGGGGCAGACGATGGCCATGCAGAACCCCACGAGACGCCTCACCCCGCCGGACAGGGAGTGCCCGAGGGCCTTCTTCCACTCACCGAGATCGAGCGCTTCGATCAAGGACGACGTGCGTGCCCGGACGTCTTTGGCGTTGCCTCCCCTGATGCGGCCGGCCAGCTCGATCGCTTCGCAGACATGGAACGACTCGATGGGCATCTGGACCTGAGGCAGGTACGAGCACAGTTGCCGGGCGGCGTCAGGATCGGCGACGAGGTCGAAAGGACCGAGCGTGATGCGACCGGAAGTCGGCTTCAACAGGCCGATCGTCTGCTTGACGAGTGTGGACTTGCCGGCGCCGTTCGGGCCGAGCAGCCCGTAGACCTCACCGGGCTCGACGCGAAGCGTGATGGCGTCGTTGGCGGCGAGAGTGCCGAAACGCTTGGTGAGCTCGTCGACGCGGAAGGTCCAGCCGCCCTCCTGTCGCGGCGGCGTGAGCGGTGCAGCGAGGTCGGCTGGTCGTTGGGTCGTCATCGCCAGTCGTCGAGGACCCAGCTGCCGGCCGTGTCGTAGCCGTCCTCGTTCGGTCGATGCATCGAGACGCCCTGGAACTGGGTACGGAACCCTCTTTCGCGAAGGGCGGCGTAGGCGTGCTCTCGCCCGAAGCTCACCCCTGCCTGGACGACGGAGGCCCCCGATGTCGCGGCGAGATCCTGGCAGGCGTCGATGAGCTGGTCGAAGGCCCGGGCAGCATTCGGCCCAGGCCTTGCCGCCCCGAACTTCACGTAGCACATGCCGCTTCCGGCCTCGGTTCCCGGCCCGATGTGGCAGACCCCCACCGCCTGCAGGCCCGAGGCGTTGTCGATGAGCACCGTCTCGCCGAGGCACTGGTCGAGAACCGCCTCGATCTCCCGGGTGACGTCGAGGCCGTCGAAGACCGCATCCGTGAGCTCACGAACCGCTCTCGCCGACAGGGCGCGCTCGCCCTCGTCGAGCTCGGAGAACCTGGCGTAGGAGACCGGACGACCTGGCGTCGGCACCGGCGCCTCCATCACGGCGGTGAGGAAACGGGGCCAGAACCCGAAGCGCTGATAGAGAGCCACGTGCTTGGGGCTGTGGGCAAATGTGAACAGGCCGGTGTGGCGCGTTCCCCAGGAGGCGAAAAGCTCCATCGCCGCTCCCATCAGCTTGTGGGCGATGCCCATGTCCCAGCAGTCGGGTCGCACCGTCAAAGGGCCGAAAAAGCCGACGCTTCCCCAATTGGTGACGAAGTTCGACCCGACGACGGTGCCGCCGAGGTCTGCTGCAAAGGCCGCCGCGGGATCCGCCCGCCAGCGCGTCCGCACGAAGTCGACGTCGCCGAAGAAGCTCTCAGGTTCCGGTGCGCCGAAGAAGGTGCCGAAGGCCGTCCGGAAGATCCGGTCCATCGAGTCGAGATCGCCCTCCAGCACGGGGCGGACCACGACCTCGCCGGGGAGTTTCGAAGGTTGCGTCGTCATTGGGCTCACCTCGTGGCGACGGCCACGGTCTGGGCCGAGGTGGCTCTGAGCAGGTCGGCAGGGCTTATGGAGAAGACGGACCGAGGAGTGCCGGCCGCGGCCCACACGAGGGCGTGGTCGAGCAGGTGTCCGTCGAGGTAGGTGGCGATCGGCCGGGCGTGGCCCACGGGCGGGACGCCGCCGATGGCGTAGCCGGTGCGGGCTCGCACGAACTCAGGGCTGGCCCGCTCCACCTGCTCGCCGAGCACTTCTGCCAAACGGGCCTCGTCGACGCGGTCCGCGCCCGACACGAGGACGAGAACGGCCTCGTCGCCGACGATCGAGCGGAAGATCAGCGACTTCACGATCTGGGCGACATCGCAGCCCAGAGCGGCTGCGGCCTCAGCCGCTGAGCGGGTGCTCGCGGGCATCTCTTTCACCTCGGTGGCGACTCCGAGACGGCGGAGCTCCTCGGCCACCCGGACGGAGCCGCGGCTCAGCTCGGTCATCGCGACACCCCCTTGTCGCGAAGGATCCTCACGCGAGTCCGGGCACTGCTTTCTCGTCGACGCTCGTCCAGGAGTGCAAGGTCTTCAGGTAGTTGGCCCGTTCGAAGGCGCTCGCGTCGTCCGAGGTCGCCTGCGACACCGAGCCGCGAAGCTCGGAGGACGAGACGTACTCGTGGTCGGCGAGCCAGGAGCGCAGCTCGGACTCGACCAAGCCGACGTGATCCGGACCGAGGTGGAGGAGGGCCGAGGTCATCATCGCCACGTCCGCGCCCACGGCCAGGGCCTTTACGACGTCGTACCCCGAGTAGACCCCCGAGGTGGCGGCGAGCGAGGGACCACGTCCGAGCTGGGGGCGCAAGATGGCGATCCAGCGCAATGGGAGGCGCAGCTCCCAGCTGCGCGACAGCTCCACCCTCGGCACCACGTCCATCGTCTCCAGGTCCAGGTCCGGTTGATAGAAGCGGTTGAACAGGACCAGTCCGGCGGCCCCGGCGGCGATCACCTTGGCGGCGAAATGGGCCATGGCCGAGTAGTACGGGGACAGCTTCACGGCCACCGGGAGCTGCACGGCGTCGCACACGTTGGCGATGAGGGCCAGGTCCAGCTCTTCGACCTGTGCCGCGTTCAGCTGAGGATCAGTCGGGACCCGGTAGACGTTCAGCTCGAGAGCGTCCGCCCCCGCCTCGGCGAGCAGGTGCGCGTAGCGGACCCAACCACCGGTCGAAGAAGCGTTCAGGCTGGCGATCACGGGCACATCGACCGCCTTTTTGGTCTGCGTGAGCAGCTCGAGGTACTGGTCGAGGGCGCTGGTGAACTCGGTGACGGCCGGGAAGTAGTCGGCCGCCTCGGGGTTCTGCCCGCTCCCGGCCTCGAGGGCGTGAGACAGCCCGACCTCTTCGGAGACGATCTCCTCCTCGAACAGCGACGGCAGCACGACCGCGCCGACTCCGGCGTCCGCGAGCGCCTTGGAGCCTTCGACATTGCGCGTGAGCGGACTGGCGGAAGCCACGATCGGGGAGGAGAGCTCGAGTCCCAGGTAGGTTGTCCTCAGGTCCACTTTGTCAGCCCCTGCCATCACTGGACCTCCTCGTCGTCTAGGTTCCCGGCGTCGGAGTGGGCTTCGGGCACCACCTCGCCCTCCACTTCGGGAACGGTGCGATGAACCGCGGCCAGCTGCTCGTAGTAACGCCACCGCTCGGTCACGTCCGCCTGGTGCAAGGCTCCCAGTCGAGCCGCCGCTTGCGGGAAAGTCCGCGCCAAGGTCGCGAAACGGGCCTCGGTGGCGGTGAACTCGGCGAGGGGGATCGACGGCGCCTTGCAGTCGAGTTGGAAGGGCTGGGCGTCCTCGGCCGGTGAGGGGTGGAACCTGTACAAGGGCCAGTAGCCCGAGCGCACGGCGTCCTTCTGGTGCGTCATGGACGTGGCCATGTCGATGCCATGGGCGATGCAGGTCGAGTAGGCGATGATGAGCGAGGTGCCGTGGTAAGCCTCGGCCTCCAGCAGGGCTTTGTTTGCCTGCGTGTCGTTGGCGCCGATAGCGATCTGGGCGACGTAGACGTTGCCGTAGGCGCGTGCCGCGGCACCGAGGTCCTTCTTCGGCGACGCTTTCCCGGCGGCGGCGAATTTGGCCATCGCCCCACGTTGGGTGGACTTCGACGCCTGACCGCCGGTGTTCGAGTAGACCTCGGTGTCGAGCACGAGGATGTTGACATCCCGGCCGAGGGAAAGGACGTGGTCGAGACCGCCGAAGCCGATGTCATAGGCCCAACCGTCACCGCCGAAGATCCAGACGCTCTTTCGGACGAGGGCGCTCGTGACTGCGAGCAGGTGGCGGGCAGACGAGGCGACGGCGGCGTCGCTGGAGCCCACCAGCCGGCCGAGCTCCTCATCGAGGCGGGCGACACGCCCTCGCTGGGCGAACACGGCCTGCTCGTCGGACTGGTCGGCCTCGAGGATCGAGGAGGCCAGTTCCGGTCCCACCTGCTCGGCGAGGAGGTGAAGCAGGCCCGAGGCCCGTTGCTCCTGGGCGTCGAGGCCGAGCCGGATGCCGAGGCCGAACTCGGCGTTGTCCTCGAACAGCGAGTTGCTCCAGGCCGGGCCGCGCCCTTCGCCGTTGACGGCCCACGGCGTCGTCGGCAGGTTGCCGCCGTAGATCGACGAGCAGCCCGTGGCGTTGGCCACGAGCATGCGGTCGCCGAACAACTGGCTCGCCAGCTTCAGATAAGGCGTCTCCCCGCAGCCTGAGCAGGCCCCCGAGAACTCGAAGAGGGGCTGCAGGGCCTGGGAGCCCTTCACCGAGTCATGGGGTAGCGCCGCCCGGTCCAGCTCGGGAATGGACAAGAAGAAGTCCCAGTTGCCGCGCTCCTTCTCACGATGCTCGAGCGCCGACTCCAAGTTGATGGACTTGTGCCTGACCTCGGTCTTGGACTTGGCCGGGCACACGTCGACGCACACCCCGCACCCGGTGCAGTCATCAGGGGCCACCTGGATCGTCATGAGGTGGCCGGCCAGGTCCTTCGAGCGGAAGGGCTTGGACAGGAAGCCCTCCGGAGCACCCTTGAGCGCCTCGGCCGGGAAGACCTTCATGCGGATCGTCGCGTGCGGGCAGACGATGGTGCACTTGCCGCAGTCGATGCAGATGTCCGGGTCCCATATCGGTATCTCCAGGGCGAGGTCCCGTTTCTCGTAGCGGGTCGTCCCTGAGGGAAAGCGGCCGTCTGCCGGCAGGGCGGAGACGGGGAGAAGGTCGCCTTGGCCGTCCATCATGATGGAGGTCACACGGCGGACGAACTCCGGGGCCGAATCGGGGATGACGACGCCGATCGAACCGGCCGCCGCCGCCTCCTTGGGGATCTCCACCTCGGCGAGGTTGGCGAGGGCGGCGTCGATGGCGGCAAAGTTGCGGTCCACGATGGTGCGACCGCGCTTGCCGTAGGCCTTCTCGACCGAGGCCTTGATCTCGGCCACAGCCACGTCAGGGGGCAACACCCCCGAGAGGGAGAAGAAACAGGGCTGCATGACGGTGTTGATCCGGTTGCCCATCTGGGTCTCGGCCGCGATCTTGTAGGCGTCGATCACCCAGAAGCGGATGTGCTTGTCCTGCAGGTGTCGCTGCACGTTGCCAGGGAGATGCTCCCAGACCTCGGCGGCCCCGTACGGGCTGTTGAGCAGGAAGGTCGCCCCTTCCCTGGCGACCTCGAGGAGGTCGACCCGGCTGAGCAGGCTGAACTGGTGGCAGGCGACGAAGTCGGCGTCGGTTATGAGATAGGTCGAATGGATCGGATCGGGCCCGAAGCGCAGGTGCGAAGCGGTCATGGTGCCCGACTTCTTCGAGTCGTAGACGAAGTAACCCTGCACGAAGTCGTCGGTGGCGTCGACGATGATCTTGGCGCTGTTCTTGTTGGCCCCGACGGTGCCGTCCGATCCCAGCCCGAAGAAGACGGCCTGGACCTCGGAGTCGGGCAGCGGCGGGCGGAAGTCGCGATCCCAGGGCAGGCTGAGCGACGTCACGTCGTCGAAGATGCCGACCGTGAAGTGGTGCTTGGGCCGATCTTTCTTCAGCTCGTCGAGGACTGCCTTGGCCATGGCCGGCGTGTACTCCTTGGAGGACAGACCGTATCTGCCCCCTGTCACCCGCGGCGGCTCGCCGAAGGCCGGTTCGGCGCTGTCCATGGCCTCGTCGATGGCGGCGCGAACGTCCAGGTACAGAGGTTCGCCGACGGCTCCGGGCTCTTTGGTCCGGTCGAGCACGGCGATCGAGCGCACGCTGGGCGGCAGGGCGGAGACGAACTGCTGAGCGGGGAAAGGCCTGTAGAGGCGAACAGTCAGCATCCCCACTCGCTCGCCACCGCTGACGAGCGTGTCCACCGCCTCGCGAGTCGCTCCGACACCCGAGCCCATGAGAACGACGACGCGTTCGGCGTCGGGAGCGCCGCGGTACTCCACGAGGTTGTATGAGCGCCCGGTCCGCTCCGCGAGCGAGTCCATCGTCTCCTGCACGATCCCGGGGACGGCGAGGTAATAGGGGTTGCACGCCTCGCGGGACTGGAAGAACACGTCCGGGTTCTGGGCGGTGCCCCGCACGTCCGGCGTGTCGGGGTTCATCGCCCGGAGGCGGAAGTCGATCAGGGCGTCGTTGTCGATGAGCGCGGCCATGTCGTCGTCCGTGAGGACGGCGATCTTCGCCAACTCGTGCGAGGTCCTGAACCCGTCGAAGAAATGGAGGAAAGGCACGCGTGCCCGCAGGGTCGCCGCATGGGCGATCAGGGCGAAGTCGTGTGCCTCTTGAACCGAGCTTGCCGCCAGCATGGCCCAACCGGTCGTCCGGGCGTGCATCACATCGGAGTGGTCGCCGAAGATCGACAGGGCATGAGTGGCGACGGTGCGGGCGGCGACGTGCATGACCGCCGGGGTCAGCTCACCGGCGATCTTGAACATGTTGGGCACCATCAGCAAGAGGCCTTGCGAGGCGGTGAAGGTCGTCGCCAGAGCTCCTTTTTGCAGGGCACCGTGGAGGGTGCCCGCGGCGCCAGCCTCTGACTGCATCTCGATGACGTCGGGCACCTCGCCCCAGAGGTTCTCTCTGTTCGCCGTTGCCCAGTCGTCGGCGAACTCGCCCATCGGCGAGGCCGGCGTGATGGGGTAGATGGCGATTACTTCGGAAAGGGCGTATGCGACTCGAGCAGCGGCCTCATTGCCGTCGACGCAAACCCATTGACGGACGTCCACGCTGCCTCCTTGGCTTGCAGAACTCCTCGTCTCTTTCTAGCCCCAAAGGCCTTGAGCTGAGAAATCCGGGCCTCTTTGCGCCACCCGCGGCGCGAAGGTGACTCCTCAGGCGACCAAAGGGCGTCGTGGGTGGAAGGCCGCCGTGTCGGGGCAGCTCGGCTCAAGATCTCTGTCGGGCGGCGGCGCGCCCGGCTGGCCGGCAGCGCTACTCGGTCTTTCGGAACTCGGCGATGGCGACGCCCATCATGACAAGACCCATCGCCGCCACGAGGCCCAAGGCGATGCCGACGGGCACGTTCCAGTTGCCCCACGTGATGCTCGGCGCCAGCTTCTGAACAGCCACCCCGGGAAGGTTCAGGTAGCTGAAGACGCTGTGGCGCATCGGCCCGACGATGTAGGTCAGCGGGTCGATCCGGGTCAGCACGCTCAGCCACGCAGGCAGCCCGTTTAGCGGGTAAAGCGCGCCGGACAGGAAGAAAAGTGGCATGATCAGCATCTGCGTCAGGGCCATGAACGACTGGAACTGTTTGATCCGGGCGGCCATCATCAGGCCGAACGCGGTCAATGTGAAAGACAGCAGCAGCAGCTCGCCGACAAGTGTCAGCAGCAGGAACGGGTTGTAGGGCACGTGCGCGAACCACGCCAGGGCCAGGAAGACGACACCCTGGAACGTCGCGATCGTGGCTCCTCCCAGGCACTTGCCTATCACGAGCGAGGCGCGCCGCACCGGGGCGACGAGCATCTCGCGCAGGAAGCCGAACTCCCTGTCCCACACGATCGAGCCGGCGGAGAAGACGGAGGTGAACAGCACCGACATCGCCAGCACACCTGGGTAGATGAAGGTCTTGAAGTCGACACCCGGTGGCAGGCCGCGTCTTGCCAAGGCGGACAAGCCCGTGCCGAGCACGAAGAGGAAGAGGAACGGTTGCACGAGCGAGGTGATGGCGCGCAGGCGGTCCGTGCGGAAGCGGATGAGCTCACGGCGCCAGACGATGTTCACGGCGCGCAGGTCGTGGCCCAGCCCGTGTTCGGGCAGCGCCACCCTGATCTCGGCGACGAGCTCGGCTTCGGTCTCGGTGCCGGCGGTGGCCTCGGTGAGCTCTGTGGCCATGTTCAACGTCTCCCTCCTCGCCAGTGCGCGGCCCGCTGCCGCATGACGTCGCTGCTCGACGCCTCGGCGTCTCGGATCGTGCTCCCGGTATAGGACATGAAGACGTCGTCCAGCGAGGGGCGCGAGACGCTGACGGAGCGGATCGGCACCTCCAGCCCGGCGAAGAGCCTGGGCACGAACTCCTCCCCGGCTGCGACCGAGAAGGTGACCGCGCCGTCGTGCATGGCCGCCGCGATGCCGAAACGATCCGCCAGAGCGGAGATCGCCGCGGGGTCGTCGGCGGTCTGGATCTGAACCCTGTCCTTGCCGACGCTCGCCTTCAGCGCCTCCGGGGTGTCGATGGCCACGATCTTGCCGTGGTCGATGATCGCGATCCGGTCACAGTTCTCGGCTTCGTCCATGTAGTGCGTGGTCAGAAAGATCGTGATGTCCTCGCGGTGCTTGAGATCGTTGATGTACTTCCAGATCGAGGAACGGGTCTGCGGGTCGAGGCCGACCGTCGGCTCGTCGAGGAACAGCACATGGGGCGCGTGTAGGAGACCACGGGCGATCTCCAACCTGCGTTGCATCCCGCCGGAGAACGTGCTGACCAGGTTGTCCTTTCGCTCCCAGAGGCCCACCATGTTCAGCACCTGGCGCGTCCTCGGTTCGATGACGGCCTTCGGCACGGCATAGAGAGCGGCGTGGAAGAGGAGGTTCTGCTCTGCGGTCAGGTAGGTGTCGAGCGTCGTGTCCTGGAAGACGAGGCCGATGTTGCGCCGCACCTCGTCCTGTTTCGTGCCCGTGTCGTAGCCGGCCACCGTGGCCGCGCCCGAGGTCGCGCCGGCGAGCGTGCAGAGGATCTTGATGGTGGTCGTCTTGCCGGCCCCGTTCGGCCCGAGGAACCCGAACGTTTCCCCGCGGGCCACTTCGAAGTCGATCCCGCGCACGGCCTCCACGTCCCCGTACCGCTTCGTCAGGCCCGAGACCGAGATCACCGGAGGTGGGCTCTCGCCGTTGCTCTTCGAGTCGCCACGCGAATGCATGCCGGCGTGCGCCACCACTGCTGATCCCTCCCTTGTCGCTTGCTCCGAAGCCTATTGCGCGAATGGCATGGTGGATTCCAGACTTGCCCGTCACCGGTACTCTTCTTGCGCATCCCCAAGGGTCATTTCGGAGCTGGACGATGAAGAGGAATCCGACGCCTACCGGTGAGCCCACTGAGCTGCTCAGCCGGGCATTGGACCAGCTCCGCCGTACCCTGAGGTCCTTGGCCGACGAGATGCGACCCATCGGGCCAGGCTGGGCCGTACGGACGAGATCTCTTCCTCGGGTTTGGACGCTGAACCAGCTGCTCATCTGCGAGCCGGTCAGCTTCGCCGACGCGGTCGCGCTCGCTGATCGACACCAGGTCGACCTTGGTTACCGCCATGTCGTTGTCGAAGCTGAACCGACTTCCCGCCAACTGCAAGGTTCCTTCGCCGCCGCCGGCTGGAACGTCGATTGCGAGGTGCTCATGGCCTTGACAGGCAAGTCGCATCGCGAGGTCGACACGAGGGCGGTGATCGAGCTGAGTGAAGCGCAGATGCTGGAGCTGATGAGGCGCTGGACCATCGAGGATCATCCGAATATCGGCGCCGGCCTCGAGGAGCTGGAGGAGTACTCGCGGCGGGAGGGAAGGCTGTGGAACGAGCAGTGCCTCGGCATCCTCGACGTCGACGGCGCCCCTGTGGCCATTACGAAGCTACGATCCGACGGTTCCACGGCATGGGTGGAAGATGTCTACACGGTGCCGGAGGCTCGTGGACGCGGCTACGCCCGAGCGCTCGTCACCCACGCGACCGAGCTCGCGCGCTCAGCCGAACGCGACCTCATCTTCATCGTCGCCGACGACAACGATTGGCCGAAGCACCTGTACGCGGATATCGGCTTCCGGCCGATCGGCACGACTCGCACGTTTCATCGAGACCTCGCTTAGGCATCGAGGAGGACACTGTGAAACTCAAACTCGACCTTCATGACGTCTACGACCGCGGAGACGACATCGAGCGCGCCTTGCGTAACGTCATCGAGGAGGCGGTGCGGGCGAAGGCGACCGTGGTCGAGATCATCCCGGGGAAGGGGTCTGGTCAGCTGAAGAAGCGTGTCCTGCGTTTTCTCGCTGAAAAAGAGATCAAAGCTCAGTACCACCGGGTGGAGAAGGACTCGCACAACTTCGGCCGGGTCTTCGTGCACTTCCAGTGGAAATGAGAGCCGTCCCGGTGATGTCGGTCGCCTCCGGCGGTCACGGCGGGGCGACGCTTCCGGCACGATAGGACCGTGACCGGAATCGAGTACCGCCGCCTCGTACCAGACGACGCCGGAGAGGTTCTCACCGTCCAACGAGCTGCGTTCGTCGCCGAAGCGCGCCTGTACCGCACCACCGAGATCCCGCCTCTCGTGGAGACGCTCGACGAGCTTCGGCGCGAACTCGGGTCGACGATCACGATAGGGGCGCTGCTGGCGGGCCGGCTCGTTGGCGCGATTCGTCTCACCGTCGAAGCTCCCATCGGTTGGATCAGCCGTCTGGCCGTAGCGCCCGATCAGCAGGGAAAGGGGGTCGGGTCAGCACTCCTCGTTGCCGTCGAGGCGGCCGCTCCGGACGCAGTGCGTCGATTCCAACTCGCTGCCGGCTACAAGAGCGATGGGAACGTTGCCATGTACGAGCGTCGCGGCTACCGGGAGTTCTCCCGGTGGGTCGATTCCGCCGGCGTGGAGCTGGTTCTAATGGGCAAGGATCGCCAGTGAAGGAACCCTCGCAGAACCTCTACAACCTTTGCGGCATCAGTTCATCAAGACGTTTCGGATGCGCATGCCCCTGACAATGTTCGGCACCAGGCAGACGTAACGATCGGCCGCACCCTCGAGAGTCCATGACTCGAGCGGCAGATCCCTCGCCCGGTTGAGCTCGTCGACATCGGTCACGACATGCGCCAGACCTTGGACCATGACACTCCAGCCCTGGCGGTGGTCCGGCTCGTAATGGTCCGCCTCGAAGGCCACGACAAGGTCTGCCGACGCCTCATTCAGCTTCGTGCCCTGGGCCGACCGCCAGACAATGTCGCCGTCGAGCACCGCGAAGTTCACAGGAAGGACGACTGGCAGCGCGTGGGCGGTGAGGGCAACACGACCGACAGGCTCTTCTCGCAACAGCTCGAGACAGTCCTCCGGGTCGAGCTCCTCGAAAACCGGTCGCTCGTCGCATTCCACATATCTAGAGTCGGCCAGAAGCATGCTTCGCGGTTAGAGGCGAAAGTCACCTTGCGACAGGCCGTGCGCCCGCAAGAGCCTCAAAAGCTCTCCAGGTCGGCTGCGATGAAGGGCCGGTCCTCGCAGCCAGGTCCTTGGAGGCCCGCCCCCCTTTTTCCACAGCGCGCTAGCGAAGAACCGTCCCCCCTCTTACAACGCGATCCCGAAGAAGAAGAAGAAGAGCTGTTCTCTCGGATGGAGGTCCAAGACGAGGCGATGTCGTCGAGGGTTCCCGACCGGTTCTCGATCAGGTCGGCCCATGCCTGCTGGAGATATTCATAGACTAAGTCATCGCCTAGGACGATCCTTGCTCGAGAACCCGACCCTGTTCATGGCGGAGTGCCCCGACGATGAACTCGAGCAGGTCCGGGTCGGCGAGGACCAGGTCGCAGAGCTGCTCCTCGGGGAACCAGGCGAGATCGTCGTGCTCTTTGGGTGCCCGGTTCTCGGGCTCTCCGGACCACGAGTCGACCGCAAAGACCCTGGCGTCGTAGTCAGATCCCGACAACCGCCCGAGGAGACGAGCCTCGCCGGGCGCGACCGCGATCCCGAGCTCTTCTCGCACCTCGCGGGCGAGAGCTTCGAAGTCTGACTCGCCCTGCTCGATGTGACCACCGGGCGCGTCCCAAGAATTCGGGGCCCACAGGCGCGTGCCGTTACGGTGCACGAGCAGGATCCGCCCCGACCTGACGAGGAGACCGCAGACGACGTCGTTGAACACGGGATCAGAGTCGACCATGAGTCATCTTGCCGGGCCCCGCACGCCCGCGTGGCACATCACTGGATCTCGGCGTACCACCCGTCGCTGCGCAGCTGCCACAGTCCGATGGGACGGCCGATCAGGGCCTCGGCGCTGGCGCTGTCGGGCTCAGAGCCGTCGACACTCCCGATTATGCCCGGAACCCCGAGCAGCGGACCCCTTTCGCCGGCCAGCAGGTAGAGGTAGCCGGCGTACTTGTCGGCCGGGTCGTTCGGGACATAGGCGATCTTGGCGGCGCAGACGCCGTTGCTGAGTGTCAGGGCGCTGAAGTCCGACTCGATCATGAACAAGCCCTTTCTCTCGTAGGGATGCTCCGCAGGTCGATCTAGACGGCGACATCGCCTCAGGAAGCAATGTCGCGGCAGGCAAGTGCTCGTGGCTTCCAGCGTCGTCCACTCCAAGAGTTCCGAAGTGTCCCCCGCTGTGCACCGTGCTGGGGTCGGCAACACGGCCGACCCGGGGCCCCAGCTCGTTCAGGAAATGATGACCGAGTTTGCTGCGAGGTCCCCAAGAGTGCAATAACGTTTCCGTTACGGGCTGTGTGCAAGAGGTAACGGTTCTTCGGTTCCGAGCTTGACTTGGTGCGCCCGCCCGGCAACGTCGGCTGGGCGACCCGAAAGCCCCGGCTGCCTGTCGCCAGGGTTGTGCATACGTGCGCAGTCTTACTTGCGGTGGGCCCTAACATTCCGCAACCTGCGTCGCTGCCGTGCCGCAGGTTGCGGAGAGGGGGGTGGGGGTTATGCAGCGGCTAAGCGAGACTGACAGGCTGGAGGCCTTCAGCGACGGCGTGATGGCGGTCATCATCACGATCATGGCGTTCAACGTAAAGCCCCCGGCCGGCGCCTCGCTATCGGCTCTCCACGACCGCCTGCCCCAACTGCTCGTCTACGTTCTCAGCTTCGCGATGGTCGGGACGTACTGGAACAACCATCACCACCTCCTCCGCGCTACCGAGCGAATGGACGGTGCGGTCATGTGGGCCAATCTTCATCTTCTCTTCTGGCTCTCGCTGCTGCCGATTGTCACGGGATGGGTCGGCAGGTACCCACTGCACGCCCTGCCGGCTGCAGCCTACGGAGTGGTCGGTCTTGGATCAGCCGCCGCCTACTGGATACTGGTCAGGAGGATCATCCACGCGAACGGAGACAGCTCGGCCATTGCCAGAGCTATCGGCTCGGACATGAAGGGGAACCTCTCGCTCATCCTTTACGCGGCCGGTGCCGGCTCGGCATTTGCCGCACCCGTGGCGTCCTATGTCATGTACGGGGCTGTCGCTGTCATGTGGTTCGTACCCGATCGCCGGCTTGCGCTTACCCAGGAGGCGTGATCGAAAAGGTCCTCCATTGGCGCGTCGACCCAGGTCAAGTGGTATCCAACCTTGAATGCGGCTGCGCCCGTATCGTGCTGTCCGCAGACCAGGGAGGGGTCAGTGTGGGCACTCACATGGTCGACATCGAGGTCGGCTCCGAGTGGGTCGTCGGCTCCGAGTCGATCCTCCGCGCCGTCCGGTCACGGGCAGGCGAACCGGGATTCCTGGAGGCCTACGGCCTCGACGACGACGCTTGGCTCCACGGGCGTGGCCCGTTGGGACCATGGCAGTCCGTTGAGGCGCTTGTGGATCCCGCTTACGCCCTCACGAGGTTGATAGTGCTCGACTGCGCCGACGGCCTTCGCGACCTCTGGTACGGGGTCTACGACGTGCGGGTCACCGTGCGTGGGGTCAGGGAGCTTTTCAGGGCTCGAAGGGACGGGGTGAGGATCGAAGCGACGGCTCACGGCAAGCCGGTCGAGCTGCTGGTCCATCGTTCGGTGCTGGTCTGCGAATGGGTGCAATGGCTCGTGGAGCGAGAGATCGGGCGCGCTGAACTGGTTTCTCGCCGCTACGCGCGCTACGACGACGAGTTGAAGCGCCTCTTAGGAGGAGGTGCCTGAACGGGGCTCTGCGCTCCACGTCTTGCCGAGCCGAGGGCGAGCCGACGCGTCCGCCAGCTCGCCGGCTCGTCAACCGGCCAGCTCGCTAGGGAGCGTGAGCCCTTTGTGACGCCGGCCTCGATGCGTCAGCCACTCGTGGGCGGTTCGTTCTCAGCCTGTCGAAGTTGTCTCGGGCGGTGCGCATGACAAACCTGCTCCTCAGTCAGTCGGCGAACCGGGATCTCCGGGTCACCGTCACCGAGTATGTGCGGCGACCCTCCACGGAGATCGAGAATCATCTGGGTATCGCATGTGAGATGAGGCGAGCTATGTCGGGAGTGAGCGAGCTCAGGCCTTGCTGCCGACGAGGCCCGTGTCGGCGCGCGAGGCACCCGTCGTATACGTTCGAGAAGTGATTCGCCCAGCGACCCGAGCCGATGTCCCCGTCCTCGTGGAGCTGATCAGAGAGCTCGCAGAATACGAGCGGGCGCGCCACGAGGTCGAGATCGACGAGATCTTGCTCGCGCGGGCATTGTTCGGGACGGAGCCGAGCGCTCATGCGTATGTGGCGACGGCCGGCGAGCAGGTCATCGGGATGGCCCTGTACTACAGGAGCTTTTCCACCTGGACGGGACGACCCGGTATCTATCTCGAGGACCTTTATGTCCGGCCCGCACACCGTGGGCTCGGGACAGGAAGAGCACTGCTCGCGTCCCTGGCTCGTCTCGCCCTCGAGGAGGGTTGCCGTCGGCTCGAATGGTCCGTCCTCGACTGGAACGAGCCGGCGATCGCCTTCTACCAATCGATTGGTGCCGTCGCGACGGACGAGTGGACCCGGTACCGCCTTTCCGGGCCGGCGCTGAGGGACTTCGCGAGCCGCGAGGGCCGCCGAGAGTGACCGGCGCCCGACCTTGCAGGTGTACATCCCGGTCGGTCATCTGGCCTCAGCAACCGTCGAGGGGGTCGGTGTGTGCTGCTGGCCGAGGGGACGGCTCTTCGTAACCGCCGTGAGCCTGATTCTCTGACGCTGCAGTTAGGCTTCCGAGTTCCGAGTTCCGAGTTCCGAGTTCCGAGTTCCGAGTTCCGACCACGCCCAAGCGGGCTAGGAGGCAACATGCCGGCAAGAGGAAGCGCCGAGTGGAGGGGCGACCTGCCCACAGGTGGAGGCACGTTTGTGGCCGGTGACACGATCAGCGGCGACTACTCCTTCAAGTCACGCTTCGAGGACGGTCCGGGGGCCAACCCCGAGCAGCTGATAGCAGCTGCCCATGCGTCGTGCTTCTCGATGGCGTTGTCCAATATCCTCGCCCAGGCCGGCACCACGCCCGACTCGGTGCACACCGATGCCACCGTCACCCTGCGGCTCGTCGATGGCGCCGCCACCATCACGAAGATCGACCTGGTCACCGTCGCCAGGGTGCCGGGACTCGGGGACGCCGCATTCCAGGAGCATGCCGCGGCCGCCAAGGCGGGATGCCCGGTCAGCAAAGCGCTGGCGGGCGTGCCCGAGATCACCCTTGTGGCCCACCTCGCCGAGTGAGTCACAGGCGCTTCACGCCTGTTGGTGACTCCTGCGGCGCGCTCGGACGAGCCGAGCCCGCCAGCTGCCTGTTGAGCTGAGTGGGAGCGACCAGGTCCCAAGTCACCTCCGGACGAACGTGGTCGTCGCAGTCAGTACGATCCCTCCGTGCCGCAAGGGACAGGCCAGCCGCCCGATGCTCGAAGCTACGTGCGCGACCCCTTCACGTCCTACGACGCCCTCCCGACCGAGGAACGCCACGCCGCGCTGCGTCGAGACATCCGTCTCGTCGTATCGCTTCTCGGCGAGGAGCTCGCCCGTGTCGAAGGTCCGGAATTCCTGGACCTCGTCGGACAGATTCGCGAGGTGGCGAAACTCGAGCGCGAAGAGGGTGAAAAGGCGCGAACTGGTGGACTCGCCGAGCAACTTCCGAGCATTCCGACAGGCACCGCCCTTCTCCTCGCCCGCGCGTTCGCCGCTTACTTCCAACTAGCCAACGTCACCGAACAGGTTCATCGCGCGGCGGAGCTCGGTCAAGCCCGGCGGGCGGAGCGAACCTGGATGCGGGACACCCTCGACCGGGTCGCCGAGCGCCGCATCGACCGAGAAAGCGTCGGCGCGACTCTTGCTCGCCTTGAGTTCCGTCCCGTGTTCACGGCCCACCCGACCGAGTCGGCGCGCCGTTCGGTTCTCTCGAAACTCCTCGACGTGGCGCACTTCGTACAAGCGCTCGGAGATGACCCGACGCCAGCGGAGGCGAGACGACTCGTCGGCCGACTTCGCGAGACGATCCTCTTGCTGTGGCAGACGAGCGAGATCCGAATCGGTCGCCTGCGACCAGAAGACGAGGCTCAGAACGTTCTCTACTACCTGTCCCGAATCTACGACAGCGCCGTCCCGACAGTCCTCGAGGACCTCGACGACGAACTCGCGCGCCACGGCATCGTCCTCGAGTTCTCAACTTCGACCCTTCGCTTTGGTTCTTGGGTGGGCGGCGATCGCGATGGCAACCCATCGGTGACCCCGGCCGTCACGACCGACGTCCTGTTGATTCAACACGAACTTGGATTCCGCAAGCTCATAGGGCTGATCGACCAGCTGACCCAGGCACTCTCGAACTCAACGGCGATAGTCGACATCTCGAGCGCGCTGTCGGCGAGCCTGCAAGCAGACCGCGTCTGTCTTCCTGATGTCTACGACCGCTACATGGCCATCGACGCGGAGGAGCCCTATCGGCTGAAGTGCTCCTATGTCCGCCAGCGGCTCATCAACACCCGAGCGCGCCTGGCAGCGGACACCGCGCACGTGCCCGGCGAGGACTATGCGAGCGTAGACGGATTGATCGAAGAGCTACGGCTCCTGCGTGACTCGCTCGCAGCAAATCGCGGGGAGGCGATCGCAGACGGGTTTCTCAGTCGTATCGGTCGTCTGGTACGGACCTTCGGGTTCCATGTCGCCACCCTCGACGTCCGCGAGAACGCCGAAGCGCACCACAGGGTGCTCGGCGAGGTCTTCGACCAACTCGGAGAGCTCGAGAGACCGTACCGGGAGCTCGACCGCTCGGAGCGCCGCGAGGTATTGCGTGCCGAGCTGAGCCGCGCCCGTCCCCTCGGAGCCTCCCGGTTCGCGCTCTCGCCAACGGCCGCGACGGCCTATGCAACTTTCGAATCGGTGGCGTCCGCGCTCGACCGCTTCGGCGATGGCGTGATCGAGAGCTATGTCATATCGATGACCGAAGGGGTCGACGACATTCTCGCGACCGTCGTCCTGGCACGGGAGGCCGGGCTCGTCGATTGCCGTGCGCGCTGGGCCAGGATAGGCGTCGTCCCGCTCTTCGAGCGGGTTGCGGAGCTGCGAGCCTCAGGCGCTCTCCTCGACGAGGCTCTCTCGGATCCGAGCTATCGGGCCGTCGTCGCGGCACGCGGGGACATCCAAGAGGTCATGCTCGGTTACTCCGATTCCAACAAGGATGCCGGCATCACGACCTCCCAGTGGGAGATCTACAAGGCGCAGGGCGCGCTGCGTGACGTCGCAAATCGCCACGGAGTTGCTCTCCACCTGTTCCACGGTCGTGGGGGTACGGTCGGCCGAGGCGGTGGGCCGTCGGCCGAGGCGATCCTCGCTCAACCCGAGGGCACGGTCGGGGCCTTCCTCAAGGTCACCGAGCAGGGCGAGGTCATCTCCGACAAGTACAACCTCGCAGAACTGGCACGGGAGAACCTCGAAGCAAGTCTCGCCGCGGTGATCGAATCGAGTCTCGTTCACAGCTCATCGCTCCGCTCCGGTGCCACATCCGACCGCTGGCACGAGGTGATGGAGGCGGTCTCCTCGGTCGCCGAGGGCGCTTATCGTGACCTGCTCGGGAACCCGGGAATGGCGCGGTACTTCATGTCCTCGACACCGGTTGCCGAGCTCAACGACTTGAACCTCGGCTCACGCCCGGCTTATCGCCCCGAATCGGGAACGGATCTCTCAGCACTTCGGGCGATCCCCTGGGTGTTCGGCTGGACCCAGTCCCGCCAGATCATCCCGGGCTGGTTCGGCCTCGGATCGGGACTCGCGGCTGCGCGCGATCGAGGCGCAGGGGAGACCCTCGAAGAAATGTATGCAAAGTGGCCCTTCTTCCGAACCTTCGTCGGCAACGTCGAGATGACCCTGGCGAAGACTGACATGGACATCGCAAGGATGTACGTGAAGTCGCTCGTGGAGACGAGCCAATACCCGATCTTCCAGGAGATCGCCGACGAGCACGCCCGTACCGTCGCGGAGGTTCTCAGACTGACAGGTGAGTCCAGTCCGATCGAGGCGAGACCTCTCCTCAAGCGCACTCTCGCGGTGCGCGCCGACTACCTCCGTCCGGTTCACTACCTCCAGGTCGAACTCCTCGGAAGGCACCGGTCCGGCTCGGAGGAGCCGGACTTGCGAAGGGCACTTCTCATCACGATCAACGCGATCGCCGCCGGACTGCGCAATACCGGCTGACGCCTGAGGCGCGGCCACCCCCGGCGTCCTCACGACAGGGCCGCACCCGCTCCCTCGGCGACGGGTGCCACGTACTCGCTGGCCGGCACGGACTCGCCGGTGAGCACGCTCGCGTCGCACTCGAGTTTCGTCCGCTTCGAGCAGCCGAGTGTCGGCTGGAGCGGCGCGGTAGTTGTTCAGGAATCCCACTCCCACGTTCAGCACCGGCGTAACGGCGGCCTTTTGGGGCACCGTGTCGGCGATGAAGCTCTGCACGGCTGTCGCTCTTTCGGATGGGCGGGTCGCCGCAGCGGTGGAGGTCAGGAAGTGGCGGCGGTCGGTGACCGTTCTGTCGGCGCCTGGGCCGCGAGCGCCTGGAAGACGCCCGGTCGCAACAGGCGCGTCAGGACGAGCGCGATCGCCAAGAGAAGGCCCGCGCCGGCTGTCGTCCAGGCCAGACCGAGCGAGTCCGCGATCGGTCCCTGGACGAGCGATCCGATCGGGTACGCGACGCCGAGTGCCACCATGTAGAGGCTGAGGACGCGCCCGCGAAGCTCGGCCGGCGCCCTCAGCTGTACGACGGTGGACAGGCCGGACAGCACGCCGATGTATACGAGCCCGACGACGAACAGGGCTGGCAGTGCGAGCGCGAGCGTCGGGGCGAATCCGTACAGAACGAGCACCGGCGGGAGGACCACGAGGCTGCTGATAAGCATCCTGCCCCTCCCGAAGCGAGCCGCGAGCGGGGCCACGGCGAGGGCGCCAACGACGGCGCCTATGCCTTGGGCGGTGGTGAGAAGGCCGGTCGCCGATGCAATCCCGCGCGCTCCGCCATGGGTCAGGCGATGCGCCATCACCGGCACGAGGGCGATGAACGGAGACGCCGAAAGCGCCACAACTGCGATCGTGCCTATCGCAGCACGACAGCCCGGTTCGCCGCGCGCCGCCCGAACGCCGAGCCGGAGCAACGCCAGCAGACTGATCTGCTCGACGCGTCCGGGCGGCGGCGACAGGTGGACGAAGAAGAGGGCCACCACGACAGCGAGGAAAGACGCCGCGTTGGCGACGAAAGCGACCGGGTAGCCGAAAGCGGCGATCGCCACCCCCGCGAGCGCTGGGCCGACGACGCGTCCGAGATTGAACTGCGCCGAGTTGAGCGAAACTGCCGCGAGGAACTCCGATGGCGGCACCAGGTCGGGGAGGATGGCCTGCTGAAACGGTCCGATCACGGCGCTGACGGACCCCTGGAGCGTGACGAGCAAGGTCAGGATCCCGGGGCTGTCGCGTCCCGTGGCGACCAGGATGGCAATGGCGAGAGCGACGGCGCCCGCGAGCAGGTTGCCGGTGACAAGAGCTGCACGTCGGGGTACTCGGTCGGCGAGCGCGCCCCCGACGGGCGAGAGCAGCCCGATGGGCAAGAACGCTCCAGCGGCGATCACGACTGCCCAGGTGGCGCTTCCGGTGTGCGCGACGACCAGAGCCCCGACGGCGACTGTCTGCATCCAGGAACCGACGACCGAGACCATGCCGCCCCACCACAAGAGGAGGTAGCTCCGGTGGTGGAACGGGCGGAGGGAAGACAGGCCTCGCGCTGGTACTAAGGACGAAGAGAACGCCGGTCCACCGGTGCTTTCCCCGGAGGGCCAGTCCTCGTCCCCGAACCCCGGGCTAGGCGTCTCAGAGCGCGCAACCACACGGTCATGCTAGATACCCCACGGCTTCCGCCTCGTCGAAGCGAGCCCCTGCGGCTGCGCGGGTGGACGACGCCAGCCCCGATGCCGACTAGTTCCACCTGCCCCTTGTCAGTGAACGGACGCGTCTTGTCCGCTTCGTCGAAGCTCTCACGCTCGAGTCCTGCCATAGCTCCCCCCCAGTCACTCGTTCGGTCAGGCGTCGGAGTTACCCCGACACGCACCAGCATGCCGAGGTTGATCTGCTGGTAGCTTGCTGCCCAAAGAGGGGGAGAAACATATGGACCGCGACATGGTCGATCAGGTCGTTGAGGTCGCGAGGCGTGTTGTCGCCAGTGGGGCGATCTCGGCGAACGCTCACGGCAACGTCAGCCTCCGCGTGGTGGGGGAAGACGAGATCTACTTCACCGGCGGCTCGTCGCTTCGCGACCACCCCGCTGAGGCCGTGGTCCGGGTCGGCCTCGACGGCACCCTTCGCGAGGGCCAGTTGCCCCCGATCCAAGGCGCGGTTGTCACCATGCACACTGCAATGTACGCCGACCACGACGATGTCGGCTGCGTCATCCACACTCACTCGCCGTATGCCACGGCCTACGCGGTAGCGCATCAGCCCATCGGTTGCTGGGTGGAGGCCCTGGCCATGTTCGGCCTGCCCGAAGGCGTGCCAGTGGCCAGCTACGGGCCCCGGGGATCCGAGCACGCCATCGCCAACATCCGCGCCGCAGTGGTTCCAGGGGTGCCCGCTGTCCTCCTCGCCAACCACGGGGTGCTCGTGTTTCACCGCACACCGGACCTGGCCATCGTGGTCGGCGGCGTCGTCGAGGAAGCCGCCCAGGCTGGCATCAACGCCGCCGGGCTCGGAGGGGCAGTGCCGATCCCCGCCGATATGAAAGCCGCAGCCCTTCAGCGCGCCATGAGTTTCGCACAACGAGGGACGACTTCTGCCTGATCGACAGACGCTCCCGGGGTCACGACACAGTCCGCAAGCGGCGTACAAGAGTTCTCTTCGGCTCCATCTCCGCGGTGACGGAGGGGCATCATGCCTCCCGCACGCTCACCAGCCCGTTGTGGTTCGATTCGGCCGGGCAGGCCGAGGTTGACGGTGATCGGACCGCGGCGATGTGGGCGTGTTGATGGGGTCATGTTTCGGGAAAGGCAGTCGATGCGCTGCTGGATTCCGACAGTGGACCGTCCGCGCTAGCCTGTCGAACCTTCACAGCTTGGCCCGAGCGGGCAGCTCCTATTGGCGGTCTCCCTCATAGCCCGCGCGATGGCGTGTTGCCAGTGGCCCAGGAACGATGGGTAATTGGCGGCGAACAGTTCGAGCTCGGCGTCGGCGTCGGGGCTCAGGGACGTGAGGTCATAGATGACCGTCGCTTTCGTCCCGTTC
>JBKQMT010000007.1:0-32277 GCA_052146595.1 Acidimicrobiales bacterium
GTCGATGGCCTGGCTGGCCGTGAGGTGGCGCTGGAAAATTCCGATGGCAAGACCGCCGATGAGATTGATCAGGGTGATCACAATGGCCGCGATGGCGTCACCCCGGACGAACTTTGAGGCTCCGTCCATGGCACCGTAGAAGTCGGCCTCGTCGGCGATCTCGCGCCGCCGGGCCCGGGCCTGATCGGGGGTGATGAGCTGGCTGGAGAGCTCGCCGTCGACAGCCATCTGCTTGCCGGGCAGGGCGTCGAGGGTGAAGCGCGCCGCCACCTCGGCCACTCGCCCGGCACCGTTGGTGATGACGACGAACTGGATGACGATCAAGATCAGGAACACGACGAGGCCGACGAGGACCGATCCACCGATGACGAAGTGGCCGAAGCTCTGGATCACCATCCCGGCGTAGGCGTGGAGGAGCACGAGCCTTGTCGCGCTCACGTTCAAGGCCAGCCGGAAGACCGTCATCACGAGGAGCAGCGTCGGGAAGACCGAGAACTGGAGCGGTCGCTTGACGTGCATCGCCGTCAACAAGACGAGCATCGACGCCGAGATGTTCAGCGTGATCAGGATGTCGAGCACGAAGCTCGGCAGCGGGATCACGAGCATGACCACGACCGCCACCACCGCAAGGGGCAGGCCGAGCATCCCGAAAGTCGCCGATCGGGGTATGGCCCGGGTCGCAGTCGTGTCAGCCAAGGGATCGCCTCTCAGCGACGGTGTCACCGTCTGTCCGGGTCGATCCTTGACCGGGCGGTGGCCATCCTGGCTTGTCGTTCCTAACGGCCGAGTGCTCCATCAAGCTGCCTTCACGCGGCCATCTTGTGGATGTCGACGAGCGCACGCTGAGCCGGTGTCAGCCGGTAGAGGAAGGCGAGCAGGCGTGCCACCACCTGGTAGAGGTACGCCGGCACCTCGTCGCCGATCTCGCAAGCCTCGAAGAGCGACCGTGCCACAGGCGGGTTCTCGATGATCGGAACGCCCTGCTCGAGCGCCACGATCCGGATCGCGAGCGCGTCCTCGTCGTCGCCCTTGGTCACGACCCGCGGTGCTCGATCCTTGGATCGGTCGTAGCGCAGGCCGACCGAGAAGTGGGTGGGGTTCACGACGACCACGTCCGCCCGGGAGACGGCGGCGAGGATCTGCATCCTCGAGAGGCGCCTGCGCCGGCGGCGAAATGCCCTGCGAACCTCAGGGTTTCCTTCGGTCTCGCGCATCTCCCGGCGAATCTCCTCCTTGGACATCTTCATGGAATCGTTGAACTGCCTGCGCTGAAAGGCGTAGTCGGCGATAGCCAGTACCAGCGCCGCGCCGACAATGTCCCGGACGAGACCGAGCAGGCCGTTCGCGGTCGTCCTGATCGTCGACTGGATGGGCAAGGTGCCGGGCCCGAGCAGGCTCACGATGAGGCGCCGATCGGCGGTGTAGCCGATCCCCATGAGAATCCCCAGGCGACAGCCCATCTTCGTGATCTCCCACGCCCCTCGGGCAGAGAAGATCCGTTTGATCCCTGTGAGGGGAGAGATCTTGCTCCACTTGAGCCCGAGCGCACCGGGCGCAAACCTCAGGCCGACCTGTCCGTAGCCGGCCAGAGCCGCCGCGCCCGCCCCGGCGGCAAGGATCGGGCCAACCGCCTCGACGACCGTCCAGAGCCCCCTTCCCAGAAGCGAGAACGATTGCGACGGGTCGGCCGCCGGCATGGCGTTCGTGGCGAAGCTCACGAAGCCGGTGACCTCGGACACGGCGTGCTCGCCGAGCACAGGGAGCAGGAGCACGACGACCCCGAGCGAGAACCACGAGCCGAGCTCGGAGGAACGTGCGACGCGGCCCTCCTTTCGCGCCTCGCGCTTGCGCCGCGGAGTTGGCTTCTCACTCTTCTGGCTCTTGTCCTCGGCCATCAACCGCCCCCGAACAACTGAGAGACGCCTCGCTCGACGAGGTTCGAGACATCGGAGGGCAAGGCAACGATCGCCAGGCCGAGACCGCCGAGCACGAGCAGGATCTGGAGAGGGAAGCCGAGGACGAAGACGTTGGCCTGGGGCGCGGATTTGGCGAGGAGGCCGAGCAAGATCTGGGCTACGAACACCACGGCGACGAGCGGCGCGGCGATCTCGGCCGACGCGGCGAAGAAACTGACCAGGTCCGAGCTCAAGAAGGTGGGCAATTGCTGGACGTCCCGTTCGGGGACCGTCGTGCCGACAGCGGCGAAGCTGCGGACGAAGCCCTGGGCGAGCAGGAGGTAGGCACCGGACACGAAGATGAGAACTGTCGCCATCCACTCGTAGAGCTGGGCGAGCAGCGGCGACTGGTCGAGGTTCAGCGGATCGATCGCCGGCGGCAGGTTGAGACCGGAGAACTGGTCGATGATCGCTCCCGCTCCCTGGACGGCGCCGACGAAGAGCTGCACGACAAAGCCCATGAGCGCGCCGACGGCGATCTGGATGACGAGGGCCTCGATCAGGGCGGGCGTCGACATCGGCAGGGCGTCGTGCGAGACGCTCGGGACAGCGGCCACCGCCAGGCCGCCCGCGATCCCGGTCTTGGCGAGAAACGGGATCATGTTGTTGGAAAAGGGCGGACAGAAGTACAAGAAGGCCGTTCCTCGCAGCAACGCAAGGAAGAAGGCAACTCCTGCCGCGAGCTGTAGGTGGATCATGACCGGCTAGGTGAGAAGCTGCGGGATCGACCCGTACAGCTGCTGGACATAGTCCACGAGCTGGGTGACCATCCAGTGGCCCGTGAGAGCGAGGATCGCCGCCACCACGACGAGCTTGGGCAAGAAGGTGAGGGTGAACTCCTGGACTGTCGTCACGGCTTGGAAGAGCGACACGGACAGGCCCACGACGAGCGTGGCGACGAGGATCGGCCCGGCGAGCTTCGCCACGAGCACGATGGCCTGCCCCATGAGGGTTACGACCGTGTTGGTGTCCATGGCGCTAATGGAAGCTCGTGATGAGTGAGTGGACGACGAGCGCCCAGCCGTCGACGAGCACGAAGAGAAGGATCTTGAACGGGAGCGAGACGAGCGTCGGCGGGAGCATGAACATGCCCATCGACATGAGCACCGACGAGACGACCAAGTCGATCACCAGGAACGGGATGAAGATCACGAACCCGATGGTGAAGGCGCTCTGCACCTCGGAGATGACGAAGGAAGGCACTACGACCGTCATGGGCAGGGTGTCAGGGTTCGTGAAGCTGTCATGCTGGTCGGTGGCGAACATCTGCAGCTCGGAGTTGCCCGTCTGCTTGAGCATCCACGTCTTCAGCGGGACTTCACCCTCGCTGATGGCCTGGGTAGCGGTCAGGCTGCCACGCAGGTAGGGCTGAAGGGCGTCGTGGTCCATCTGGTTCAGCACGGGCGCCATCACGAACAGGGAGATGAAAAGCGCTATGCCCGCGATCACCTGGTTTGGCGGTGTGTTCTGGAGACCGAGGCCACTTCGCGTCAGGCCGAGGACGATGAAGATGCGCGTGAACCCCGTGAAAAGGATGAGCACGGACGGGGCTATGGACAAGACGGTCAGCGCGGCGATGATCACGACCGCTGTCGAAGGGCTGTGCAGACCACCGAGGTTGATGTTGACCGACGGGGTCGACGCCGCAATGAGCGAACCGGTCATCTGACGGCTCGCGTGAGCAGGAAACGATGGTTAATGGAACGGTAGACGGTGCTCAAGTGGCGCTCCGGCAAGGACACGCCGCGGGCGGCTCAACGCCTGACGGTCAGCTCCCGCAGCTTGGAGATGGTGGCGTCCCATGCCATAGGCGTTTGCCTCGACTCCGCCCTCCATGGCGTGTCGGCTGGCAGCTCCCCGGCGTACGGGTCAAGCTCCGGCGCCGGGATTTCGCTGATGAGGGTGACAGATTGCGGAGTGACTCCGACGACGAGATTGCGGTCGCCGACGCGCACGATGGCGACCGAGGTGGTCCGGGAAAGGGACCTTCGGCTGAGCACCTCGAGACGCGCCCCTCCCGGGGCGGCGACGCGCTTGGCGAGGCCACCGCTCTGAGTGCGCCGCGCCAAACGGGAGAGCCCCCAGACCAGGAACAGCACTATGGCCAGTGCCAAGAGCGTCCTGCCGAACAGCAAGATGAAGCCCATCTAGTCGAGCGCTCCGTGAACGACCTCGGTGATCCTCACTCCGTACTCGTCGTCGACCTCGACAACCTCGCCGCGAGCGATGACGACGTCGTTGTTGGCAATGATGTCGATCGGGGCACCGACTTGGCGGTCGAGCTCGATCACCTGCCCGATACCGAGCTCCAGCACGGCCCGGATCGGGAGCCGGGTGCGGCCGATCTGGGCGCTGATCTCGAGGGGCACATCGCGCAGTCGTGCCGCCTTTCGTGACCAGGCTTCACCGTGCGAGGGGACGACGCTGTCACCGGCGCTGCCTGTGTCACCCGCGCCGCCGGCGGCGCTCGCGCTGCCGCCCGGGACGGGGGCGATCTGGTCAATCGTCATCGTTGGACACCTCCTCGAGAATCGAGCACACGACTTTGGAACCGACGGCGCCCTGAAGAGCCCGGGCCACGAGGACGCCTTCCGCGCGCAAGTCGAGAGGTTGACGCAGCGGGTGGAAGAACCGGATGACGTCACCCACCTTGAGCTCGGACACCTCGGTGGAGGGCAGGCGCACGGAGGGCAGCTCGAGCCAGACATCGAGGTTTGCCTGCGTCACGACGCTCTCGTCGACCAACGACGTGGCGTCGTTCAGGGCGCGAGTGCTCGAGCGCATCGCCTCGGTGATCTGTCGCACGAGGGCGAAGGGCAGAGCAAGGATGATCTCGACCGGCTCGTCCTCGGCCACGCAGAGCTGGAACCTCGAAACGAGGAACATCTCGTTGGGGCCGGCCATCTGCACGAACTGGATGCTCGACTCCTGAGAAACCGGGACAGCAGAGACCTCCTTCACCCGCGAGAGACTGTCGGCCAGCTCGGCGAGCAGCGGCGTGATGACGCCGCCGAGGACGGCGAAGTCGGTGTCAGTCAGGTCGCTGTGACCGGCGAAGGCGGGCTGGGTACCCCCGCCGAGGCGGAAGTCGAGCATCCGGACCACTGTCCCGAGCGACAAGGAGAGCATCGCCGTCCCGCCCAACGGCTCCAGGTTGAACGTCATGAGATAAGGCCGCTCGCCGAGGAGCGCTGTGACCTCGCGCCACGACATCTCCTGCAGCGAGGAAACTGTGAGCTGGGTGGCCCTGCGCAGGGACGTGGAAAGCTCGACCGAACCTCGGCGGGCAAAGGTGTCGAAGGCCGCGTTGAGGGCCGGGACGTACTGACGGTCGAGCGTCTCGGTCCGATGGAAGTCGTGAGTCCGTACGACCGTCATGGAACACCGGCCTTGGCGCCCGGGACGGTGATCACTATGTTGACGCGGCGGTTCTTGGCTTGGTTGACACTCGAGCTGTTCGGCACGATCGGGTGGTACTGCCCGAAGCCGACTATGTACAGCTGTGCCGGGTTGACGTGCGCGACGTCCTGCAGGCGCTCCACCACCACGACGGCGCGCTCGGCAGAGAGCTGCCAGTTGTCCCGGTAGGGGCCGCCCGTGATCGGCTCGTTGTCGGTGTATCCCTCCACGTTCACGGGGTTCGAGTGCGAGCGGATGACCGCTCCGGTGATGTCGACGACCTCCGCCCCGACCGGGCTGAGGGCGGCGGAATCGACGCCGTAATAGGTCCTGCCGGTGATGAGCCCTACTACGAGGCCCCCCGGCCCGCTCGTCAGCTGCACCTCCTTGATCAGCCCCGCGTTCTCAAGTGCCCCGCGGAGCTGTATCTCGAGGGCCGAGAGCGACGCCTCGCTCGCAGACTCGTGTTTGCCTCGCTTCGGCGAGGGCTGGGTCCGGGCGGACGAGGGCTGGCTCGACCCGTTGTTGAACGACACGTCCATTCCCTTGGCGAACAGCGAGTACTTGACGTGGTTCAGGCTCGAGAGGGCATAGAGCACGACGAACAGAGCCAGCAACAAGGTGATCATGTCCGAGTACGTCAGGAGCCAACGTTCCATGCCGGCGGGGGCTTCCTCGCCGCCCTCCTCCACGGAGCTGACCGCTCGGTAGGGTCGGCTCGTCCTCATGCCGCCGACTCCTCAGCAGAGGCACCCGGGCCTTTGCCCTGATCGCCGCGCTCGCGAGGAGCCAGGAACGGATCGAGCCGGTCGCGAAGCTGCGGGCCCGTCAGCCCTTCCTGGACGGCGAGGAGCCCCTCGATGACGAGCTCCTTACGCCGCACCTCGTCGTCGGAAAGACGCTTCAACTTGTTCGAGATCGGGATCCAGAAGATGTTCGCGGTCATGACGCCCCAGAGCGTCGCCGTGAAAGCGCTCGCGATCGCAGGACCGAGCGTCGCCGGCGAAGAGAGGTCGCCGAGCACCCTGACGAGGCCGATGACGGTCCCGAGTATCCCGATTGTCGGCGCGAAGCCACCCATGTCCTGGAAGAACTTGATGCCGACACGGTGGCGGGCGCGCATGCCGATGATCTCGGCGTCGAGGACATTGCGGACACGCTCGGGGTCAGAGGTCGTGGTGATGAGCTCCACGCCCGAGCGGACGAAGGGATCGACCTTCGCCTCCGGGAGACCGTTCTCGAGGGCCAAGAGGCCCATGGTCCGTGCCTCCTTGGCAGCCGTCAGCAAGTGCTGGTTGAAGTCGCTGGCATGCCAGGTCACTTTGTTCTTGACGGCTGCGAGGAGCGCGCCGCGAACAGGTTTCAGGTCGTGTTTGTTCACGCCCGCGATTGAAACTCCGATGGTGCCGCCGAGGACGAGGACCATCGACGGGATGCTGACGATCGTCATCGGCTTGCCGTGCGTCATGATCATCGACATGAAGATGGCGGCGAGGGCGACGACGATGCCGGCGGGAGTCACTCGTCATCGCCTCCGGAGGGGACGACACGCAGCACCGGACCAGGTGGTTCGGTGGGAACGCTCCATTCCTTCTCTGGCATCGCGAAGGCGCGGGCGGTGACGCGCGCCTTCGCGTCGACGATCTGATCGATGACCACCTCAGGAGGTTCCTCGACTACGAGATGAGTCCCGCCGACGAAGAAGACGTTCGACTCCCGCCCGAGTGAGACGGGGTTGAGCTCGACGCGCTCGATGCGGTCGACGTTGAGTGCCGTCGTTGTCCCGTCCTTCTTGGTGACCAGGATCACCGCGTCTCCCTCCGGGGCCCTCGGCTCGCCAACCTCTGCGAATACGTCACACCACAGCGCTCTTAACAGGGAGGCAGTCGCTCCCCATTCGTCCTCCGAGTTAATAACGGCACTAACCCGCCGCCGCTTGCCGATCGTGGACATCGCTGAGAGACCAGAGCTAGCCGGTCTGGGCTAGGCGTTCGTGACGAGCGCCTGAAGGGCGGTCTCGCTGCTCGACACGACCTTGGTGTCGGCCTCGTAGTCCGTCTGGGCTTCGATGAGGCTCGTCAGCTGGTTGGCCAGATCGACATTCGACTGCTCGAGGGCGCCCCCGAGAAGCGTCCCTCGTCCTGCCGAACCCGGAGTGCCGACCTGGGGCTGGCCCGAGGCGGCCGTCGTCTGGTACTGGAGGTTCCCCATGTTCTCGAGCCCACCGGGGTTGGAGAAGTTCGCGAGGGCAATCGTCCCGAGCTGCTCTGACTGGCCGTTCGTGAAGGTGCCCGTGACGATACCGCTCTGGCCGATCGACCAGGACTGGAGGCTGCCCTGGGTGTAGCCGTCCTGGGTCGCGACGCCGACGGTCTGGTCCGTCGTGTACTGAGTAACGGCGCCGTTGGTGTCGGGGGCCGGGAAGTCGAACTTGATCGCCTTCTCGTCCCAGTTGAAGCCCGTCGGAAGAGTCTGGGTGGTGGAGATGGATACCGGCTGGGTCGTGACCGTGGTCGCGGCGCCACCGTCGACTGAGTAGCTCTGCAGCTGGCCCTCGGCGTCGAAGGTCAAGGTGACACCGGAGGTGAACAGGTTCGTCCCGTTGACGCTCGCTTGCATCGTCCACTGGTTCGCCGTGGTGGTCGGGGTGTAGGTGAGCGTCAGCGGCACGTCGTTGCCCTGGGCGTCGTACACGGTCGCCGTCGTCGTGAAGGCAGCCCCGCCAGAGGGGATGTTGCCCCCCATGGTGACGTTCGCCGTCTCCTTCGGAGCGAGGGTCAGGCTGCTCGGGATCGTGATAGGCCCGGTCGGCCCGGTCGTCGGTGCGTTCCCGGCCCAGCCCTGAACTATGCCGCCATCGGCGGTGGACAAGGTGCCATTCACATCGAGCTGGAAGTTGCCGGCCCGCGTGAAATAGGTGTTCCCGCCCTGGTCGACCACGAAGAAGCCGCTTCCCTGGATGGCCGCGTCCGTCGGGACGCCTGTCTGGACGATGGCTCCCTGGCTGAAGTTGGTCTGCATGGCGGAGACCTGCGAGCCGGCGCCTATCGACGACGGGTCGGTGCTGGCCAGGTCTGTCGATGCCCCGCTCCCAGGCGTCAGTTGCTGGGTGAGGATGTCCGAGAACTGGACGTCTGCCTCCTGATAGCCGTCGCTGTCGGCGTTGGCGACGTTGTTCCCGATGGTGTCGATCTGGGTCTGCATCGTGCTGATGCCTGAGTCGGCAGCAGCGAGTGAGATGACGGGCATGGGGTTGTCCCTTTCTTGTCTGTTCGGTCTTTGTTGTCGGTCTGTTCCTGTCGGTTCGTTCTTGTTGGGCTGTTCGTGGTGGCTGTTCCTGTCGGTTCGTTGCTGTCGGTCTGTCGCTTTCGGTTCGTTGCCGTCGGTCTGCCGCTGTTGGTCTGTCGCTGTTGGTGTGTCGCTGCTGGTCTGTCGCTGTTGGTGTGTCGCTGTTGGTGTGTCGCTGCTGATCTGTCGCTGCTGGTCTGTCGCTGCCGGTCAGCCGGCCGGGCCTGATGCTGGTGCGGACGATGTGGCGACGGAGGAGACGTCGCCGAGCGATACCGAGTCGTCGCCCACGTCGAGCGTCGGCCCGCTGGAAGTGATGGAGAAACCGGTGACCACTCCTGTGACCGATTGGCCGGACGAGTCGCTTCCCGAGATCGTGTCGCCGATAAGGTTCGCCGCGGCCGAGGTCTCGTCCGTCTCGGCGATCTGCTGTTGGGTCTGCACCTGCGACAGCGAGGCAAGTTGCGTGAGCAGGTCGGCGCTGCTCGTCGGGTCTAGAGGGTCCTGGTACTTGAGGTTGTCGACGAGCAGGTTCAAGAACTCATTGGGGGCCAACAGACCGTTCATCCCCGAGGTCCCGGACGAGCTGTTGCTGGACTGGGTTGCCGAGCCCGTGCTCGGCTCGGTCGCATGGGCGCTAGCCGTGTAGGCCGAGCCGGCCGAGGCCGCCGAAGTCACAGATTCGATCATCGAACCTCCTAAAGGATCACGTGGAGCGATTTCCCGGCTTGCGCCGGGGTAACGGCAGGAAGAAGGGTGCTGGCGTCTTCGGCGTCCTCGCCAAGGGCGACAGGCGAGTCGGTCTCGTCGTGCTGCCTGCCTCTACCCCCGCCGTCGGACAGCGACAGCTGCACGTCTCCGCCGCGCCCCTGGAGCTCTTGACGGAGCTCGTCCAGATGCCCGGCGATCGCCTGGTGGCCCTCTGGGGTGTGAGCGACGATGGAGACGTTGACATTCGTGCCGTCGACCTTCACGACCGCTTGCACATGTCCGAGCGACGGCGGGCTGAGCATCGCCGTCACGCTGAAGACGCCGCTGCCCTCGTTGATGGGCTTCGAGATGGCAGCGGTGAGGGCGGCGTTGGAGACGATGAAATCTGACCGTGGCGACAGCTGGGCGGAACCCGGGGTCCCGCCTCCTTCGAGATGGACAGTCCCGTCGAGATGGACTGCGAACTGACCAGACGTCGCGCCGAGGAACGAGGTCGTGACCGATCCGATCCCGACGGGCGGCGACGCGACGGCTCCGGCACCCGAAAGACGGCCGCTCGTGGCCGGGGTGTCGCCACCGGTGCCGTCGTTTGCATCACGCGACTGGGTGCCCGGACCGTCATGCGAGGCGGGCGGCGGGTCCGAGATCACCACGTTCTGCCGAAGCGGAAAGGCGGCTTGGGAAACGGCTGCCTGGGAACCGGCAGCTTGGGAAACGGCTGCCTGGGAAATGGCTGCCTGGGAAAAGGCCCTGGCGTTCAGCTGCGAATCCCTGTCTGAGCTGTCCGCGTTCTCGGTGACTGTAGATGCGGTCGTGGCCGTGGCCGGGGTCGGCGCTGGGGTCTTCGTCGTAGCCGGTGTCGTGGCCGGGGTCGTGGCCGCGGTCGGCGCTGAGGTAGCGGCCGGGGTCGTGGCCGGGGTCGGCGCTGGGGTCTTTGTCGTAGCCGGGGTCGTGGCCGGGGTCGGCGCTGGGGTCTTTGTCGTAGCCGGCGCCGTGGTCGTGGCCGTGGTCGTGACCCGGTTAGCGACCGTGGCCGTCTCCTCAACCGAGGGTTCGCTGCCGGCAGCTGTCACAGGTGAGGCGACTTCGACTGCACGTGCGGCGGCTTCGCTTATGGCCGCTGCGGCTGCGCGTGTGGCGGCCTCAACGACCCGTGCCGCTGTCGCCTGTGTGGCTGTGGCCGTGGCTGTGGCGGCTGCGGCTGTGGCGGCTGCTGCCGTGGTGATTGCGGCTGCGGCAGCTGCGGCGGCTCGTCTGACGGCCTCGAGCGCGGCGGCTTCGGTTACGGGCACGCCGACTTCGGTTACGGGCACGCCGGCTCCGGTTGGCGACGTGGCAGTTGCGGATGTGGCCGCCGCGGCAGATGCGACGGCTGCGGCGGCGGCCTGTGTGGCGGGTGCGGCGATTGCAGCTTCGGCGGCTGGGGCGGCCTCGGGCGCGGCGCCTTCGCCGGCCGCAGCGGCTGCGGATGTGACGGCTTCCGATCGAGCGGCCTGCGAGCCGGCATCACTCGACAAACCGCCCATTGCGGGCGAGCTCGCGCCTCGCGGTCGCGGTTCAGCAAGCGCGGACGTCGCCAGCGTCACCGGTGGCACCCCGTTGTCCCGCGAGGTCGGCACGAGCGACTGGGCCGCAGAGGCAGCCACCGTCGGTGTCACGGACCCCGGCGAAGAGCCGTCATCGGTCTTGCGACGCTCGTCCTGACGCCCGTCGTGTTCGCCTCCGGCGGCTGGCTTCCCGTCAGTCGAGCCGACGTTGTCGAGCACCTGCGCGAAGGTGGCGGCATCGTCACAGTCGCTCGCTGCCTGTTTCGCTCCACTGTCAGTTGCGTTCTTCCCGGCCATCGCGGCCCGGGAGGGCGCGATGTCGGCGAGCGTGACGGTCCTGGTCATGATCCGGGAGTCATCCCTGCTTCGGCGAGCGTCTTCGCGACATATGCCGGCGTGCTGCCGTCTTGAGGCACGCCGCCCGCGGCTTCGACGGCGCCACCGCCAGCCGCGTAAGCGGCGATGGCATCGGTCCACGAACCGAACGCGGCGTGGAACTGGGCAAGCATCTCGGCCGCACCGGGGATGGCAGACGACGGATCGAACGGGTCGACCCCGTTGGCAGCGGCGGTTGCCGGCATGAACTGGGCGATACCTTCCGCTCCGGCCGAAGAGATGACGTCGGGCTGGAATCGCGACTCGTTGTAGAGGATTGCGGCAAGCAGAGCGGCCGGCGTCCCGCTCTTGGCGGACGCCTGCTCGACAAGGCCCGCGTACTGAGCCGGCATCGAGATTGTGCCCACCTGGACACTGGCGTTCGTTGCAGCGATGACCGCCGTCCCGTTGACCGGAACGCCCACCCTCCGGATGCAGAGCGGCTGACAGGGCACGGGCTGCACCTGCACTGTCTCGCCAGTCTCCGGCGCGTCGATCATCTGGCCGTTGCCGATGTATATGCCGACATGACCCGGCTCCCCAGGGGGCGCCCCGTTCTGGCCCGGCTCGAAGAAGAGCAGGTCGCCCGGCTGCGCCTCGGCGAGGCTCGCCACGGCGGTCCCGACCTCCGACTGGTCGACTGACCCTCGGGGCAGCTCCACGCCGAGCTGGGCGAAGACGTACTGCACCAGACCCGAGCAGTCGAAACCACTCGGCGAGGAGCCGCCCCATACATAGGGCACCCCGAGGAACTTCGATGCTTCCGTGACGATGGCGGAGCCCGACGGCGTCGCGGGCGCGAGGGCACCAGTCGCCAGGGCACCAGTCCCCGACGACGGCGACGAGCTCGCGAGCGAGACGAGCTGGGGCTCGACCGAAGCCGTCGTCAGGTCGCCACCGGCTGACGCCGACGTGAGGGAGGGCTCCGTCGCCGCGTCGAGGAGGACGGAGAACGGGTCGCTCGGCGACGGCAAACCGGAAGACAGGCCAGAAGACAGGCTGGAAGACAGGCTGGAAGACAGGCCGGAAGACAGGCCGGACGGCAGCACGGACGGCAGTACGGAAGGCGGCACGGACGACAGGCCGGATGGTAGGAAAGCCCCGAACTCGGCGAATCGCGTTTCGAGCTGGGCGACAACCGTGGGCACCGGAATGATCGGGTCAATCGACACCGGTCGCCTCCATCGCGCTCTTCGCCGCGCGGACGGTTGCATAGTCGTCGAGCACAGCAACGTCTTCGCGCTGGACGGCGACCAGCCACTCGCGCCGGCGCCTTTCGTCGAGCCTCTCGAGCACTGCGACACGCCTCTCCGCCCGCACGGCTTCGACACGCTCTGCGGCGAGACGATCCTCCAGGGTTGCGCGCGCGGCAACGGCAGACGCCAGCATCCCTGCGAGGCGCTCCCCGCTCTCTTGCGCCGCAACGAAGGCCGCTCCGTCAAGCTCGCCAGACAGCCTGATACCGGCCTTGTACATCTCGGTCATCTCCCGCTCCCGACCGACAGCGTTGGCGAGTACCCGTGCCGCCAAGCCGACTCGCTGACGCGCCAGGAGTGTCTCGACACGACGGACGCGCAAGACGGTCCCAAGCCGGAAGGAGTAACCCTTCATGCCGCCGCCCCCCGTCTCATTCCGCCGCCCCCCGTCTCATGCCGCGGCCTTCGAGCCGGCAAGCGTGAGGAGCCCCAGGCGCGTCTGATCGAGAGTCGACAGCTCCGACATCGCCTGGCGGGTGTAGGCGTCGATGGAAGGCTTCAAAGCAATGGCCCTGTCCACGACCGAGTTGGTGCCCGGAACGTAGGCGTCGATCTCGATCAGGTCCTTGGCATCACGCCAGGCCGCGAGCAGCCGTCGGACGTCGCCGGCGGCGGCGAGAAGCTCCGAGTCGGTGATGGCCGGCGCCAAGCGAGATATCGAACCGAGGACATCGACGGCCGGGTAGTGGTTGGCCTCGGCGAGCTGACGGGAGAGCTGCACGTGGCCGTCGAGGATCGACCTCGCCGTATCGGCGATCGGCTCGTTCATGTCGTCGCCTTCGACGAGGACGGTGTACAGGCCCGTGATGGATCCTCGCTCGGCCATCCCGGCGCGCTCCAAGAGTCGGGGCAGCAGTCCGAACACGCTCGGCGGGTAGCCTCGCGTCGCCGGCGGCTCCCCGGCGCTGAGGCCCACCTCGCGCTGCGCCATCGCGAAACGGGTGAGCGAGTCCATGAGCAAGAGGACGTGGCGGTCCTGATCGCGGAACCACTCGGCGATCCGCGTCGCCAGGAAGGCGGCCCGGATGCGTACGAGCGCCGGCGCGTCGGAGGTGGCCACGACTACGACCGACCGGCGGCGCCCTTCCTCGCCGAGGACGCGCCCGACGAACTCGGCGACTTCCCTGCCGCGCTCGCCGACGAGGGCGATGACCGACACGTCGGCTGCGGTGCCCCTCGTGATCATCGACATGAGCGATGACTTGCCGACACCCGAGCCGGCGAAGATCCCGAGACGCTGGCCCCTGCCGCAGGGGATGAGCCCGTCCAGGACGCGGACGCCGAGCTCAAGCTGGTCCGCAACGAGGCCACGGCGGAGCGGATGAGGCGGCCCGCCGTCAATGCCCACTTCCACGAGCCCGACCAGTGGCGGTCCGTCGTCGATCGGCCGGCCGAGGCCGTCGAGAACACGGCCGAGGAGCTCCTCACCAACTCTGACGGGAAGGGGGCCACGGGTGTCCTCGACGAGGGCCCCGACACTCAGCCCCGTCGTGTCCCCGTAGGGCAGGCACGTGACACGGTCCCCGCTCAGGGCGACGACCTCCGCGAGGACAGGGTCTTCTCCGTCGCGCAGGAGCAGACATCCGTCACCGATGGCGAGCCCGATCCCGACCACCTCGATCGACATCCCGACCATGCGGACGACGCGCCCGTAACGATGCGGACGAGCCGCTGCCACGGCTCGGTCTCTCACGGCGCTGAGGAGCTCGGTCATGGCTTGCCCATCGCCTCGTCAAGGACCTTGCGGACCCGCGCGAGGGCCGCCTCGATCCGGGCGTCGACAATGGCGGCTCCGACCTCGAGGACGCATCCCCCGGCTCCAACCGACGGGTCCGGGACGATCGTCACACCCTCGCGGAGCTGCGACGCGTCGCCGATCGCCTCCACGTCAGCCGGGTTCATGCGGACGACGGCCCCGTCGCTCTCCGGCGACTCGGCCAGGGCTCGGTGGATGGCCTCGAGGCCAGCTGAGGAGGACAGCTGAAGCTCGCGGGCGAGCACCGCCTCGGCGATCTGGAACGCGAGCTCGGCGGCGGCGTGCTGGAGGCGATCGTGTTCGGTCACGAGCACGTCCCGAGCCTGATCGACAGCGGTGTCGAGAGCGCGCAGGACTGAATCCTGCCGGGAGCGTGCCTGCGCGGCGGCCGCCTCCACCTCGGCGCCTGCCTTGGCTAAGCCCGCTGCGTAGCCGGCGGTCCAACCGTCGCGCTCGGCGCGCTCGCGCTCGGAGACGAGCGCATCCTCGTCGACGGCCAATGTCTCCGGCCTCACGACCAGCAGGACCGCCGTGTCCTCGCGCATGATCGCCGATCGCATGGTCACAGCAGCTCGTCCGTCTGTCTGGCGATGACGATCTCGCCGCTGGCCTCGAGCTCACGGACTGCCCGCACGATGTTCGACTGGGCCGCGTCGACCATGGACATGCGCACGGGACCCATGACTTCGATCTCTTCCATGAGCTCGGCCTGGCCGCGGTCGGAGAGGTTCCGCTTGATCTTGTCCATGACCTCCGGGTCGTCGCTGGCACCCTTTATGGCGAGTGCCAGGTCCGGGATCTTGATTCCCCTGAGCACGAGCTGAAGAGTCCTGTCCTCCATGGCGAGCACGTCCTCGAAGGTGAACATGCGCGCCCGCACCGCTTCCGCGAGCTCGGGGCTGCGTTCCTCCAAGCTGGCGAGCACCTGCTTCTCGGTCGAGCCGTCGGCCCGGTTGAGAAGCTCGACAAGCGCGGGGACCCCGCCCGGCACCGACGATCCGGCCGCGCCCAGGCCGCGCAGCTTGTTGGCGAGCTGTTGTGCGGCGGTGCTGATGGCCTCCGGGGAGACGGGGCCCATCGTCGCGATCCGGACGGCGACCTCGGCTCGAAAGTCACTGGGCATGGCGTCGAGCAACCGGGAACCGTCGTTCGGCGGCATGTGGGCGAGGATCACCGCCACCGTCTGCGGGTGCTCGTCGACCAGCAAGGGCGCGACGTGGCCCGGGTCGGCCTGCGAGAGGAACGCCAAAGGCCCGGCGGCGACATTGCCCTGGAGGTGCGGCATGACTTGAGCGGCACGCTCCTCGCCGATGGCCGCAGCGAGCATCCGGCGTGCCTGAGCCACGCCGCCTTGGCTTATCGACCTCGTGGTGTTGACCTTCCCGACGAACTCCTCGAGGACCCGTCCGACTACCTCCCGGTCGAGCGGGGGAAGGTTGGCGATCTCGGTGGCGAGCAGCACCGCCTCTTCGTCGCCCACGGCCTTGAGCAACATCGAGGACGTCTCCTGACGGAGCTGGGCGAGCACGATGGCGACCTTCTGGAGCCCGGTGAGGTTCTCGTAACGCAGTTTGCGCGTGGGCGCCGCACCCCGCTGGACGACCAGGTGCTCTTGAACGTCGGCCGCCGGGGCCTCGACGGTGACAAGGGAGTCGGTCATCTCGTCACGATCCTGATCTGGCCGAGCGCTCCTGGGACCAGGTCCGCATCAGCTGCGCGACCTCGTCCGGGCTCGTGTTGATGTAGGCGTCGACCTCACGCGTGACCGGTGACCCAGCCGGTGAGAGCGTCGCGGCCGTGAGCGGCGCCATCATCGGGAGCTCGCCCGTGTCCATCTCGATAGTCGTCGCAGGGGAGCCGTAAGGGAGCATGGGGAGCTCCTCGAAGACCGGCCGCCGTTTCTTCGAGCTGCGCAGGGCGAGGAAGAAGAGGACGGCGATCAGAAGGAGGAGCCCGACGTCGGGCGCGTCGCCCTCGACCTTGGAGACCATCGTCGGCGGCTTCACCTTGGCCGGCTGTGCCGCCGGGGAGAACGGAAGAGCTGTCAGGACGATGTTGTCACCGGCCTTGAGGTTGAGGCCGGCCGCGGTCTCGACCAGGCTCTGAAGGGCCGGAAGCTGGGACTTCTTGACTGCGCTCGAATTGACGAGGACCGCGACCGAGGTCTGGGTCACCTGGCCGGGCGCCTGCTGCACGGTCTGGCTCACCTGCCCGACGGCGTTCTGGGTCTGAGTCTGGGTCGAGGTGTAGCTGCCGTTCTGGTTCGTTCCCGTCGAGGCTTGACTCGAGCCGAGCACGCCTGAGGCCTGGGCCCCGGCCCCGCTTCCCGTGTAGGTCTCCTTCGTCGTGCTCTGACTCGTCGGCGTGGTGATGGGTTTGCCGTTCTTGGCGACCTCGAAGCCGTTGGTGGTCGTCGTCTGCTGGTTGAAGTTCAAGACGGCGTGGACCTGCACAGCGGCGTTGTCCGGTCCGACGACCCGTGACAAAAGGGCGGTCAACGAGGCGGCGAGCTGGTTCTCGTAGGCCGTGGTCTCGGCGCTGGTGGTGCTCGCCGACGCATCGACGCCCGGAGCAGAGAGCACGTTGCCGTTGTTGTCGACGACCGTGACGTTGTTCGCGTCGAGGCTCGGCACCGAGGACGCCACCAGGTGAGCGATGCCCTGGACCTGGTTGCTGGAGAGCTCGGTCCCGTCGGTCAGGTCGACGAGGACCGAGGCGGTCGGGGTCTGGGTGTTGGCGATCGCGAAGCTGCTCGTGTCGGGCATCACCAAGGACACCTGTGCGTTCTGGATGCCTTGGATCGACTCGATGGTCGAGGAGAGCTGTCCCTCGAGCGCCTCTTGGTAGTCGACGTTCTGCACGAACTGAGACGACGTGATCCCCGTCGAGGCGAGGGTCTGGAACGTGATCGTCCCCCCGGAGGGAAGCCCCGCCTCGGCGAGGCTGATGCGTTCCTGATTGACGTCGGTCTCGGGCACGAGCACCGTCGCGCCGCCGTCTTGCAGCTCGTAGGGAACGTGGTCCGAGGTGAGCTTCTGGGTGACCTGGCCGGCTTGGGAGGACTGGAGATTCGAGTACAGGACCGTGTAGCTGGGTCCTGATGCGTGGGTGACGAACAGGGCGCCGCCGATGACGAGGCCGAGTGCGGCCAGGGCGGAGACTGTCTTCTGGCCCGGCGTGAAACCGGCGAGGTACTGACGTGTCCTCGAGACGGCACCGTTCAGCTTGGCCGAGTCGAATGCGACGACGGCCACGTCAGCCCGCCTGCATCGACATGATCGAGTTGAGCGCCGTCACGCCCTCGTTCCGAACGGTCGTCGCGAGCTGCACGGCCAACTGCGCTTCGGTGGCCGCGACGGTCACGTCGGCGACGTTCGCCTGGCCGGTCGCTCCCTCGATGGCGAGGGTCTCCGCGTTCGACGTGGTCGCGTTGAGCTGATCGAGGGCGGTCCCGAGCAGGTTGGCGAAGCCGTCGGTCCCCGAGGCGGCCGTGGCCGCCGAGTCGGCCGTGACGGCCGGGGTGGCCGAGGTGGGCGAGGTGGCCGTGACCGCCGGGGCGGCCGAGGTGGGCGAGGCGCCGGCTAGGGCTGTGACGGGGGTAATGGCGGGGATCATGGGACTCAAGGCTTGATCTGGAGGATGGCGTTGTAGGCATCGGTGCTGTTCTGGAGAACCTTGGAGTCGACCTCGTAGCTGACCTGCGCCTCGACCAGTGAGGTCATCTCGTGCCCGATGTTCACGTCGGGATAGGTCACATAGCCCTGTTTGTTGGCGATGGGGTTGCCGGGGTCGTACGTGAGGATCCCCTGGGAGGAGCCGAGGGCGATGCCCTTCACCTCGACGCCCTCGCCCGCCGAGCTCGATCCGGGGCCGGTCGTCCCAGGCTCCTCCGCGGCGACGATCTCCTCGTCGCGGTAGACCGGCTGGCCGGGCGTCACCGCGTCCTCGGCGTTGGCGACGTTGCCGCCGATGGCGTCGATCCATGTCTGGTCGACCTCGAGCCCCGTGCCGGCGATGCCGATCGCGGGAAACATCGACATGGCGGGTTCCTCCTCCCTATCCGGAGACAGCCGTCGAGAGGATCGCGAACTCAGAGTTGAGCGAGTTTGCGACGGACTGGTTCTCGAGGTTCGTCTGAGACTCGAGCGCGAGCTCGGCCGGGAGGCTCACGTTGTTGCCATCGGTGCCTGAGGGAAGGCCCTCGGGGCTGATCGTGGCAACGGCAGTGCCCCCGTTGGCAACGGCATCGGCCAGCGAGCTCTCGAAGGTCACGACCTGGGCCTGGTAGCCCGACGTGTTCTCGTTGGCGATGTTGTTGGCGATGACCTGCTGACGCTGCTGGATCGCATCCAGAGCGAAATTCAGCACGTTGATCGCCTCGACCGCGTCAGCCACGGCTCACCTTGCTCTCGAACTCGAAAGCCGTCCTTGGCCTACGGTCCTACGGTCCGGGCGATCCCTGCCCCACCGCAGCTACTTACGACGCGATCGTTCCGGATCTTTCCAACCGGGGCTGCCCACTACGCTTGGGGCTCATCGACCGGGCCGACGAGAGCTGAGGAGGACCATGACCGACCCCGGCATCTCTCACGGGCACGGCCCGATCCTTCGATGGCATCTCGTTGATGCTCTTCGCTAGCAAGGAGACACGATGGCACTCGTCCTGACTCGTGGCGTCGGCGAACGGATTCTCATCGGCGACGACATCGTGATCGAGGTCCGGGCCATCGTGGATGGACGTCACGTGCGCATCGCCATCGAAGCGCCGCGCCAGGTGCCGATCCACCGCTCCGAGGTCTACGACGCCGTCTCGGCCGCCAACGCGGCCTCCACCCGATCCGAGGAGACGGTGCTCGAACAAGGACGCCTCAGCTTCGGCAAGTGAACCGGTCCGGGCCGGCCACCGTCCGAATTCAGACCGGCGGGCGATGAGCCTGGGGCGCTGGCTGCCCGCGCCGGCGCTGGCTGCCCGCGCCGGAGCCTCACTGAACCGTCGCTGCAGGCTTGGTTCCCGCCCTCTTGTCTCGCGTGAGCCGCTTCCGCGAAAGGGGCCGAATCTCGCCTGTCGGACTTCGCGAAAGCCGCATATCATTCGACCCGAGGAAGAGTCGCACCTGCCAGCGTCAGCATGTATCGGTGCACCGGATAACGCGAATTAGCCGTCTCGGCGCAACGCCTGTCGAGCGATGTATGCCGCAACGGAACGGTACGGGGCGTCATGAGGAGTTGCCAGAGCGCGAAGGGAGGTCAGTAGCGAGGACATGGCCACGGACAGACTCGAAACCTCCAACGCCAGCTTGGCCGAGCTGCTCCGTGATATTCCCGACGTAGTGATCGTCCTTGACCCTGAGGGCCGAGTGCAGTGGGGCAATCGTGCGGCGGAGCGCCTGTTCGACCGGTTGCTCGATGAGTCAATCGGCCTGTCAGGACTCGACCTGGTGCACCCTGACGACCTGGAACTTGTGTTGCGCTCGCTTGCGAGCGTGCAACGCAAGGAAGTAGGCACGCTCATCGAGGTTCGCGCCAAAGCCGCCACGGGATGGCGGCTCTTGGAGGTGCTCGGCACCGCAGTCACCTGGCGCGGCGGTCCTGCAGTGCTGTTCAGCCTTCGCGACCTGACGGAACGAAGACGGTTCGAAGTGGCTCGCAGCGAAGAGGCACGATTCCGGTTGCTCGTGCACAACGCGGCTGCGGTGACCATCCTGGTATCGCCCGCAGGACTTGTGGAGAGCGTCTCAGGAGCGCTCAGCCGGCTGTTGGGGCAGGATCCGGAGCTGGTGGAACAGCGGCCTTTCGTCGAGCTCGTACGCGAGGCGGACCGTCCCGCCCTCAGAGGTGCGTTCGAACGTGCCTCACACGGGGCTTCCGCCTTGAACCCTGTGACGGTCGTCGTGCGCATGCTCCGCCATGCCAGCAGCGGGTCGGTGCCCTTCGAGCTCTCCCTGGTCAATCTTGTCGACGACCCCGTCGTCAGAGGCTTCGTCGTCTCCGCGCACGACATCACCGCCCGGGTCGCGGCGGAGCTCGAAGTGCGCAAGACCTTGTCGTTGCTCGCCGCGACGCTGGAGTCCACGGCCGATGGCATTCTCGTCGTCGACACTGCCGGTCGGATCACCAGCTTCAACAGTCGCTTCGTCGAGTTGTGGCACCTGCCGGACCGGATCCTGGCGACACGAGACGACGCGGCCGCGATCGCGTTCGGCATGGTACAGGTGGCGGACCCGGATGCGTTTCGGGCGAGAGTGGAAGAGCTCTACGCCGATCCAGCAGCAGAGAGCAGTGAGATGATCGAGTTCAACGACGGCCGAGTCTTCGATCGTTACTCGAGGCCGCAACGCGTGGACGGCGAGATCGTGGGACGTGTGTGGAGCTTTCGTGACGTCACCGCCAGCAAGCGCACCGAGAGGGAGCTCCGCGAGAGCGAGCAGAGGTTCCGGCAGGTCTTCGACCAGGGTCCCCTCGGGATCGCCCTCGTCGACCTCGAGGGGTACATCACGAACACGAATCGAGCCTTGTGCCGTTTCGTGGGCCGTCGGAGGAGTGAGCTCGTCGGTTCCAGCTTCGCGTCCTTCACCTACCCCGGCGATGTGGACAAGGACCTGGAGCTCGCCCGGCAGATGTCCGCGGGGACGATCCCGGACTACCAGACGGAGACTCGCTTCGTCACAAGCGGTGGTGACGTGGTCTTCGGGATCGTGACTGCCTCGATGATCCGTGGCGAGCTCGGCCTGCCCATCTACGGCCTGCGCATCGTCGAGGACATCACCAAGCGCAAGCGACTCGAGCATGAGCTCGTCTCGCACGCGACAACCGCCCGCAAGCTGCTCGCGAGCTTGACACCGAGAGAAACAGAGGTCCTCGAGCTCCTAGCCGACGGGGTCACGGCCTCGCGCATCGCCGAACGACTCTCGTTGTCGGTGCGGACCGTCGAGACTCATCTCGCGAACGCGTACCGAAAGCTCGGAGTTCGCACCAGGGACGACGCCGCAGCCGAGTTCGCGCGCTTGACGAGCGCCGTCTCCGGCCTTCAACAGCGCTAGAAGAGGGCTTTTGAAGCTCTTGGCAACCTCGATGCCCACATCGCACAGGCTGGAAGAGCTCGCTAACCCTGACGTACTTAGAAAAAATCAGTACAGATAGATACGTAGGAAAGATCAGTACTTACTGAAGAAAGTCCCGTACGTCTGTGACTAAAGGCACAAGGACTCCTGCCGAAACTTCATAGGCGCCGCTTCGCGAGAGGTGGACCACGAATAGGCACGCCATACAGGAGGCATTGATGTCATTGCGGGATTCGAAGAACGCGCTCCGGGGACGCCGCCCCGAGGGGCGGCTGAACACAAGCTGGGTCACGTCGCGGAAGCTGAAAGTAGTCGCGGCAGTAACCGGCGCCTTGTTTGCTGGAGGCACCGCCTTCGCCGCGACGAACTGGATCGTCGGGCTCAGCGCCGGCTCCAGCGGCGAGGCCCAGTCGGCGACGGTGTCGAACCTCACCATCGCTGCGACCGCCGCTCCCGCCGCCAGCAACGTGCTGTACCCCGGCGGCAACGGCGACGTCGTCCTCACCATCACCAATCCGAACCCCTACCCCGTAACGATCACGGCCGTCAACCTGCCGACCAACACGACTTATGCCACGGGCTACACGACCAGTGCCCTGACTACGACCCAGACGGGTTGCCTTGCCTCGAGCCCGAGCGACGTCATCTGGAACTACTCGACAGCCACGAGCGGAACCTCGCACACCCTCACGACGGCGCTCACGGTGGCCGCTTCCGGCCAGCCCAACGACCCGCTGACGGTCACGCTGACCAACGACGCCAGCATGACCTCCGGCGCACCGACGGCCTGTGAGAACACTTACTTCTCCATGCCGTCGCTGACCGGTGTCACCGCCACCGGAGGCGCGGCGACTGTCACCACGAGTCCAGCCACCGACAGCTGGACCAGCTGATCGGCTAGCAGGCAGCGGCGCGAACGAGGACCACGAACGTTGGCCCCAAGGCCACTCGCGCCGCTGTCTGCAGCCGTCCTGGTCACGGCGATGCTGTTGTCGGCCGTCCCTGCCTCGGCCTCGAGCTGGACGGTAGCCCTCAGGGCGGCTAGCGCCGGGGAAGCCCAGACTCAGGCGGCGCCGGCGGCTCCCACAGGGGTCTCGGACGCTTGCGTGTCGTCAAGCGTGCGGGAGGTGATAGTCACTTGGAACGCGGTCACGGATGCTTCGAGCTACTCGATCTTCAAGTCGACGACGACCTCGGCGGGCAGCTACTCGTCCACCGCCACGGGAGTGACAGGCACGTCGTGGACGAGCGGGACCCTGGCTGCAGGCAACGTCTATTTCAAGGTGGAGGCCTACGTCGGCACCAAGTGGGTGAGCGCGGAATCCGCCGCCACCGGCGAGACCACGCTCAGTACCAGCAACCCGGAATGCACCCAGCCCTGAGTTCCGAGCTCCGAACCCCCGAGCTCCTGGCCCTTAAGCCCCTTGCCCTAATCCCTTAGCCCCAGCCCCAGCCCCTAGCCCGAAAGCCCCTAGCCCGATCAGGGAGGTGACGATTGTGGAACGCCCTCCACCCGGGCGCGCGCCTCGCCAAAGTGACGAGCTGGCTGTCGCCCGAACGGAGCGGGACCTTTGCCGGGCGCGACTTCGTCAGGCAGAAGCTGAGCGCGACCACTTGCGCGCCGATCTCGTCGAGGCCCTCGCGCAGCTCGAGTACTGGCGCACTCTCGCCGAGTACCGACAAAAACGGCTGGTGGAACGCCAGGACAACCCGGAGGGCAAAGCCGAAAGGCGAACGAACAACGTCCGACTCCGCAGCTAGGAGTGCCGGCCCCCCGGCTCGAGGCGTTTGGCAGCCCGGGGCGCGAGCTCAGGCCTCTTCCCGGACTCAGGCCCTCTTCCCGGGCTCAGGCGTAGACGAGAGGTTCTGACCTGCAGTCCGAGGTGACCCGCAGCCTGGGTTCAGGCCCTCTTCCCGGGCTCAGGCCTCGAAGAGAAGCAAGAGTGTTTCCGGACGGACCCCGTCGTGCTTCATAGCTTCGGCCGCAGTCTCGGACTTCATGATCTCCTGGAAGGCGTCCATATCCGGGACCTCAACGATCAGACCGACCCGGTTCGACCGTGCGGGGTCGACGAAGGTGCGCACTGTGACGCCAAGGGGTCCGAAGAGTTCCTCCCGTCGCGGTGAGGCAAGCCAATGATCGACGTCGTCGACCTCATGGAAAGCCACGATTGTCGCCATCTCTGCCTCCGCTTTCTGCCGTCGCTCCGCCAGGAGCTGGGCCGTGTCTCGCAGGAGGTGCTGACCCTAGGTGCCTGGACCGACTGAGTCAACGGTTCCAGGTGAGGATTCCGTGTCGAGCCCAAGAGCCTGGCGGGAGAAGTTGGCACGGAGATGAGCATGCGGGGGTCCGGCCGTGGCGGGCCGACGCGGCGCCAAGGGCAGATCGACCTCCTCACCGGCGAGCTCGAGGGCTCGGGTCCGAGGACGCCGACCTGGCGACGCCGTGGCTTCGCGATGTGGCGGCTTCGGTGGGACCGAAACCGCGGCCCACTAGAGTGTGGCGATTGCCAACAGCGGAACGATCTTTCGATTGCGTGACACGATGGGCAGCACGGGCACAGGCGTGAACATGTCGCAACTCGAGGACCATTCCCGGAAGTCCGGCCCGCGTAGCCAGGCCGGAATTGCACGGTCCTGGCACCTTGGCTGGCGATGGGCGGCCCTCGGGCTCGCGGGATCGCTACTGATGACCATCGCCGGACCGAGCGTGACCGACAAGGGAACGGCCTCCTGGTGGTTCCTCGTCAGGATCCCGCCAGGGCGAGCGGGCAGCATGATCGGCTTCTATCTCGGCTTCGCCGCCTTGTCAGCCGCTTGGTTCGGCATCGGACGTCGGCTCGAGCGCGAGCCCGGCACCCGACCTGTCGAGCTGTGGGTCGTCGGGGCATTCTGGTGCCTGCCCCTCGCCTTCGGGTCCGCTCTCTTCAGCAACGACATGTACAGCTACCTGGCGCAAGGCACGATCCTGCATCTCGGCCTCGACCCATATCGCGACGCGCCCCTCATGCTCGGTCATCTCGGGCGAACGCACCTGCTCGACGCCGTCTCGCCGTTCTGGAGGGCCACGACGGCACCGTACGGCCCGCTCTTCCTCGGCTTGGTGAGTGTGATCGCCGGCGCGACCGGGTCCCATCTCGTCGCCGGGATCCTGTTCGTCCGGCTCCTGGAGATCGCCGGGGTCGTGCTGCTCGCAGTGTTCGTGCCTCGCCTGGCAGGCACGTTCGGCGCTGATCCCTGCCGCGCGACCTGGCTGGTCGTAGTCAGCCCGCTCGTGCTCTTGGAGCTCGTCGCGGCCGGCCACAACGACGCTCTCATGGCAGGGCTCATGGTCGCCGGAGTCACGCTCGCACGCGAGCGCCGACCCTTGCTCGGCATTGCCCTCTGCGCCCTAGCGGCGACGATCAAGGTTCCGGCAGGCGTTGCCGTACTGTTCATCCTGGTCTCGTGGGCACGCAGCTTGCCGACACGACCGGCAAAGATACGCTTTTCGATCGAGGCGGTCGCGATCGCCGCCGCAGTGGCGGGCGCCGTGAGCGCGACCACCGGTCTCGGGCTCGGATGGATCTCGACGACACTGCTGTCGACGCCGGGCAAGGTGCGCCTCGCCATCACGCCGGTGACAGCCCTCGGATGGACCGTGGCCCGGATCTTCCACGCGATGGGTGTCGGGGTCAGCGCCACCGGGCTCGAGTCAGGGTTCGTCGACGTCGCGCTGGCGGCGACCGCCGTGCTCGGTGTCGTGCTCTTGTGGCGCGCCCGCCTCGACAACTTCGTGCTCTACCTCGGGATCGTGCTCCTCGCGGCGGCCTTTGGCGGTCCCGCCGCCTGGCCGTGGTACTTCTGCTGGGGGCTCGTCCTGTTGGCAGCCTGGCCCGCTGTCCAGCAGAGCCGCTTGCTGCCGATTGCCGTCGCCGCGTCCGTGCTGCTCGTGAAGCCCGACGGCATTCTCGCCTTGCCGCTCCCGACTGCCCCCGCTTGTCTCGCCTTCTACATCGCACTCGGCGGGATCATTGCGTACCGTTGGCGTCGCCGCACCGCGCGGTCGGCCACAACCGGCGGGGCGGGACACGCCGACGGTCCTGCGACGGCACTTGGCAGCTCTTGATCCCTCGCTGTGCACTAGACCAAGCTCCGATGACCTCGACCGGCGCCCCTGATGCGGCCGCCCCGCTCGTCGAGCCGCACACGGTCAGTGACACGCCGACGCGGCACCAACATCGCCGCATCTCCTCCCCGGCCAGGCGCGTGGCCGTCGACATGGCGGCGGTCATCGCTCCGAGTGCCCTGGGGGCAGGGCTCACGTTCTACGACATCGGAGCCCGGAGCATCTGGCTCGACGAGGGCGCAAGCATCGCGATCGCCTCCCAGCACGGCGCGGCCCTGGGCGCCGCGATGGCCCACGACGGCGGCAACATGCTCGTGTACTACGCCCTGCTCCACGTCCTGATCGGCGCGTTCGGCAACGGGGCACTCGTCATTCGTGCCCCTTCGGCAATCGCCACGGCATGCACGGTGGCGCTCGTCTCGATCCTCGCAAGACGGCTCTTCGACCGCCGCGTCGCGCTGGCGTCAGGTGTGCTCACCGCCGTGAGCCTGCCACTGGTCTTCTGGGGCCAGGACGCCCGCGCCTACGCCATGATGACCGCCCTCGTCGCGGCTTCCTTCCTGGCATTCGTCGCCCTCGTCGACCGGGACCCGCCAGCGCGCCCGAGCAGATGGGCGTGGATCGCCTACGTCGTCGTCACGACGCTCGCGATGTACATGAGCTTCGTCGCCGTTCTCGTCGTACCCGCTCAACTGTTGTCGCTCGTGTGCCACCGCAGGCGCCTCCGACCCGTCCTCTCGGCACTCGCCGTCTCGGCCCTGTGCTGCGTGCCTCTCGCCGTTCTGGCGCACCAGCGGGGGGCCGGGCAGCTGTTCTGGGTCCCTAAGCCGAGCCTCTCCGCAGTGAACGTCACCGTCGAGGAGCTCACGTCCTCCGCCCTGCAGCCGCAGTTCGCCCTGACGGCGACGAGCCACCTCGTTTTCTGGCTGACCTTGGTGCTGCTCATGGGGGCTGCGGCGGTGGGAGTGCGGACGATCGCGCTCCGCTACGAAGAGCGCGCGGCGTTCTCGCAGCTGCTCCTGGTTTCCTGGCTCGTCGTCCCCGTCCTCCTGGCACTGGCCGAATCTGCCGTCGGTCAGTCGATCTTCGTGCCCCGCAACCTGCTCATCTCACTGCCTCCCGTCGGCATCCTGATCGCGTCCCTCGCTCTCGGCGCTCTGAGCGGCGACACTGAGCCGCACCGGAACCCAGCGCGCTGGTCCCGCCCTGGCTGGCTCGCGGTGGGCGCCCTCGTCGCCCTACGGGCGGTCCAGCTCGCGCCCAGCTACGGCGTCTCGCCCGAGAACTGGAAGTCCGCCGTCTCCTACGTGCTGGCACGGGCCGAGCCGCGCGACTGCATCGCGTTCTACCCCTCCGACGGTCGCATGGCCTTTGAGTACTACGTCGGCTCGTCCGCCCATGGCACTAGGACGGCGCCCCGGCCGGTGTTGCCCACCGCGCCCTGGGGCGAGGTCACGCCCTACGTCGAGGACTACGCGACACTGACCCGAGCGCAGACGTCGCAACTGGTGCCGGAGTGCCGGCGGCTCTGGTTCGTAACGAGCCACGAGGGCGTGCCGAACGGGTCAGCGGGATCAGCGGCCCACTACTCGCGCTACCGGCTGCTGCGGTCGGCGCTCGAGGCAAGGTTTGCTCACCACGCAACGACGGCGTTCGGCTACGCCGATCCCGTCGACGTTGAGCTGCTCTCGCCCTGATCACGGCTCGCACCGGCGAGGGCTTCCCTGAACAAGGCTGCCCCAGCGAGGGTTCGCCCTCGACCGAGGTTCCCGCCGACGGAGGCGCCCTTCCTGGCCGGGGTCCGTGGCGATCAGGGGCGGAGCGCGAAGCCGACGTAGGTGATGGCGCTCATCACCACCAGCAGCGTGGTGCTCACGGCTATGAGCCATTTGAAGCCACGCTGCTTGAGGTAGCACACGATGACGAGGAGGGCGGGAAACGCCGTGATGAGCAGGCGGGGGTTGGGTGGCGTGTACTCCGAGGTGACCGCCAGAAAACCGATACCGAGGGCCCAGGCGATCGCAGCTGCCGGTGGCCGGTGAGCACTTCGCAACATCAGCGCGATCCCGATGACGAGCACGACGGCGCCGAGCAGGCCGGCGACCAGGTTGAGGTCGATGGCGTGGTAGTCGAAATGCGAGAAGGAGATCTCGCCCGCGAGTGTCTTCGCCTGGTGGTAGAGGGCCAACGGGTCGCTCCGCTCGCCCCAGGCGTAGCTCTGAGCTTTGAAACAGGCCAGGGGAGTGCCGTCCCAGACCCAGAGGAAGACAGCAAAGGCACAGAGCCCGACCGGCGAGAGCAGGGGCGCTAAGAGACTGCGCTGGGCTTCGCGGTCGCGCCACCCGCGCCGTCGAAGCTCGAGCAGCGACGCCACGGCACAGGCCACCACGACGGCGATCGCGTCCGGTCCCACCGCCGTGGCGAGACCGGCGAGGATGCCGGCGAGCAGCCACCGACGACGCTCGAGGGCGATGAGGCACCCGGCGGCCAGCGGGATGAGGATCCCCTCGGAATAGACCAACGAGAAGACGACCGAGCCGGGGAAGGCGCAGAAGAACAGGACCGCCCGCCGCCCGTTGCGCTCCCCCCACCAGCTCGTGCACAGGCGCTGCACGAGCACCGTGGCGACGAAGCCGCCGATGCCTGAGATGAGGAGCCCGGCGACGAGGTAAGAGCAGAACAGCACGTGGGCGACGAGCCACATCACCATCGAGTAGAGCGGGAAGAAACCGAGCGTCGAATAAACGTGCGGGATGTGGGTCGGATAACCGTTGCTCGCGAGCTGGATGTACCAGTAACCGTCCCAGTTGCTCAGCTCCGAGCCGAGGGAACGCTGCGTGAGGGCGCTGTCGACGACAGCGAGGATGAGCAGGAGCGCTCGTGACCCGGCGTATACGGCGAGCGTCCAGCGCAGCTGTTGCCAGGCCGGCGTGGAGCGGGCAACCGTGCCACTCCAGCTCGGTCTGCGCGGCTCGGCAAGGTTGGGCGTGGTCTCGACAACTTGGCCGACGTCCGAGGCCGTCAGGACCAGAGGCGACTCGCGATATTCCGGAGCCGGCTTCATGACCCAGAGTCTACGGTCTGTTCCAATTCGCCAGAGGCAGCGGTCGCTTTGTGATCGAGCACCTCGCCTGACGGGCACGAACCCACGAACCGGGCACGGGCCGCTCGCGGGGCACCGCGCCGCTCACCGGGCACGAGCCCACGCACCGGGCACGAGCCGCTCACCGGGCACCGCGCCGCTCACCGGGCACGGGCACAAGGAGGCCGCTCGAGATCCTGGCACTCGCCGGTCCGTCTATTCCGGGGAACGCCCGCTCCCGATCGGCGCAGTCTCCCCAGGACCCAGGCCCGGCACCGTCGTCACCTGCTCGCCGATCGATCGCGGTCGCGCCACTTGGCCACCAAGCACGCCCCAGACCGACACGACGAGCGCTGTGGCGATAGCGGCGAGACGAAAGGCCCGCTCTTGATAGAACGCGTTCTCCAGCCACCACCTATATGCCCGCGAGTGCGTCTTCGACAGGTACAGCGTGATGAACGAACTCGAGAAGTCGGCGAGGCCCGCGGCGCTGATCACAGCGACCATGAGCGACGACCAGCCGGCGATGATCGCATAGATGAGGACCCAGAGCATGTACTGAGGGGAGAAGACCTTGTTGAAGAGCATCCACCAGACGAAGGCCGCCCCGGCGGCGAACTCGGCCCCGCCGTGTCGCACGACGTAGCGGGCGAGGACGAGCATCCCGGCCAGCACGATGCCGGCAATCAAGGCGTCCGCCGCCCCTCTCGTCCAGTGCGAGACGATATGGAGCTCGAACAACAGCCCGTCCCCACCGCGGCGCGTCGCGTTGAGACTGAAGAAGTCGCTCCAGTTCTTCGGATTCGCGACTGCGAAGGGCAGGTTGATGACGAGAGTGGCGACGGCGGCGGCGGACAGCAACTTGACCAGGGCGGCGGTACCCAGTTCCTCCCGTCTGCGCCAGGACTCGATTGCGCAGTAGACGAGCAGCACGACGGGGAACAGTTTCGCCCAGACCCCCATCGCGAACAGGATCCCCGCCCACAGGTGGTGATTGGAGCGCCAAGTCGTCCAGGCCGCGACCATGAGGAAGATACCCAGCAGATCCCAGTTGAGCAGGGAGTAGACGAGCAAGAGGGGATTGAGGGCGAAAGCCCACGCCGCCCACGGCGTGACGCGGTGGAGGAGCCACACCGTGCCGAGGCCGCAGCACAACAAGCCTATGGAGCTGGCCAGGAAATAGCCTTGTACGCCCGGGAACCAGGCGGCGCTCCACATGAACAGGCCCGTCAGGACGGGGTACTCGATGCGCGTGTGGATGTACGGGGCGGCGTGGTTCGCGAGGTGGTGAACGCGGTACAGCAACAGCACGTCTGAATATGCGAAACGACTGATGGACCACAGCCCGTAGCGCTTGAGGAGCACGCCACCGGAGACGGCGGCGCCCCGCGGGTAGCTGCGCAGGTAAGCCCAGACCATCCATATCCCGACAGCGGCTCCCGGGCCGACCCAGGAGTGGAGCAGTCGCTGGAATGAGCCGCCCAGGCGACCTCTCATTCGCGCGCGATACAAAGCGCCCGTGACACGGACGATACGATCATGCCACGAAGTTAGCCGGACTTCGTCCCTCGCAAACGGCAACGGCCAGCACTTCGGAGCTCCTTGCGACTGCGCCCGCACTGCGGCGTACCATGGCGACATCCGACAACGAGGCTCGTTGATCCCGCGCCCGACGCGCGCGTTGCCGACATGGACCCTGGTCCTCGCCGCTCTCCTCGCCTGGGGGATCGCCGGGTTCCTGACCCTGCACTGGGGCGGCATCGCTGACCTCGACCTGCGCGTCTATCGCGACGCGGAGCAGCACCTGACCGGCGGGAACACCTACACGATGCACTTCACGGCGACGCATCTCCGCTTCACCTACCCGCCGTTCGCGCTCCTGCTGCTGAGCCCCCTCGCCGTGGTGCCTGTCGTCCCCTCGAGGTGGCGTGGTGGCTCTTGAGTGAGGCGTCCCTCGTCGCACTGGGCTATCTCGCCTTGACGGCAGCGACGCGTCTTCATGGCCGGCGAGCTCTCGCCGTCGCGGCACTGATCGGCGGGGTCGCGCAGTGCGCGCTCGAACCGCTGCGGAGCAACGCGAGCTTCGGTCAGATCAACGTCTTCTTGATGCTGCTCGTCGTGACCGACTTGACGCGGGTTCGCTCGCCTTGGCGCGGCCTTCTCGTCGGACTGGCCGCAGCAGTCAAGCTGACGCCGCTCTTGTACCTCGCCTACCTCCTCGTGGCGCGCGACCTGCGTTCGGCACTGCGGGGCGCCGGGGCGTTCCTCGGCTCGGTCGCACTCGCCTGGATCGTGCTTCCATCGGACTCTCTGCGGTACTGGCTGCACCAGGTGGCTCAGCCACAGCGAACGGGCAATGTCAATTACATCAGCAACCAGTCCTGGCTGGGTCTGGTCCACCGCGCGCCGTTCAACGCCGACCGCCTCGGGATGGCGCTTTGGTGCCTGCTCGAAGCAGCAACTCTCGTAGCCGGGATCGTCGCCGCCAGCCGACTCGTCCGGCTCGATCGCCGTATCGACGCCCTCTTGGCCCTGGCGTTGACGGAGCTGCTCATAAGCCCTATCTCGTGGTCGCATCACTGGTCATGGCTGGTTCTCGTCCCGATCGTCATGATCGGGCGGTACGAGCGAGACCGGCGAGTGTCGGTGGCGATGCTGCTCGTGCTGGCAGCGGCGATCGCCGAGCCCTACTGGTGGAACCTGTCGGGTTGGTCCGGTGCGCTGGCCGACGACTCGCTCCTCCTGGCCGGGGCGATCCTCCTCGCCTCCCTGACGCGTACCGCCGTTCTGCTCACGCCCGCCATCTGAGGGCCCCTCGGGCCTCGGGCTCGGTCGTGGAGCCAGCAACCGGAACGGAGTGGAGCTGGACCGTGTCGAACGGGGCGGACGTGCGATTCAATGGTGACCATGGCGCTGAAGTTGCGTTTGGAGTTGGCGCTCCGTCACAGCGACACCTCGGTGACCGAGTTCCTCGAGCAACTCGTGGGAGAGCCGCTCGACGCGCACGAGCGACGGCACAAGATGATCCGGGCCAGCACACCGAACCTCCTCGGAGTCGAGGACGGACATCGGCTGCTGCAGCGCTCGGCCGTGCTGCGAGGAGCTGAGTCGGGGCGGCCTTACATGTACGCCGAGAGCTTGCTCGTTCCGAGTCGTCTTCCCGTAGCCGTCTGCCGCCAGCTCGAGAACAGCAGTCACCCGATCGGGCGGATCCTCGCCGAAGAGGGGATCGGCTTCAGCCGGTTTCCGCTTCCCTGCGTCGATCGGCCTGGGGAAGGCGCTTTTCCGGTGCCCGACGATTACTCTCCGGTGCCCGACGATTATCTGTTGGCCAGGACCTATCGGATCGACATCGAGGGGGTACCGACAATGCTCATCTCGGAATGGTTCCTTCCCGCGCTCGATTCGTTCCTGGGTCCTTCTTGATCGCCGGCCCGATCGGGGAGGCCGCTGGCAAAGAGCGTCAGCTGCCTGTCAACTCCGGCGGGATCGCTCGCCCGTGACTCATCCCCGGACCCTCTCTGGAGCTCATCTTCAAGGTCGGAGCCCTTGGAGATGAAGCGGTGGAAGACGAGACAGAGAACCAAGAGTCTCAAGGAGCTCCCAGAGGAGCCGTGAGTAACATGGAGCAACCGTGACCACCATCGTCGACGTTGCCCGTGCTGCCGGGGTTTCCACGGCCACGGTCTCCCGGGTGCTCAACAACCAGCCGCAGGTCGACCCCCGCCTCGCCGCCACC
>JBKQMT010000008.1:0-14913 GCA_052146595.1 Acidimicrobiales bacterium
GCTGTCGAGACCGGGCCGCTCAGCGGCGGGGAGGCGGCGCTCGTTCGCGACCTGTACGACAAGGGATTGCGCGAGTTCGCAGTGGCGAACAGCCGGCGCGTGCCACTCGAGTTCGAGCTGGAGGTGACACCCGGAGCGCGGTCCGGGGCCTTTCGCGACGATTCCGGGCCGAAGATGACCGGTGCCGGTGGTCACGATGCTCCCCCGCAGGGGATCGCCGTGCCCATCGGAGGTGGCAAGGACTCGATCGTGCTGGTCGAGGCCTTGAAAGCGGCCGGCCCGCCGCCTGGGACCGCGACCTGGCTGGTCGCGGTCAACCCGCGGCCGGCCATGCAACGCACGGCGGAGGTCGCCGGCCTGCCGCTCGCGTCGGTGAAACGGACCATCTCACCCAGGTTGCTCGAGCTCAATGCCGCCGGGGCGCTCAACGGTCACGTGCCCATCACAGCGATCGTGTCGCTGATAGTCGTGGCGGCGGGATACGTCTACGGCTACGACACGACCCTCATGGCGCTGGAGCGTTCTGCCGACGAGGCCACCTCGTTCGTCGGGGAGGTCGCGGTCAACCACCAGTGGAGCAAGAGCACCGAGTGCGAGCTCGGGTGGCGGACTGTGATCCGCGAATCGGTCTCCCCCGACATCGAGTACTCCTCGCCCCTGCGCTCGTGCGGCGAGATCGAGATCGCGAGGTGGTTCGCGGACCTTCCCGCCTACCACGCCGGTTTTCTCAGCTGCAATCAGGCTTACCGACCCGGCGCTCGTTTTGACGCTTGGTGCGGGCAGTGCCCGAAGTGCCGGTTCGTGTTCCTGGTGCTGGCGCCGTTTCTCGAGCCCCATCGCTTGGCGGCCATCTTCGGCCGCAACCTTCTGGACGACACCGAGCAAGTCGAGGGCTTCTGGGACCTGTGTGCCGCTGGGCGCAAGCCCTACGAATGTGTCGGCGAGCAGCGCGAGTCGCTCCTCGCCTTCTTGCTCCTGCTCGAGCGCCCGAGCTGGCGCGACTGCGCCGTCGTGGTGGCGCTCCGGCCCGAGCTCGAGGCCCGTCGTGACCTCGTCTCCACCGATCTCGAGGGCGGCGTCCCGGTGATCGAGAGCGCATCGGCCACGCGCGAGCGCGTCGTGAGGCTGGTCACTCAGGCAATCACCCGAGATCGCAGGCCGACCGCATGAGCTGCGTGCCCGGCCCCGTCAGCGTGCCGCGGGCCGTGGCGGCGCCCGACCGATCGCCTTTGGCCGGCTTGACCAGCTGGTCAGACTCGCGCTGCGGCCGTCCGGTAGCCTGAGATTCGATGCCCAGATGATCCTCGAGTCCATAAATTCGCCCTCCGATCTCAAGGCCCTCTCGCTCGCCGAGTGCGACCAGCTCGCGGGAGAGATCCGCGACTTCATAGTGGAGACCGTCTCCCGCACAGGTGGCCACCTCGGCTCGAACCTCGGTGTCGTCGAGCTCACGCTCGCCCTGCACCGCGTCTTCAACTCCCCTGATGACATCTTCCTGTTCGATACCGGGCACCAGGCTTACATTCACAAGCTCGTGACCGGCCGCCGTGAAGGGTTCACCCAGCTCAAGCAGGAAGGTGGGCTTTCCGGGTATCCGTCAAGGGCCGAATCGCTTCATGACTGGGTCGAGAACTCCCACGCCTCGACAGGGCTCAGCTACGCCCACGGCATCGCCACGGCCCTTCGTCTCGAGGGCAGGACCGATCCCGAGGCCGGTGGTCGTTTCGTCGTCGCGGTGGTCGGCGACGGCGCTCTTACGGGCGGGATGGCATATGAGGCGCTCAACAACCTCGGCCATTCGGGCGCCCGGGTGCTCATCGTCCTGAACGACAACGGCAGGAGCTACGCACCGACGGTCTCGAGACTGTCGGTCTCGCTCACCCAACTGCGGCTCGACCCGCGCTATCTCCAGGTCCGTGAACGAGTCCGTCACTTGGTCGAGGACCTGCCGGGCGGCGTGTCTTCCCTCGCCTTCACTTCGTTCCATGGGCTCAGCGCGGCCGTGCGCGAGGTCGTCGAGCCGCGCATGTTCTTCGAGGCGCTCGGCATCCGTTACACGGGACCCATCGACGGGCACGACATCGGCGTGCTCGAGCAGTCCCTACGCCGGGCCGCGAGCTGGAACGGCCCGATCGTGCTCCATGTCGTGACGACCAAGGGGAAGGGTTACGCCCCGGCAGAGGCCGACGACATCGCCTGCCTTCACGACATGAAGGCTTCAACCTCTCCGGTACCGGCGAGCCGCCCCGGCGGACGCGGGCCGGCACGCCCCGGGTCTTTGGTGAGCGCTCCGACCGACGACGGCGGACTGCCAGGGCCACTTGATGCCGGGGAGAGCTACTCGGAGGTCTTTTCCGCGGCTCTCGTGGACCTGGCGGCCAAGGACGAGCGCATCGTGGCGATCACGGCTGCCATGCCCGGCCCGACAGGGCTGCTGGCGTTCCAGGACCACTACCCTGAGCGTTTCGTAGACGTCGGGATCGCCGAGCAGCACGCCCTCACGGCGGCGGCAGGGATGGCGATGAGCGGCTTGCGCCCCGTCGTGGCGATCTATTCGACGTTCCTCGCCAGAGCGGTGGACCAGTGGAACCTCGACATCGGCCTTCACAACCTGCCGGTCGTGATCTGTGCCGGCCGGGCTGGGGTCACCGGGGATGACGGGCCGAGCCACCACGGTATCTACGATCTCGTGCAAGCGCTCCAGATACCGGGCTGCGCGATCTTCTGCCCCGCTGAGACCTCGGAGATAGCCCCGATGCTCGCCGAAGCACTGAAGCTCTCCGGGCCATCGTTGATCCGCTACCCGAAGACACCATCGCCCGGTCCGCTCGCCAAGCCGGGGACCGGTCTCAAGGCGCGCCGGTTGAGAACCGGGACCGGCGAGGTCGTCCTCGTCGGCATCGGCAAGACGACCCGCGCCGTGCTGGCCGCGGCGGCTGAGCTCTTCAACGACGGCATCGAGACCGACGTCTTCGACGCCCGGGTCATTCGCCCTACCGACCCCGAGCTGCTGGAGGCGATCGCGCGCTCGAGGCTGGTGGTGACGGCCGAGGATGGGCTGGCACATGGCGGGGCTGGCTCGTACCTGTTGCACGAGGCCGACCGCCTGGCCGACGCGGGTGGGCTTCCCGGTCCCCGTCAGATCGTGCTCGGCGTCCCGACCGAATACTTTCAGCACGCCAAGCCCGACGCCATCCTTTCCCGGCTCGGGCTGGACGGCGCCGGCATCGCCGACGCCACGCGAAGAGCGCTTGCGAGGCGCCGCCGGATCGAACGGGCGCAACAGGCCGAGCAGCTGGAGCGCCCCGAACAGCAAGGCCTTGCCGGGCAACGGCAGCCGCCCGGTCAGAACCGCTGAGCGAAACCGCTCCCCTCGCCGTCATCGGGCGGATCCCCATCGGGCTCGGCGTGGGCAGCGGGCCGTTCGTGACCGGGCTGCTCGTGACCGGGCTGCTCGTGACCGGGCCGTTCGCTTCCCGACTCCCCGCCGGGCTCGGCTCTCCCACCAGGCCCCTCGGCCAGGCGCTCGACGAGCTCGGGCCCTTCCCGGCGCGCGTCGTTGACCTGGGTCGACACCCGGAAAGCCTCCAGAGCCGAAGGCGGAGCGGGACGGATCAGGCGGCCGAACTCGCCGGATGAGAGCGGGTCGGGAGACAGCCATTCCTCGAGGTCCGCCTCGGTGATCAGCACCGGCATACGGTCATGGACGTGGCCGACGACGTCATTCGCGTCGGTGGTGAGGATCGTGCAGGTCCGCAGAGGCGGCGCCGATTGATCGTGGCGAGGCCGCCACTGCTCCCAGAGGCCGCCCAGCAGGAGCAACCCTGAGCCTGGTGCCCTGAAGCACCAGGGCTGCTTGCGACGAACCGGGTCACTTCGCGAAGCCGGGGCCCACTCATAAAAGGCGTCAGCAGGAACGATGCAGCGTTGCTTTTCGATCGCGCCCCGGAACATGGGCTTGTCGCGGACGGTCTCCGCCTTCGCATTGAAAGCCCGCCCCCCGATCGAGGGATCCTTCGCCCACCACGGGACGAGGCCCCAACGGAAGGCCGAGAGGCGCCTGTGCCCAGGCTCGTTGCGCGGCTCGGTCACGGCGAGCACCGTCGCCTGTGGTGCGACGTTCCAGCGCGGGAGCGAGAGCTCGGGGGGCACGTCCACCTCGTCCACCTCGAGCAGCTGGGCGATCTCCCCGACGGGGCGGCTGGCGACGAAACGACCACACATCGGCTCGGACGCTATCGGCCCGATCGATACGGCCGCCGCCTGGCAGCGAGAGTTCGGAGCCTCAATCGAGGGCGTGAGAGACGGGGTCGACCGCGCAGGCCTCGGCGACGTCCTCTGCACACGGCTCGCATTCCATCTCCAGAGTCGCGTGGGCGACGTGGAAGCGTTCCGCGAGTGAGCTTTTCACCCGCTCCCCGATGACTTGTGCCTCCTCCAGGGTCGGATGCCCGTCGAGCACGACGTGGGCCGAGAGCGCCCTGACGTCGCTCGAGAGGCTCCAGCAGTGAAGGTCGTGGACGGCGGTCACTCCCTGGACGGCCGAGACGGCCGAAGCGAGGGCTGCCACGTCGAGGTCGGGTGGGGTCGATTCGAGCAGCACGTCCAGGCTCGCCCGTACGAGCCGCCAAGCCTCGGCGCCGATGAGCAGGGTGACGAGCAGTGCCACGGCTGGGTCCATCGCCTCGAAACGTCCCGTCGTGAGGATCACCGTCCCCGCCAGGATCACGCCGAGGGCGGCAACGGCATCACCGGTGAAATGCAGGGCCACTGCCCGGAAGTTGAGGTCGCGCGTGTGCTCTCGGAGAAGAAGGGCCGCCCCCGCGTTGCCCACGAGGCCGGCCGCAGCGAAGATCACCACGAGCCCGCCTTGGGTGTGGGCCGGGTGGGCGAGCCGGTAGGCAGCAAGTGCGACCACGCCGACGCCTACGAGAACGATCGCAGTCGCGTTCGCGAGCGCGGCGATGATCGTCGCCCGGTGGTAGCCGAACGACCGCGCCGCTGTCGCAGGCCTGAGCGCCAGGCGGGTGGCGACAAGGGCGAGCCCCAGGGCGGCGGCATCTGCCAGGTCGTGGCCTGCGGTCGCCACGAGACCGGTCGAATGGGCGAGCGCCCCTCCGGCCACCTCGACTGCCACCAGGACAAGGTCGACGACGAGAGCCAGCACGAGCCGGCGCGATCGCGACATCGGACGCCTCAGCCGGTCGGCCCCTCGGCGATGAGCGAGCGGACGAGCGGTAGGTCGTCCGGGTGGGTGAGCCCGATGCAACGGCTGTTCGAGGGGACGACTCGGATGCGGGCCCGCCCTTCAGCCACGGCCTTGCCCACGACCTCGGGCAGGAGGAGCTCGGGCGGCTTGGCTTCCTCGTGTGGGGCGGTGTCGGGATCGAACCCGTCGAGCCCGTCATCGATCTCATCGAGCATCGATTCCGAGAAACCCCAGAGGTTCATGCTCACTTGCTCTTCCCCACTCAAGCGGTGCGTGCCTCCGGCGCCCCCCGCGATCGGGGAGCCTTCGAAGGTCCCGTCACCAAGGCGCCTCACCTTCTCTTCCACGATGCGATTCAGGTAGTCGTCGGCTTCGATCTCACAAAGCCCACGGGTGACGGTGTCGTCGGTGATGACCGTGTCCTTGAGGTGGTAGCCGACGAGTAGGTGCTCGCCCGGGTTGCCCTTGCGGAGCTGATCTGCGAGCGTCGCCATCGCCTGCTTGCCATAGAGGTCATCCGCGTTGGCGACGCCGAAGGGCCCGTCGACGAAGGGCCGGGCGGACTCCACCGCTTGCGCGGTGCCTGCGATCGGTCCTTGGACGACAGGCACGACAGGGAGATCCGCCGGCCAGGAGGACCTCACATGGCTGAGCAGCTCGTCTTGGATCTCCTCGCGCACGATGAGGATGACGCCGTCGAAACCGGCGGCGAGGGCGTCGCTGGCCGTGTAGTCCATGAGCGTCTCGCCCTCCGGTCCGACAGGGACGAGCTGCTTCAGACCGCCGAAGCGGCGCCCGAAGCCTGCTGCGAGCACGACGAGCTGCATGGTTGAAGCCTACGACCTCTTAACATCGATGTGGGCCGACAAGCCGAGAGACACGCTAGAGGAGGCCAGCCGGTGCCCGACGATACAACGAGGACGCCCACGACTCCTCCCGGGGCGGGCCCAGCGGCCCCCGGGGCGGGCCCAGCGGCCCCCGGGGCGCTCGATGTGGGGATCCCCACCAGGTCTTCTGGCGATCCGATAGATGAAGCCGAGCGCAATCTGCGCAAGGAAGCGCTCGATGATCTGCTCGAGCTCATGCGCCCTGCCGTCCAGGCCGACGGGGGGGACCTGGCGGTTGTCGAGGTCGACTACGACACCGGAGTCGTCGAGGTGCAACTTCAGGGCGCCTGCGGTTCTTGCGCCATCTCCGCGGTGACATTGCAGGGAGGCGTCGAGCGCCTCCTGAAAGAGCGCCTGCCTTGGATCACAGAGGTCAGAGGCGGCGTCGACGAGTCAGTCGATCCTTTTGAGAGCGCCGCCATGGGCCGCGGGGGCTACATACCGCGCTGGTGAAGGGCCGAGCCGGCGACCGCTCAGCCGGCACCACGCGTCTCAAGCGGCCGCCGGCGCCGCCAGGCCTGGGTGACCGATTCGCTCTGCCACCCGGCATCGGCGGGATTGACCGTGATCCCCGGCGGGACGATCTCGTCGAGGCGGTCGAGGGTGGCGTCGTCCAAGGTGACCTCCAAGCCCGAGAGCAGGTCCTCTAGCTGGTCCATCGTCCTCGGCCCGATGATGGCGGCGGTCACGGCCGGATGCGTGACTACAAAGGCCAGGGCGAGGTGTCTGAGCGACACCCCGGCTTCGGCGGCAACGGCCTCGAGCTTTTCGACGAGGTCCAACTTCTGCTGGTTCGCGGGCAGGCTCGGATCGAAACGCTGCGGGAGCCGCGCGGCACGTCCCGTGGTCATGTCGACCTCCTGGCCGTGCCGGTACTTGCCCGTCAGCCAACCGCCTGCGAGCGGGCTCCAGGCGATGACGCCCATGCCGTAGCGTTCGCAGACCGGCAGCACTCCTGCTTCGATCCCGCGGGCGAACAGCGAGTACGGCGGCTGCTCGCAGCGGAATCGCTCGAGGGCACGCCTCTCGGCCGCCCAGTGCGCCTCGACGATGAGCTCGGCCGGGAACGTCGAGCAACCAATGGCGCGGACCTTGCCCTCGCGGACGAGGTCGGTCAGCACCGACAAGGTCTCTTCTATGTCGGTGCGGGGTTCTGGGCGGTGGATCTGGTACAGGTCGATCCAGTCGGTGCCGAGTCGCCGCAAGCTCTGCTCGACCTCGTAGCGGATCCAGCGACGGGAGTTGCCTGAGCGGTTCTGGCCCGGGCCCATGCTGCCGTGGACCTTCGTGGCGAGCACGACGTCGTCGCGCCTTCCCTTCAAGGCCTTGCCGACGATCTCCTCGGACTCGCCGGCGGAGTAGACGTCTGCGGTGTCTATGAAGTTGATGCCTGCATCGAGCGCGGCGTGCACGATGCGCACCCCCTCGTCGTGGTCCGGGTTACCCCATTGGCCGAGCATCATGGCGCCGAGGCAGTAGGGACTCACCTCGACGCCGGTTCCTCCGAGTGTTCGATAGCGCATAGCGCCAACTTAGGGCTCTGACGCCTGCCTCAGCGACACGGCGAAGTAGTCCTCTGTCCCCGTCACGTCGAACCCGCAGCTCAGATAGAGGCCAAGCGCGCTGTCGTTGCTGCACGAGACTTCGAGCCCCACCGTTCTCAGGCCTTGGGCGACGAGGTCTCGGGAGAGGCCTGACAGCACCTGCCGGCCGATCCCACGACCCCGGAACTGCGCCGAGATCGCGAACCCGTAGATGTCTGCCGTGTCGTCGCTGCGCTCGACGCGGACCATCCCGACCGGCTCGCCTGAACGATCGATGACGAGGGTCCCCGGGAGATGCCTGACGAATGCTTCCATCTCGTCGTTGCTCAGTTGCTCCATGGGTAGGCCGAAGGCCTCCCCCAGGCAGGCGACGACGAAGGCGACGTCGCCCCGCTCGGCCTGGCGTACCTTGATGAGCGGGTCGGGAGCGAAAGCGGCAGGTTCGCGCCGCAGCACCATGCGGTGCTCGGAGTGCTCGAGCTCTCCCCCGACCGAGCGGGCAAAGGCGGCCCCGGCCGTGTAGAGCCGGTCCACGACCAAGAGCACTTGCGGCGCGTTCCGGGTGTTCGCCTCGGCGATCGCGGCCTCGAACAGCCGGGAGAAGACGCCCTGGCGGCGGTGGGAGGGATGGACCATCCCGCAGATCTCGAGCTGGTCCGGCCGGAAGCCGTAGAGGCCAAGGAAACCGACCACGCCACGGGGCCCGACCCACAAGAAGTCGTTGACCTGTTCGGGGGGTCTCGTCTCGAGGGTTCGTCGTTCGAGCTTGAGGCGGCCACCGTCTGTTGCGACGCAGGTCGCGGCGAGCTTGTCGATCTCGCGCAGATCCTCCGGCGCGAGCCCCGGCTCCGCCCGGAGTTGCCCTGGAGGCTCTCTCCGCTCATCGCCGGGGAAATCCACCTGGGGGAGGTTAGCCCGCCGTGTCCTGAGCCGAGAGGCCGCGCCGAGAACCTGCGCCTGGGTGTGTCCTCAGTGAGCCGTGCCGAGCTGCACGGCCTTGACGATGAGCAGCACTACCGCCGCGACCAGGTAGAGGCGCAGGATCCACATCGAGAAGGTGCGCCCGCGCGACCAGACGGGACGCTCGAGGAGGGCGAGCGGCGGCATCCGCCAGGTCTCACGCCGAACCGCGGGCTCATGGACGTTGGCCGCGGCGAGGCGGGCGGCGGCGCGCCGAGCGCGCTGGGGTGGCAGGAGTGACCATACGCCGACGGCCGAGAAGGCCGCCACGATGATGGCGCCGAGGACCAAGGCGAAACTGACGACGTCAAGACCGGAAAAGACCGTCGTCGCCATCAGTATCAGAGAAAGCGCCAGCAGCACGGCCACGATGAAGCCGGCCAGCACGTTCAGCCACGGGCGGTTGACCCAGGGCCCGAGGACCTCCTTGTCGTTGCAGAGCAACAGCAGGAACACGGTCGCGCTCGGCAGGAGAACTCCGGCCAGAGCCTGCACTGAGGTCGTGATCAGCCCTAACGGCGCGCGCGGGATCAGCACGATTGCCGCCGCGCAGATCACCAGCGAGCTGAACAGGACGTAGAACTGCTTGGCGTCGGCGAAGCTTCGGTGAAGAGAATGGTGGAGCCCGAACACGTCACCGAAGGCGTATGACGTGGACAGCGTGACGGCGGCGGCTCCGATTATCGAGGCATTGAGCAGCACGAGTGCGAAGAGCGGTCCCGTGCCGTGCCCGACGACGTGTTCGAGAGCGCGGGCGACCTGCTCCGCGTTGACGAAGTGACCGGCGAAGGCGGTGCCCCGGAAGGCGAAGGCCGGGGTGATGACGAGCGCTGCGGCCGCGATCACCACGACGAGCGAACCAATCACGGTGTCGGCCCGCTCGTAGTTGATCCAGCGTGGCGTGATCCGCTTGTCGACGATGTTGGACTGCTGAAAGAAAAGCTGCCAGGGCGCGACTGTCGTCCCGACGATGGCGATGATCAAGAGCACAGCCGTCGACGACATGCCGCCTTGAGCGCCCGGTACCAGGAACCCGTGCAGCACAGGGCCGGCGTGGGGGTGGACCAGGATCACGAGCGGGATGACGAGGAAGTTCATCGCCACGAAGATGAACATGAAGCGTTCCCAGCGGCGGAAGCTGCCCGAGGTGGTTATGGCGATCAGGCCGACCGCGGCGATCGGGACCGAGATGTATGGGGAGATGCCGAAGTAGCCGAGGGCGAGGCTCACCCCGATGAACTCGGTGACGATCGTGAGGAAGTTCAAGATGAACAGGTCGCCGACGGAGAAGGCCCCCCAGAACTTCCCGAAGCGCTCGTTGATCAGCCGGGCGTGGCCGACGCCGGTCACCGCTCCGAGGCGCACGACCATCTCCTGGTTGACGATGAGGACGGGGATGAGCAGGGGCAGGGTCCACAGCAGGCTCAGGCCGTAGTTCTGGCCGGCCTGGGCGTATGTCGAGACGCCCCCGGCGTCGTTGTCGCCCACCATCACGATCAGGCCCGGCCCGATGATGGCGAGCAGGGTGAGGAGCTTTTTGCCCCAGGACCGCCGGGCAGCGAGGTCGTGCTCGCGGATCGTTCCGAAGGCCCCCTGAATGTCGCCCACGTGGGCGCTGTCGAGGACGGCGCTGGGCGCGTCGAAGTGCTCTTCGGGCCCGGTTTCGTCGCCGAGGAGGGTCTCGTTCGCCTCCTCCTCGTCGCCTGGAAGCAGCTTTTCGACCATGGTGACCTCTCGCGCCATCGTTGGCGTAGTGGGTGTGCGTGGGCGCTATCGGTTGCGCACGCACACAGAGGTCAAGCAGGCCTCAGCGGAGCAGTCGCTCCTCCTCGGTTGCGCACGCGTGAAGTTGGTCCGGTAACCAACCGTCGGTACTCAGGGTTGCTCCGTTTCCTGACCCATCGTCAACCTGCCTTGAGCGAGTGACGCCGGCGGGTACCGGCTTCAGCCCGGCGATGACACCGGGTGCACTGCGCCCACCGTCTCCGGAGAAGGCGTGGCTGCTTGCGGGCACAATCCTAGTCGTGAGAGCTGACTTCCAGTCCACCTGGCGGAGGCGTCCCGGACTTGCAAGATCGAGTCTTACAGATGCGAGCTTGCGCTCCCGGCAGGGCGAGCCGGCGCGCTCTTACTCGTCGGCGGTCGTCATCCCGAAGTCGCGTCGCCACCCGGTCGGCAGGAGAAGCTCGAGCACGTCGTCGACGGTGACGACACCGATCATGTGGTGCTCATCGTCGATGACGGGTGCGGCGGCGAGGTTGAAGTCCGACATTCTCCGGACGATCGCGTGCAGGTCGGCATCGGGTCTCACCGCGACCGGGTCGAGGTCGGCCACCTCACCGATGCGCGCCGCCGACGGGCTCTTCAGGAGCCGGACGACCGAGGCCGTGCCGGTGAGCCGGCCCTCTTCGTCCGTGGTGTAGATGACTCCGAGCGCCTCGGGTGCCACCGGGCTGCGGCGGATCTCCTCGAGCGCTTCCGAGACGGCCGTGTCGCCGGGCAGGGAGAGGAATTCAGGGCTCATCAGCCCGCCCGCGGTTTCGGGGTTGTAGCTGAGCAGGGCCCGGACCTTGGTCTGGTCCGGCTGGGGCAACGCCTCGAGGACCGCGAGCCGGCGGTCCTGATCGAGATCGGCGATCAGGTCGGCTGCATCGTCAGGTGCCATCGTCGCCAGGAGGCGGGCCGCTTCCTTGTCCGAGCGCGTGCGCAAGAACTCGAGCTGATGGCCGGTGTCCAGCTCCTCGAAGACGTCCGCCTCGAGCTCGAGGTCCTGACCGACGGCATTGATGATCTCCTCGCCCTCCTCGTGCGAGGCCGCCTCGACGAGGTCGGCGATCTGGGCGGGGTGGAGACGGGCGAGCTTGCGGTAGGGGATGCGGAGCATGGCCGTCGGCACGTGGGCGACGAACGGCTGGATGCTCTCCCAGTCCACGATGGCCTTTGCCGGTATGCGTTGGGCGAGCACGCGCGGGAGCAGCCGGCGAAGGACCGGCCGGCTCGTGGGGTCGACTCCGATGACTTCCAAGGTGCCGTCGACGAAGGCGAGCTCGATCTCGTTCGCCCGGATGAGCCGTGCGCCGACGATGTTGATCAGGTGCCTCGCCGACAAGTCCCTTGCCAAGAGCAGCTCGCCTGGCCGCCGCTCGAAACGGGCCAGATTGAGGGTCTCGCCCTGGAGTTGGACGCAGCCGGGGCGAACGGTCCCGACGAGCGACATCGGCACGAAGAGCTGCCGGCGGCCGATCGTCGCGACGATCCCGCTCACGGGTGGATGTGCCTGTTCGCCGGGACGGGCGATCAGGTCCTCGACGCGGCCGATCCGTTCCCCGTCGCTGCCGAGCAGCGGGCTGCGGACTATGCCAGAAAGGTGGATGATGTCAGTTGCCATCAGGAGCAAGCCCAGCGCGATCGGCACACGGCGATCCGCACGGCTCCATAGTAGTGAGAACTTGACCGGGCTGGTAGGGTCCCGGCGCTCGGCGAGGCGGGCGAGCGCTTGCTTATGGGGACGGTGCGGGAGAGGCTAGACGGCTATGTCAGAGCCGTATCGGCCCCGCTGCCTGCGTATTGCGTACCTCGTCTACAGAGGCAATCCGCGCTGTGGCGGCCAGGGTGTATACACGCGTCATCTGACGCGCGAGCTCGCGGCGCTCGGGCACTCGGTGACGGTGTTCTCCGGGCCGCCCTATCCCGAGCTCGAGGAGCCGGTGGAGCTGGTCAAGGTTGCGAGCCTGGACCTTTACCGGGAGCCGGACCCGTTTCGCGTCCCGAAACTGCGCGAGTTCACCTCTCCGACAGACGTCCTCGAGTTCGCGCTCATGTGCACGGCAGGCTTTCCCGAGCCGCTCACGTTCAGCCTGCGGGCGCGCCGCTTGCTCGCCGGGCGCCGCTCGGATTTCGACCTCGTCCACGACAATCAGAGCCTCGGGCGGGGTGTCGCCGGCATGGTGAAAGACGGCTGGCCCGTGCTCGCGACGATTCATCATCCCATCACCGTCGACCGCGAGCTCGACCTCGCCCACGCCGACCGATGGCAGCGGCGCCTGACACTGCGGCGCTGGTACGGCTTCGTCGGGATGCAGGCGCGCGTGGCGCGCCAGATCAAGCGCGTGGTGACCGTCTCCGAGTCGTCGCGGCGCGACATCGCCGAGCAGCTCGGCGTCGAGCTCGAGCGCATTGCCGTCGTCCCCGTCGGCGTCGACAGCTCGGTCTTCCGGCCGATGCCGGCTGTCGTGCGGGTGCCGGGCAGGATCATGACGACGGCGAGCTCCGACGTGCCCATGAAAGGGCTCGTCCCGCTCCTAGAGGCGCTCGCGAAGGTGCGCGCCGAGCGCGAGGACGCCCATCTGGTGGTCGTGGGACGACTGCGAGACGGCAGCTCGATCCCTGCCGCGCTGGACCGGCTCGGCCTGGCGCGGGCGGTCCGTTTCGTTTCCGGTCTGAGCGACCAGGAGATCGTCGATCTATACGCCGAGGCGGAGCTCGCCGTCGTGCCGTCGCTCTACGAGGGCTTCTCTCTGCCGGCGATCGAGGCGATGGCTTGCGGCGTGCCGCTCATCGCCACCACCGGCGGCGCCCTGCCCGAGGTGGCGGGCCCGAACGGCGTGTCGGCGCTGCTCGTGCCACCCGACGATCCGGACGCGCTCGCCCGGGCGATCGGGGTGGTGCTCTCGGACGAGGTTCTCCGCCACCGCCTCGGCGATGCCGGCCGCAGGCGTGTCGTCGAGCGCTTCACCTGGCCAGTGACCGCCCGGGCCACCGCAGAGCAGTACCTCGAGCTTCTGGCGTGCTGACTGTCGACTTCGGCCGTCTCGGCCTGCGCCCCGGCGAGCGTGTCCTCGACCTGGGCTGTGGCGCGGGCCGGCACGCTTTTGAGTGCCTGCGACGCGGCGCGCTCGTCGTCGCCCTCGATTCCGACCCGGTCGAGGTCAAAGGCGTCACCGGGCTGATGGCAGCCATGATCGCGGCCGGAGAGGTTCCCGAGAGCGGGGCGGGGGTGGTGGTGAGAGGTGACGCGCTGGGTCTGCCGTTTCCTGACGGGGCTTTCGACAAGGTCATCTGTGCCGAGGTGCTCGAGCACCTGCCCGACGACTCCTCGGCCATGGCCGAGCTCGCCCGCGTGCTTCGCCCCGGAGGCCTGCTCGCCATAAGCGTGCCCCGCTACGGGCCCGAGCTCGTCAACTGGGCGCTCTCGGAGCGCTATCACGCCGTCCCGGGCGGTCACGTGCGCATCTACCGGCGCCGCCAGTTGCTCGAGCGGTTCGACAAGGCAGGTCTCGAGCTCGTCACGACCCACCACGCGCACGCCCTGCACAGCCCTTACTGGTGGCTCCGGTGCCTCGTGGGAGTGGACAACGACCGCTGCCTGGCCGTGCGCAGCTACCACCGTCTCCTGGTGTGGGACATAACGGCTCACACGCCGCTGACGCGTGTCCCCGAGAGGATCCTCAACCCCTTGTTGGGCAAGAGCCTCGTCGCCTACCTGGTGCGCGCAGAGCGATGATGACGCCCCTCCGCCAGGTCGCCGGCGACCGGATCGCCGGCAGGCCGATCGCCGGCACGCCGATCGCCGGCACGCCGATCGCCGACTCGATCGAGTGGATCCGTGCCGTCCAGTTGGGAAACGGCATGATCCCGTGGTTTGCCGGCGGTCACGCCGACCCGTGGAACCACGTCGAGGCGGCCATGGCGCTCAGTGTGGGGGGTGCCGTGCGGGAGGCCGAGCGCGCCTTCGAGTGGCTGCGGGCGACCCAGCGCGCCGACGGGGCGTGGCACACCTACTACCTGGCGAGCGGCGAGGTCCAGGAGCCCCGACTGGACACCAACGTCTCTGCTTACGTGGCGACGGGTGTGTGGCACCACTTTCTCGCCACGGGTGACTCCGGTTTCCTGGAGGATCTCTGGGAGCCGGTCGAGCGGGCCATGGGATTTGTGATCGGCCGGCAGCGCCCCGGCGGGGAGCTGTTGTGGTCGGTCGAGGCTGACGGGACGCCGGCTAGCTACGGGCTGCTGACAGGCTCCGCCTCGGCGTACTTCAGCCTCCGGTGCGCCATCGCCTGCGCCTTTCAGCTCGGCCTCGAGCGCCCGGAATGGGAGCTCGCCGCCGGCCGCCTGCGCCACGCCGTCGCCCACGGCTCGGGCGGGTTCGCGCCCAAGGACGAATTCGCGATGGACTGGTACTACCCGGTGCTGGTGGGAGCGCTCGAGCCCGAGACGGCCGCGGGCCGCATCGACGAGCGGTGGTCCGAGTTCGTGATCGGCGGGCGAGGGGTGCGCTGTGTCTCGCACCGGCCCTGGGTGACCGCGGCGGAGA